>NZ_JADPZX010000001.1:1836250-2142291 GCF_015712165.1 Streptomyces spinoverrucosus | reverse complement strand
CCAGGATCTCGGGTCGGAGGCTGCTAGTACTGCTCGCAAGAGCGTGGAACGCACGATCTCCGGACGGGAGCCGGCCGGGCACGCTGTTGGGTGTCTGAGGGAACGAACTTTCCTCAGTTGCCGGTCCCAGTGCACTCGGGTCTGTTGGTCCGGGGTGATGGGTGGCTGGTCGTTGTTTGAGAACTGCACAGTGGACGCGAGCATCTGTGGCCAAGTTTTTAAGGGCGCACGGTGGATGCCTTGGCACCAGGAACCGATGAAGGACGTGGGAGGCCGCGATAGTCCCCGGGGAGTCGTCAACCAGGCTTTGATCCGGGGGTTTCCGAATGGGGAAACCCGGCAGTCGTCATGGGCTGTCACCCTTGCCTGAACACATAGGGCAAGTGGAGGGAACGCGGGGAAGTGAAACATCTCAGTACCCGCAGGAAGAGAAAACAACCGTGATTCCGGGAGTAGTGGCGAGCGAAACTGGATGAGGCCAAACCGTATGCGTGTGAGACCCGGCAGGGGTTGCGTATGCGGGGTTGTGGGATCTCTCTTCCACGGTCTGCCGGCCGTGGGACGAGTCAGAAACCGTTGATGTAGGCGAAGGACATGCGAAAGGTCCGGCGTAGAGGGTAAGACCCCCGTAGTCGAAACGTCAGCGGCTCGTTTGAGAGACACCCAAGTAGCACGGGGCCCGAGAAATCCCGTGTGAATCTGGCGGGACCACCCGCTAAGCCTAAATATTCCCTGGTGACCGATAGCGGATAGTACCGTGAGGGAATGGTGAAAAGTACCCCGGGAGGGGAGTGAAATAGTACCTGAAACCGTGTGCCTACAAGCCGTGGGAGCGTCGGATGCAGCTTGCTGTGTCTCGTGACTGCGTGCCTTTTGAAGAATGAGCCTGCGAGTTTGCGGTGTGTTGCGAGGTTAACCCGGGTGGGGTAGCCGTAGCGAAAGCGAGTCCGAATAGGGCGTTTCAGTAGCGCGCTCAAGACCCGAAGCGGAGTGATCTAGCCATGGGCAGGTTGAAGCGGAGGTAAGACTTCGTGGAGGACCGAACCCACCAGGGTTGAAAACCTGGGGGATGACCTGTGGTTAGGGGTGAAAGGCCAATCAAACTCCGTGATAGCTGGTTCTCCCCGAAATGCATTTAGGTGCAGCGTCGTGTGTTTCTTGCCGGAGGTAGAGCACTGGATAGGCGATGGGCCCTACCGGGTTACTGACCTTAGCCAAACTCCGAATGCCGGTAAGTGAGAGCGCGGCAGTGAGACTGTGGGGGATAAGCTCCATGGTCGAGAGGGAAACAGCCCAGAGCATCGACTAAGGCCCCTAAGCGTACGCTAAGTGGGAAAGGATGTGGAGTCGCACAGACAACCAGGAGGTTGGCTTAGAAGCAGCCACCCTTGAAAGAGTGCGTAATAGCTCACTGGTCAAGTGATTCCGCGCCGACAATGTAGCGGGGCTCAAGCGTACCGCCGAAGTCGTGTCATTGCAGCATAAGGCCTAACGGCTGCTGTGATGGGTAGGGGAGCGTCGTCTGCCGGGTGAAGCAGCCGCGTAAGCGAGTTGTGGACGGTTGACGAGTGAGAATGCAGGCATGAGTAGCGATACAAACGTGAGAAACGTTTGCGCCGATTGACTAAGGGTTCCTGGGTCAAGCTGATCTGCCCAGGGTAAGTCGGGACCTAAGGCGAGGCCGACAGGCGTAGTCGATGGATAACCGGTTGATATTCCGGTACCCGCCGTGAAGCGTCAAACATTGAATCCAGTGATGCTAAGCCCGTGAAGCCGCCCCTGATCTCTTCGGAGTGAGGGGGAGTGGTGGAGCCGGTGACCCGAGCTGGTAGTAGGTGAGTGATGGGGTGACGCAGGAAGGTAGTCCATCCCGGGCGGTGGTTGTCCCGGGGTAAGGGTGTAGGACGTCAGGTAGGTAAATCCGCCTGGCATGTGTCTGAGACCTGATGCCGAGCCGATTGTGGTGAAGTGGATGATCCTATGCTGTCGAGAAAAGCCTCTAGCGAGTTTCATGGCGGCCCGTACCCTAAACCGACTCAGGTGGTCAGGTAGAGAATACCGAGGCGTTCGGGTGAACTATGGTTAAGGAACTCGGCAAAATGCCCCCGTAACTTCGGGAGAAGGGGGGCCACATCCGGTGACGGCACTTGCTGCCGGAGCTGGGGGTGGCCGCAGAGACCAGCGAGAAGCGACTGTTTACTAAAAACACAGGTCCGTGCGAAGCCGTAAGGCGATGTATACGGACTGACGCCTGCCCGGTGCTGGAACGTTAAGGGGACCGGTTAGCTCCATTTCGGTGGGGCGAAGCTGAGAACTTAAGCGCCAGTAAACGGCGGTGGTAACTATAACCATCCTAAGGTAGCGAAATTCCTTGTCGGGTAAGTTCCGACCTGCACGAATGGCGTAACGACTTCTCGACTGTCTCAACCATAGGCCCGGTGAAATTGCACTACGAGTAAAGATGCTCGTTTCGCGCAGCAGGACGGAAAGACCCCGGGACCTTTACTACAGTTTGATATTGGTGTTCGGTTCGGCTTGTGTAGGATAGCTGGGAGACTTTGAAACGCGGACGCCAGTTCGTGTGGAGTCGTCGTTGAAATACCAGTCTGGTCGTGCTGGATGTCTAACCTGGGTCCGTGATCCGGATCAGGGACAGTGTCTGATGGGTAGTTTAACTGGGGCGGTTGCCTCCTAAAGGGTAACGGAGGCGCCCAAAGGTTCCCTCAGCCTGGTTGGCAATCAGGTGTTGAGTGTAAGTGCACAAGGGAGCTTGACTGTGAGACCGACGGGTCGAGCAGGGACGAAAGTCGGGACTAGTGATCCGGCGGTGGCTTGTGGAAGCGCCGTCGCTCAACGGATAAAAGGTACCCCGGGGATAACAGGCTGATCTTCCCCAAGAGTCCATATCGACGGGATGGTTTGGCACCTCGATGTCGGCTCGTCGCATCCTGGGGCTGGAGTCGGTCCCAAGGGTTGGGCTGTTCGCCCATTAAAGCGGTACGCGAGCTGGGTTTAGAACGTCGTGAGACAGTTCGGTCCCTATCCGCTGTGCGCGTAGGAGTCTTGAGAAGGGCTGTCCCTAGTACGAGAGGACCGGGACGGACGAACCTCTGGTGTGCCAGTTGTTCTGCCAAGGGCATGGCTGGTTGGCTACGTTCGGGAGGGATAACCGCTGAAAGCATCTAAGCGGGAAGCCTGCTTCGAGATGAGGACTCCCACCCACTTGATGGGGTAAGGCTCCCAGTAGACGACTGGGTTGATAGGCCGGATATGGAAGCACGGTAACGTGTGGAGTTGACCGGTACTAATAGGCCGAGGGCTTGTCCTCAGTTGCTCGCGTCCACTGTGTTGGTTCTGAAACCACGAACAGCCGTTTCCGGTTGTCAGTTTCATAGTGTTTCGGTGGTCATAGCGTGAGGGAAACGCCCGGTTACATTCCGAACCCGGAAGCTAAGCCTTACAGCGCCGATGGTACTGCAGGGGGGACCCTGTGGGAGAGTAGGACGCCGCCGAACAATTATTAGAGGGTTGGACCCGGAACTTCGGTTCTGGGTCCAACCCTTTTTTGTTCTGCGTCACTTGAAGTTCACGTTGCGCAACCACGATCCGCAGCATGGGTACTGCTGCAATGCTCAGGGCCGCCGGCGTCGGAGTCGGTGACGAGGTCATCGTGCCGGCCTTCGGGAACGTCGAGGTCTCCGAAGCGGTGACCCTGGCGGGGGCGCACCCGGTGTTCGCCGACATAGACCCGGCGTCGTACTGCCTTGACGCGTCCGCGGTAGAGGCGGTCGTGACTCCGCGTACCGTGGCGGTCGTTGCCGTACACCGATTTGGTCGGCCGGCGGATGTCGTGCGGCTGCATGCGGTGGGGCAGCGGCACGGGATTCTGGTGTTGGAGCAGGGGGAGTCCGAGGCGCCGTACGACGAGGTCGCGCAGCGTCGGCAGCGGGCCGCCTATCTGGATGCGAAGTTGAAGGGTGTCTACACGCCGGACGGCGGGGTCGGGCACACCTATCAGCAGTACGTGGTGCGGGTGCCCGGGAATGGGCGGCCGGACCGGGACGCGTTCGCACAGGCTCTGCGCGCCAGAGGAGTTGAGTGTCGCGTGCCGGTGAAGACGCCGGTGCACCGGCTGCCCGCGTTTCGGCAGTGTGTCTCGCTGCCGGAGACCGAGCGGGCTGCCGCGGAGACGCTGGCACTGCCCGTGGATGGTGGTTTGACGAAGCGGGACATGCAGCGGATCGTGTCCGCGTGCAATGCCCTGGGGGGACTGTTGCAGCCCGCCTTCTGATCGTTTCCGGTACCGGGCGATCGTGGTTGGGAGCACGGGTCTGTTCAGGGTATGATCTATTCCGTTGCCGCGGGGGAAACCTCGGCAAGGCGACCGGCCCCTATAGCTCAGTCGGCAGAGCGTCTCCATGGTAAGGAGAAGGTCAACGGTTCGATTCCGTTTGGGGGCTCCGATGCAAAAGGCCTCCGCCCGAAAGGGCGGAGGCCTTTTGGTTGTTCTGCCCTTATTTCAGGCGTTGCTCAGACCGTTGTGGAGACCCGGGACGCGCATCGCCAGGATCGCCATGTCGTCGGAGGGGGCGTCCGAGGCGAAGCGTTCCACGGCGCGCATGATGCGGGCCGCGACAGCGCCCGCCGTGAGACCGGTGCAGGTGGTGAGGACGTCGGCAAGGCCGTCGTCGCCGAGCATGCGGCTGCCCTCACGGCGCTCGGTGACGCCGTCCGTGACGCAGAGGAGGACGTCGCCGGGGTCGAGGGTGACGGTCTGCTCGTAGAGGTCCAGGTCCTCCAGCACACCGAGGAGCGGCTGGGGTTCGGCGGCGGTCTCCACCGTGCCGTCCTGGCGCAGACGCAGGGGGAGCGGGTGGCCGGCGCAGACCACCTTCAGCTCGGCGCTGCCGTCCTCCTGCGGGCGCATCTCGCCGTACAGGAGGGTCAGGAAGCGGCTGCGGGCGCCCTCGTCGAGGATCGCGGAGTTGAGGCGTTGGAGGACCGCGGGGCCGCTGAGGCCCTCGCGGGCGAGCAGGCGCAGGGCGTGCCGGGCGAGGCCGGTGACGGCCGCCGCGTTCGGGCCCGTACCGCAGACGTCGCCGATGGCGAAGCCGTAGGCGCCGTCGCGGATGGGGAAGAGGTCGTAGAAGTCGCCGCCGACCTCGTTGCCCTCGCCGGCCGCGCGGTAGATGACCTCGACCTCGACGCCCTCGACCTGGGGGAGTTCGGGTGGCAGGAGGCTGCGTTGGAGGGACTGGCTGATGGCCGTGCGCTCGGAGTAGAGGCGGGCGTTGTCCAGGGCCAGGGCGGCTCGGCGGGACAGATCCTCGGCCAGTTCCAGGATCTCCTGGCGGAAGTGTTCGTCGGTGGGCTTGCCGAGGGTCAGCATGCCGATGACGCGGTTGCGGGCCACCAGGGGGAGGACGACCGTCTCGCCGCCGACTGCCGAGGCCGTGGCCAGGGTCGTACCGATGCCGCCGCTGACCGTGGCGGGTTCGCCGAGGCCCAGGCTGCGCATGGAGGTGCGCAGGGCGGCCTGGTGGGCGGCTTCCGCCGGGGCCGACCAGACACGGGCGCCGGGGGTGGGTACCGGGTCGGGCGGGGCGATCTTCGACAGCAACGACTTGATGCCGTCGATGAGTTCCTCGTCCTCGTGCAGGACGTACGAGAGATACGGCTCCGAGGCCTGGTCGGCGATCGTGTAGACCGCGCACCAGGTGGCCAGGGTGGGGACCGTCATCTGCGCCATCAGGGCGAGCGTCTGGTCACGGTCCAGGGTGCCGGCGAGGAGATCGGAGGCCTCGACGAGGAAGCTGAGCGAGCCGCGGCGAAGCCGTTCGAGTTCGCCGAGGCGGGCCGACTCGACGGCCAGGGCGATGCGGTCGGCGGCGAACTGCAGGCGCAGCGCCTCCTCGTTGGAGTATCTGCTGGGGGCCTCGGCGGCGACGCCGAGGGAGCCGGTGAGGCGGCCCTCGACCTTGAGCGGGACCGTGACGACCGAGCGCATGCCCGTGCCGTTGAGGAGCGGTACGGCACCGGGGACGGCGGTGAGGTCGTCGTGGACGGCCGGCATGCGGGCCGAGCCGTAGCGGCCGGGGCCGGCCTCGACGGGGACGCGGGCGAAGCGCTGGCGGGCGGAGGGCAGGCCCGTGGAGGCGCGGACCTCCAACTCCGTTTCGTCGTCGGTCGCGAGGAGCAGGAACGCGGAGTCGGCGTCGAGCATGTCGCGAGCGCGTTCGACTGTGCGCTGCAGGAGGCCGTCGAGGTCGTCCGGCGCGGGGGAGCCGATGAACACCTCGAAGGGGTCGGTGCTCTGGCCCTCGGATGAGCTGCTCGTGTCGGACGCCGGGATGCGCAGCGGCGTCTGCAGGACGGCCCGTTCGTGGTCGCGGACGAGGAGGCAGACCGTGGAGGGCTCACCGGCGGTGTCGCGGACGCGGAGGTGGGAGGCGTACACCGGTACGACCCGGCCGGCGGCGTCGCGGATGCCGTAACTGCCCTCCCAGCGCGAGAGTTGCAGTGCCTCGGCGATGCCGGTGCTGGTGCCCGGGGTGTGTGGCCAGGCGGCGAGGTCGGTGAGGGGTTTGCCGGTGACCTGTTCGCCCTGGTAGCCGAAGAGTTCCTCGGCGTCTTCGTTCCAGGCCGTGATGGAGCCGTTGCGGTCGATCTGGATGACGGCGACGCGGACGCGGCCGTCGGCCAGCGGGAGCAGGTCGGCGGGGAGGGACGGGCCGGCGGTGCGGGTGCCCACGGCGCGTGCGGGCAGGTCGAGTTGGAACCAGACCTGTTTGTGCGTGGGTGTGTAGTCCACGCCCCAGCGGCCGGCCAGGGCCGCGCAGAGCTGGAGGCCGCGGCCGCCCTCGCGGTCGGGGCTGCCCATGTTGACGGCGGAGCCCTGGAGGGGGACTTCGCGTTCCGGGTAGTGGTCGGCGACCTCGATGCGTACGCCGTCGTCGAGGCGCAGGCACAGGACGTCGGCGGCGGTGCCGGCGTGCACGACGGCGTTGGTGACGAGTTCGCTGGTGAGTACCACGGCGTCGTCGACGATGTCGGCGTATCCCCAGCCCTGGAGCGTGTCGCGGACGAAGGAGCGCGCGGAGGCGACCGAGCGCCCGACGGGCTCGAAGCTGGCGGCCGCGCGCGCGGTGATCACAGAACTCCTCGACCTGCTTTCGACGTCCTGGGCTGCGGGGCCGACCGGCTCGCGTCGCGTCTGCGACGGCAGGCCGCTCGTCGGCCGGGGTTCCGGGGGCTGTCCCCCCGGGATCAGTCCGGTGGTCATGTGTGCGGCCGCCCCTCCGATGCCCGCTCGTTCTCGTGCCACCGCCCAGGCCGGACGGAACCGGTGCGGCTGGACAGCCGCATGCAAGGTTACTTACCTTCGCGGTTCATGCGGATGCCGGTCTGCAGTGTTTCCGTCCGGAGGGTGTGCGGACGATGTGCGAAGCTGCCGAACTGTTATGGCCTGGTTCGGCCGGGGTGAAACACTGGGCAGGCTCTTGTGGAGGTCCGGACTCGGCGAGTGTGATGCGTGTACGGCGGGCAGCAGCCCCTGGTGTGGTCCGGTACCTCCTGGTGAGATTGACGGCTGGTATCACCGGGTGCGGATACGCAGTAGTAATCGGTACGCCGAGCAGTAGTAGCCGAGCACAGCAGCAATGGTCGACCCCTGCGGGAGGGACACAGTGGAGTCTGGCGCAGCGACGCGGGGCACGAAGCCGCGCGCGAAGGGCGGACAGTCCCCGAGCAATCGGAACGGGACCACTGAGGTGGACACGGCCGCCCTGAACCGGCTGCTGGCGGCTCTGGTCTCGATGCGGGACGGCAACTTCCGCAAGCGGCTCACGGTGTCCGGGGACGGCGTGATGGCGGAGATCGCCGCCGTCTTCAACGAGGTCGCCGACCGCAATATGCACCTTACGGGTGAGTTGTCGCGGGTGCGGCGCGTGGTGGGACGTGAGGGAAAACTCACCGAACGGCTGGAAACGGCGGCTTGTGAGGGGTCCTGGGCGGCCGCGATCGACGCCTCGAACGCGCTGGTCGACGATCTCGTGTGGCCGGTGTCCGAGGTCAGCCGGGTGCTGTCCGCGGTGGCCGAGGGCGATCTGTCGCCGCGCATGGAGCTGCGGACGAACGCGCCCGACGGGAGCGGGCATCCGCTGCGCGGGGAGTTCCTGAAGGTCGGGCGGACCGTCAACAACCTGGTCGACCAGCTGTCGACGTTCACCGACGAGGTCACGCGGGTGGCCAGTGAGGTGGGCACCGAGGGCAAGCTGGGCGGGCAGGCCCAGGTGCGCGGTATGTCCGGTTCATGGAAGGACCTGACGGAGTCCGTCAACACGATGGCCTACCGGCTGACCGCCCAGGTGCGGGACATCGCGCTGGTGACGACGGCGGTCGCGAAGGGCGATCTGTCCCGGAAGGTCACGGTTCATGTGGCCGGCGAGATGCTGGAGCTGAAGGAAACCGTCAACACGATGGTGGATCAGCTCTCCGCGTTCTCCTCGGAGGTGACCCGGGTCGCGCGCGAGGTGGGTACCGAGGGTGAGCTGGGCGGGCAGGCGCAGGTGCCCGGCGTGGCCGGTGTGTGGAAGGAGCTCACGGACTCCGTCAACACCATGGCCGGCAACCTCACCGCCCAGGTGCGTGGGATCGCCGAGGTCACGACGGCGGTCGCGAACGGTGACCTTTCCCGCAAGGTGACCGTGCAGGCGCGCGGTGAGGTCGCGCAGCTCGCCGAGACCATCAACCAGATGACCGAGACGCTGCGGATCTTCGCCGACGAGGTCACGCGCGTGGCCAACGAGGTCGGTGCGGAGGGGCGGCTCGGCGGGCAGGCGAACGTGCCGGGTGCGGCGGGCACCTGGAAGGACCTGACCGACTCCGTCAACACCGTGTTCCGGAACCTCACCACACAGGTGCGGGACATCGCCGCCGTGACGACGGCCGTCGCCAATGGTGACCTCTCGCAGAAGGTCACCGTGGACGTGGCCGGCGAGATGCTGGAGCTGAAGAACACCGTCAACGGCATGGTGGACCAGCTGTCCGCCTTCGGTTCCGAGGTGACGCGAGTCGCCCGGGAGATCGGTCACGAGGGTGAGCTGGGCGGTCAGGCGCAGGTGCCGGGCGCCGCGGGGACCTGGAAGGACCTGACGGACTCCGTCAACACGGCGTTCCGCAACCTCACCGGACAGGTGAGGAACATCGCCCAGGTGACGACGGCGGTCGCCAATGGTGACCTCTCGCAGAAGGTCACGGTGGACGTCTCCGGCGAGATGCTCCAGCTGAAGAACACCGTGAACACGATGGTGGACCAGCTGTCGTCGTTCGCCGACCAGGTCACGACGATGGCCCGGGAGGTGGGCACCGAGGGGCGGCTCGGCGGGCAGGCGCGCGTTGAGGGTGTCTCCGGTACGTGGAAGGAACTCACCGACGCCGTCAACTCCATCACGGGCAATCTGACCGCTCAGGTGCGGCAGATCGCCCAGGTGACGACTGCCGTGGCACGCGGCGACCTGTCGCAGAAGATCACCATGGATGTGCGCGGGGAGATCCTGGAGCTGAAGAACACCGTCAACACGATGGTGGACCAGCTCTCGGCCTTCGCCGACCAGGTGACGCGGGTGGCCCGCGAGGTGGGTACGGAGGGCCGGCTCGGCGGTCAGGCGCAGGTGCCCGGCGTGGCCGGTGTGTGGCGGGATCTGACGGACTCCGTGAACGGCATGGCCGGCAACCTGACGGCTCAGATGCGGCAGATCGCCCAGGTCGCCACAGCGGTGGCGCGAGGAGACCTGTCGCAGAAGATCACGGTGGACGCGCGCGGCGAGATCCTGGAGCTGAAGAACACGCTCAACACGATGGTGGACCAGCTGTCCTCGTTCGCCGAGGAGGTCACCAGGGTGGCCCGCGAGGTGGGCACCGAGGGCAAGCTGGGCGGCCAGGCCGAGGTGCAGGGTGTCTCCGGCACCTGGAAGGACCTCACCCAGTCCGTCAACTTCATGGCGAACAACCTCACCGTCCAGGTGCGCAGCATCGCCCACGTCACCACCGCCGTCGCCAAGGGCGACCTGTCGAAGAAGATCACCGTCGACGCCAAGGGCGAGATCCTCGAACTCGTCACCACCGTCAACACGATGGTCGACCAGCTGTCGTCCTTCGCCGACCAGGTGACCCGGGTCGCGCGCGAGGTGGGTACCGAGGGCATCCTGGGCGGCCAGGCGCATGTGCCGGGCGTCACGGGCATCTGGAAGGACCTCAGCGACAACGTCAACCTGATGGCCAAGAACCTCACCGTTCAGGTGAGGAACATCTCCCAGGTCGCGATGGCCGTCGCCAACGGTGACCTGACGCGCACGGTGACGATCGAGGCGCGCGGTGAGGTGGCTCAGCTCGCCGACACCTTCAACACCATGGTGAAGACGCTCAGTTCGTTCGCGGAGCAGGTCACCAAGGTGGCCCGTGAGGTGGGCACGGACGGCATCCTCGGTGGTCAGGCGCATGTGCCGGGCGTGGCCGGTACGTGGAAGGACCTCACCGAGTCGGTGAACCAGATGGCGTCCAACCTTACCGGTCAGGTGCGCAACATCGCCATGGTGACGACGGCGATCGCCAAGGGTGACCTGACGAAGAAGATCGACATCGACGCGCGCGGGGAGATCCTCGAACTCAAGACGACCATCAACACGATGGTCGACCAGCTGTCCTCGTTCGCCGAGGAGGTCACGCGCGTGGCCCGTGAGGTGGGCACGGAGGGCCAGCTGGGTGGCCAGGCGCGCGTGCGGGACGTCGACGGCACCTGGCGGGATCTGACGGAGTCCGTGAACGAGATGGCCGGGAACCTGACCCGGCAGGTGCGGGCCATCGCGCGCGTGGCGACCGCGGTGACCCGCGGCGACCTGAACCTGAAGATCGACGTGGACGCCTCCGGCGAGATCCAGGAGCTTCAGGACTACATCAACAAGATGATTGCCAACCTGCGCGACACCACGATCGCCAACAAGGAGCAGGACTGGCTCAAGGGCAACCTCGCCCGGATCTCCGCGCTGATGCAGGGCCGCCGGGACCTGGAGGACGTGGCCTCGCTGATCATGAGCGAGCTGACGCCGGTGGTCTCCGCCCAGCACGGGGCGTTCTTCCTGGCGATGCAGCCGGCCGACACAGCGGGCAAGGACGACCAGTACGAACTGCGGATGCTGGGCTCGTACGGCTACTCGATGGGCTCCATGCCGACGTCGTTCCGGCCCGGTGAGGCGCTGGTCGGCACGGCCGCCCAGGAGAAGCGCACGATCCTCGTGGAGAACGCGCCCAGCGGCTATCTGAAGATCTCCTCCGGGCTCGGCGAGGCGCCGCCCGCGCAGGTGATCGTGCTGCCGGTGCTGTTCGAGGGCAAGGTGCTCGGCGTGATCGAACTGGCCTCGTTCACGCCCTTCACGCAGATCCAGAAGGACTTCCTCAACCAGATCGCCGAGATGATCGCGACCAGCGTCAACACCATCTCCGTCAACACCAAGACGGAGGTGCTGCTGAAGCAGTCGCAGGAGCTGACCGAGCAACTGCGCGAGCGCTCCGCCGAGTTGGAGAACCGGCAGAAGGCCCTCCAGGCGTCCAACGCCGAACTGGAGGAGAAGGCCGAGCTGCTGGCCCAGCAGAACCGCGACATCGAGGTGAAGAACACCGAGATCGAGGAGGCGCGGCAGGTCCTGGAGGAGCGCGCCGAGCAGCTCGCGGTGTCGATGCGCTACAAGAGCGAGTTCCTGGCCAACATGTCGCACGAGTTGCGTACGCCGCTGAACTCGCTGCTCATCCTGGCCAAGCTGCTCGCCGACAACGCGGACGGCAATCTCACCCCGAAGCAGGTCGAGTTCGCCGAGACGATCCACGGGGCCGGCTCCGACCTGCTGCAGCTGATCAACGACATCCTGGACCTGTCGAAGGTCGAGGCGGGCAAGATGGACGTCTCACCGACGCGCATCGCGCTCGTCCAGCTCGTCGACTACGTGGAGGCCACATTCCGGCCGTTGACCGCGGAGAAGGGCCTGGACCTGTCCGTACGGGTGTCCCCGGAGCTGCCCGCCACGCTGCACACCGACGAGCAGCGCCTCCTGCAGGTGCTGCGCAACCTGCTCTCGAACGCGGTGAAGTTCACCGACTCGGGCTCGGTGGAGCTGGTCATCCGCCCCGCGCGCGACGACGTGCCGCAGGCGATCCGGGAGCAGCTGCTGGAGGCCGGTTCACTCACCGACGCGGACGCCGAGCTGATCGCGTTCTCGGTGACCGACACCGGGATCGGGATCGCGGGGAGCAAGATGCGGGTGATCTTCGAGGCGTTCAAGCAGGCGGACGGCACGACCAGCCGCAAGTACGGCGGTACGGGCCTCGGCCTGTCCATCTCGCGGGAGATCGCCCAACTGCTCGGCGGCGAGATCCACGCGCAGAGCGAGCCGGGCCGCGGCTCGACGTTCACGCTGTATCTGCCGCTGCACCCGAGCGAACTGCCCCCGCACGGCTACCAGCAGCCCTCGCCTTCGGCCCCGGTGGCCAGGGAACTCGCCGAGTGGCCCGAGCTGTCCGAGGTGACGGTCGAGACGCCGGCCGAGGTGAAGTCGTACCACGAGACCCAGAACGGCGCTGCCGCGCTCTTCCGGCGCCGCCGCAGGAGCACGCCCATGGCCGAGCACCGGGCCCTGCCGCAGGAGTCGTGGCAGGCCGGCGAGACGGAGGCGGAGGCACACCCGCGCGCGGGTGTCCGGTTCGGGGGTGAGAAGGTACTGATCGTCGACGACGACATCCGCAACGTCTTCGCGCTCACCAGCGTCCTTGAGCAGCACGGGCTGTCGGTGCTGTACGCCGAGAACGGCCGTGAGGGCATCGAGGTGCTGGAGCAGCACGACGACGTGGCGGTCGTCCTGATGGACATCATGATGCCCGAGATGGACGGGTATGCCACGACCACTGCGATTCGCCGGATGCCGCAGTTCGCCGGGCTGCCGATCATCGCGCTGACGGCCAAGGCGATGAAGGGCGACCGGGAGAAGGCGATCGAGTCGGGCGCGTCCGACTATGTGACGAAGCCGGTCGACCCCGATCACCTGTTGGCGGTGATGGAGCAGTGGATGCAGGCGAATGAACAGTAGATGTCCATGGGAAGTTGTTGACTCAGAGTGCGCGTAGCCGTGTACAAATGCGGGATTCGGGGAACCTTCTGGTCCCCTGCCGCGTTTCTGCTACGTGCACAGTGACATCGCGGTGACAGGGTGTGGCGACAGGCGGGGTGCGGCTACGATGACCGGCACGAGGATGGGCGGCGCAACGGAGTCGTCCCACGGGGCGGCGCCCGGTGCACTGCCGGGGCGAGGAGGGCGGGCCATGGTGCAGAAGGCCAAGATCCTCCTGGTCGATGACCGGCCGGAGAATCTGCTGGCGCTGGAGGCGATCCTCTCTGCGCTCGATCAGACGCTGGTGCGGGCATCGTCCGGGGAGGAAGCGCTCAAAGCACTACTCACGGACGATTTCGCGGTCATCCTGCTGGATGTCCAGATGCCGGGAATGGACGGTTTCGAAACCGCCGCGCACATCAAACGGCGGGAGCGGACCCGCGACATCCCGATCATCTTCCTCACCGCGATCAACCACGGCCCGCACCACACCTTCCGGGGCTACGCGGCCGGAGCGGTGGACTACATCTCCAAGCCGTTCGACCCGTGGGTGCTGCGCGCGAAGGTCTCCGTTTTCGTCGAGCTGTACATGAAGAACTGCCAGCTGCGCGAGCAGGCCGCGCTGCTGCGGCTCCAGTTGGAGGGCGGCGGCAAGGGCGCGGTCGGCGGCAAGGAGTCCGCCGGGCTGCTCGCCGAGCTGTCGGCGCGCCTCGCGGCCGTCGAAGAGCAGGCCGAAGCGCTCTCCAAGCAACTCGACGACGAGTCCGCGGACGCGGCGGCGGTGGCCACGGCGGCTCACCTGGAGCGCAAACTCACGGGGTTGCGGCGGGCGCTGGACGCGCTGGAGCCGGGCACCGGCGGGGCTCCCTCGGTGCCGTCGCAGAACTGAGCGCGAACCGGGCCGAGTTGCCCGCCCGGAATTTCCCGGTACGTTCACGGATCCGTCGTGTTGCCGGGCTTGCACAAGTCACCTGCTCGTGAACCCGCGTCAGTTCCGTGCCCACACAAGGGCGACACGAACGGGTGAAGCAGTAGGCACACGTGTCCGCTGTCGACTCCACCGGTAATCTCACACCTATGGCCTCACGTCCCTCCGCAGCCAAGAAGCAGCCCGCCAAGAAGGCTGCCGCTTCGGCGAAGGCTCCGACGAAGAAGGCCGCCGCGAAGAAGGCCCCCGCGAAGAAGGCGCCCGCCAAGAGGGCCCCGGCGAAGAAGGCCGCACCCAAGCCGGCGCCGAGCCCGACCGGGGGCATCTACCGACTCGTCCGCGCGATCTGGCTCGGCCTGGCGCACGCCGTCGGTGCCGTCTTCCGGGGCATAGGGCAGGGCGCCAAGAACCTCGACCCGGCCCACCGCAAGGACGGCATCGCGCTGCTGCTGCTCGCCCTCGCGCTGATCGTCGCCGCGGGCACCTGGTCCAACCTGCGAGGTCCCGTCGGCGACCTCGTCGAGATCCTGGTCACCGGCGCCTTCGGCCGACTGGACCTGCTCGTGCCGATCCTGCTCGCGGTGATCGCCGTGCGTTTCATCCGGCACCCCGAGCAGCCCGAGGCCAACGGCCGGATCGTCATCGGCCTGTCCGCGCTCCTCATCGGCGTCCTCGGCCAGGTCCACATCGCCTGCGGCTCGCCCGCCCGCAGCGCCGGCATGCAGGCCATACGGGACGCCGGCGGCCTCATCGGCTGGGGCGCGGCGACCCCGCTGACGTACGCCCTCGGCGAGATGCTCGCCGTACCGCTGCTGGTGCTGCTCACGATCTTCGGGCTGCTGGTCGTCACGGCCACCCCCGTCAACGCCATCCCGCAGCGGCTGCGGCTGCTCGGTGTGAAGCTCGGCATCGTCCGTGACGCCGAGGAGTACGAGGACGAGCTCAGCGAGGACGACGAGCGCTACGACGAACAGTGGCGCGAGGCGCTGCCCGCGCGGCCCCGCAGGCGCGGGCAGGCCCCGCAGGCGTACGACCCCGACAGCGCGGAGCAGGAGGCCCTCTCCCGGCGTCGCGGCCGCCCCGGGCGCTCGTCCGTGCCCCAGCCCGAGAAGGGGCGGCAGAAGGACGCCGTGGACGTCGCCGCGGCCGCCGCTGCCGCGCTCGACGGCGCAGTGCTGCACGGCATGCCGCCGTCGCCGATCGTCGCCGACCTCACCCAGGGCGTCAGCGTGGGCGACCGCGCGGAGACCACCCCGACCCCGACGCCGGTGCCGGCCGCGCGCGCCAAACAGGAGAAGCTCGGGACCGAGGTCCCCGACCTCACCAAGTCACCGCCCGCACAGCCGCGCGACCTGCCGCCGCGCGCCGAGCAGCTCCAGCTGTCCGGCGACATCACCTACGCCCTGCCGTCCCTCGACCTCCTCACGCGCGGGGGGCCGGGCAAGGCGCGCAGCGCCGCCAACGACGCCGTGGTGGCCTCGCTGACGAACGTCTTCACCGAGTTCAAGGTCGATGCCGCGGTCACCGGCTTCACCCGCGGACCGACGGTGACGCGCTACGAGGTCGAGCTCGGGCCCGCCGTGAAGGTCGAGCGGATCACCGCCCTCACCAAGAACATCGCGTACGCCGTCGCCAGCCCCGACGTGCGGATCATCAGCCCCATCCCCGGCAAGTCCGCCGTCGGCATCGAGATCCCGAACACCGACCGCGAGATGGTCAACCTCGGCGACGTGCTGCGGCTGGCCGAGTCCGCCGAGGACGACGACCCGATGCTGGTGGCGTTCGGCAAGGACGTCGAGGGCGGGTACGTCATGCACTCGCTGGCGAAGATGCCGCACATGCTCGTCGCCGGAGCCACCGGTTCCGGTAAGTCGTCGTGCATCAACTGCCTGATCACCTCGGTCATGATGCGGGCGACCCCGGAGGACGTCCGGATGATCCTGGTCGACCCCAAGCGCGTCGAGCTGACCGCCTACGAGGGCATTCCGCACCTGATCACGCCGATCATCACCAACCCGAAACGGGCCGCCGAGGCGCTCCAGTGGGTCGTACGGGAAATGGACCTCCGCTACGACGACCTGGCGGCGTACGGCTACCGGCACATCGACGACTTCAACCGTGCTGTACGCGAGGGCAAGGTCACGGCGCCCGAGGGCAGCGAGCGGGAGCTGCAGCCGTACCCCTACCTGCTGGTGATCGTCGACGAGCTCGCCGACCTGATGATGGTGGCGCCGCGGGACGTCGAGGACGCGATCGTGCGCATCACGCAGCTCGCGCGCGCGGCCGGTATCCACCTGGTGCTGGCCACGCAGCGGCCGTCGGTCGACGTCGTCACCGGTCTGATCAAGGCGAACGTGCCGTCGCGGCTGGCGTTCGCCACGTCGTCGCTGGCGGACTCGCGGGTCATCCTCGACCAGCCCGGTGCCGAGAAGCTGATCGGCAAGGGCGACGGGCTGTTCCTGCCGATGGGTGCGAACAAACCGACGCGTATGCAGGGCGCGTTCGTGACCGAGGAGGAGATCGCCGGCGTCGTCCAGCACTGCAAGGACCAGATGGCGCCGGTCTTCCGGGACGACGTCACCGTCGGCAGCAAGCAGAAGAAGGAGATCGACGAGGACATCGGCGACGACCTCGACCTGCTGTGCCAGGCGGCCGAGCTGGTCGTCTCCACGCAGTTCGGGTCGACGTCCATGCTCCAACGCAAGCTGCGCGTCGGCTTCGCCAAGGCCGGACGGCTGATGGACCTGATGGAGTCGCGCAACATCGTCGGGCCCAGCGAGGGGTCCAAGGCACGTGACGTTCTTGTGAAACCCGATGAGCTGGATGGCGTGCTCGCCGTCATCCGTGGGGAGTCTGAAGGGTAGGCATGCGGGTACGATCGTCGGCTCGCCGCAGGCGGTTGTTCGATCGTGACTCACCCGTAAGGGATCATTGAGCAACCGTTTCCCTGCGACGCACGTCAAGTTGAGGGAAGCGACAACCACTCGCCTCACCATTCGTCAAGCACCACACCCGGTATCGGGACCTCCAACCATTCCGATGGCGTACAAAGTCCCTCCGCCGGGTTGCCCCACCCTTTTGCACCCCCCCTAGACTGAACCTCCAGCACAGGTGGCTACACGCTCGAAAGGCGCCCCCGTGTCCATCGGCAACTCCCCTGAAGACGAGCGTCCGTTCGAAGACGTATCCGAGGAAGCCCTCCCCTCCATCGGCCGTGCCCTGCAGCAGGCGCGTATTGCCGCAGGGCTGACCGTCGATGACGTCAGTACCGCCACCCGCGTCCGCATCGCCATCGTGCACGCCATCGAGGCGGACGACTTCGCGCCCTGCGGCGGCGACGTCTACGCGCGCGGGCACATCAGGACCCTGGCCAAGCACGTCCACCTGGATCCCGCCCCGCTCCTCGCACAGTACGACGCCGAGCGTGGGCGTCCGGCGCCGACGCCGGCGGCGCCGCTGTTCGAGGCCGAGCGCATCCGTCCGGAGCGGCGGGGGCCCAACTGGACCGCGGCCATGGTCGCCGCGATCGTCGCCGTGATCGGTTTCGTCGGCTTCACCCTCTTCAAGGGCGACTCCGAGGACGGCTCCAAGACGCAGGTCGCCGAGGGGGCGAAGCCCTCGACCGGCAAGACCGCCTCGCCGTCCGCCGACGCCCCCAAGCCCACCGACCCCAAACCCGACCCCTCCGAGAGCGCCATCGCGGCCGCGCCCCGTGACAAGGTCACCGTCCAGGTGAGCGCCGTCGACGGCCGCAGCTGGATCTCCGCCAAGGACCACAACGGCCGGCTTCTGTTCGACGGCCTCCTCAAGCAGGGCCAGTCCAAGACCTTCCAGGACAGTTCGAAGATCAACCTGGTGCTGGGTGACGCGGGGGCCATCCAGCTGTACGTGAACGGCAAGAAGATCGAGGACGACTTCCAGCCCGGTGCCGTGGAGCGGCTGACGTACACGAAGGGCGATCCGCAGGTCGGATGAGCGGGCCTTTCGAGGGGCAGGGTTCGGTTACGGGGTTGGCCAAGATCGGCCAACCCCGTTGACTTGGGGTGTCAGCGGGACGAAGTAGTCTTGAGCCCATGCCTGAACGCCGTACCGTCGCACTCGTCACCCTTGGCTGCGCCCGTAACGAGGTGGACTCGGAGGAGCTCGCAGGCCGCTTGGAGGCGGACGGCTGGGAGCTCGTCGAGGAAGCCGGGGACGCGGACGTCGCCGTCGTGAACACGTGCGGCTTCGTCGACGCCGCCAAGAAGGACTCCGTCGACGCCCTCCTGGAGGCCAATGACCTCAAGGGCCATGGCAGAACCCAGGCCGTCGTGGCGGTGGGCTGCATGGCCGAGCGGTACGGCAAGGAACTCGCCGAGGCCCTCCCCGAGGCCGACGGCGTGCTCGGCTTCGACGACTACTCGAACATCTCCGACCGACTGCAGACCATCCTGAACGGCGGCATCCACGCCGCGCACACCCCGCGTGACCGGCGCAAGCTGCTGCCGATCAGCCCCGCCGACCGGCAGGCGGCGTCCGATGTGGCGCTGCCCGGTCATGGTGCGCCTTCCGACCTGCCGGAGGGCGTCGCCCCGGCCTCCGGCCCGCGCGCCCCGCTGCGGCGCCGGCTGGACGGCAACCCCGTCGCCTCGGTGAAGCTGGCCTCCGGCTGCGACCGGCGCTGCTCCTTCTGCGCCATCCCGTCCTTCCGCGGCTCCTTCATCTCACGCCGCCCGAGCGACGTGCTGAACGAGACGCGGTGGCTGGCCGAGCAGGGCGTCAAGGAGATCATGCTGGTCTCCGAGAACAACACCTCCTACGGCAAGGACCTGGGCGACATCCGGCTGCTGGAGTCGCTGCTGCCGGAGCTGGCGGACGTCGACGGCATCGAGCGGGTGCGGGTCAGCTACCTCCAGCCCGCCGAGATGCGGCCGGGCCTGATCGACGTACTGACCTCGACGCCGAAGGTCGCGCCCTACTTCGACCTGTCCTTCCAGCACTCCGCCCCGGACGTGCTGCGCGCGATGCGGCGCTTCGGTGACACCGACCGGTTCCTCGAGCTGCTCGACACCATCAGGAGCAAGGCGCCCGAGGCGGGCGTGCGGTCTAACTTCATCGTGGGCTTCCCCGGGGAGACCGAGGCCGACCTGGCCGAGCTGGAGAGGTTCCTGAACGGGGCGCGGCTGGACGCGATCGGCGTCTTCGGCTACTCCGACGAGGAAGGCACCGAGGCGGCGACGTACGACAACAAGCTCGACGAGGATGTCGTCGCCGAGCGGCTCGCCCACATCTCGCGGCTCGCGGAGGAACTCGTCTCGCAGCGGGCCGAGGAGCGCGTCGGGGAGACCGTGCGCGTGCTGGTGGAATCGGTGGGCGGTGAGGAGGGTACCCACGGGCGTGCGGCGCACCAGGCGCCGGAAACGGACGGTCAGGTGCTGCTCACCGGCGCCGCGGGCGGCGAGGCACTGAGCGTCGGTCGTATGGTCGAGGCGAAGGTGGTCGGTACGGAAGGCGTCGACCTGGTGGCCGAGCCGTTGGCGTTCGTGAGCGTTGGCGCCGAGGGCCGGGCCGGCAGTGAGGAGGCGGGCAGATGACCGGAGTACCGGCGTCCGCCGCGGGTGGCTCCGCCCAGGCGAACGGCGCGGCCTCGGCCTCGAAAGGGGGCTCCTCGAAGAGGGCGTCCCTGAAGAAGGGCTCCTCCAAGGGTGGGGGTGTGTCCGGTGCCGCGGGTGCCGTGGGGGCGGGTGCTACTGGCGTGACGGCGTCCGGGGCCGGTGCCGGTGCCGGTGCCGGTGTCTCCGGGGCGGGTGCTTCGGGGGTCGGTGGTGGTGTCTCCGGGGCGGGTGATTCCGGTGCGCAGATGGGTGTGAAACCGGCGCGTGGCGGGAAGATCGCGGCCGCGGCCGTGAACCAGGCCAGCGTCTGGAACGTCGCCAACCTCCTGACCATGCTCCGGCTGGTCCTGGTCCCCGGCTTCGTCGCCCTGATGCTGGCCGACGGCGGATACGACCCGGCGTGGCGCTCGCTCGCCTGGGCGGCCTTCGCCATCGCCATGATCACGGACCTGTTCGACGGCCATCTGGCGCGCACGTACAACCTCGTCACCGACTTCGGGAAGATCGCCGACCCCATCGCCGACAAGGCGATCATGGGCGCGGCGCTGATCTGTCTGTCGGCGCTGGGCGATCTGCCGTGGTGGGTCACGGCGGTGATCCTCGGGCGGGAACTCGGGATCACACTGCTGCGTTTTCTGGTCATTCGCTACGGCGTCATTCCCGCCAGCCGTGGTGGAAAGCTGAAGACCCTCACCCAAGGCGTGGCCGTCGGCATGTACGTCCTGGCACTCACGGGATGGCTGGCCACCCTGCGGTTCTGGGTGATGGCCGCGGCGGTCGTGCTGACCGTGGCGACCGGACTCGACTATGTGAGACAGGCCATTGTGCTGCGTCGGCAGGGAATTGCCGAGCGCAAGGCCGCGTTGGAGGAGACGGAAGCGTGAGTTCCCCGGCCACCGAGGTGGTGCGACTACTCACGGTGAGAGGCGAGACCGTCGCCGTGGCAGAGTCGCTGACGGGCGGGCTGGTCGCGGCGGAGCTGACCGCGGTTCCGGGGGCGTCCAAGGCCTTCCGGGGATCGGTGACGGCGTACGCGACCGAGCTCAAGCACGAACTGCTCGGCGTCGACGCCACCCTGCTGGCTCAGCGTGGAGCAGTGGATCCGCAGGTCGCGGCCCAGATGGCGGCGGGCGTGCGGAAGGCGCTGGGCGCCGACTGGGGCCTCGCGACGACCGGTGTCGCCGGTCCGGAACCCCAGGACGGACAGCCCGTCGGGACCGTGTTCGTCGCCCTGGACGGGCCGTTCGGACCGGCTTCCGGTTCTGCCGGTGGCGGAAAAGTGGAGACCCTGAGGTTGAACGGCCACCGGGCGGAAATTCGTATGGAGAGTGTACGGAGCGTACTCGCGCTGCTTCTGAGGGAGCTTGCGAGCGAACAGACCGGGAATGAGCGGGCACAGGATACGGAACGGAACGGGGGGTTTTGATGTTTGCAGCCCTGAGTGAACACGACATCGCTCCCCGCACGGCCGCAGCGCAAGGCGGTACGGTGGGGCGTGAAGGATGCGGCTACGCGGTCCGAGGAGGGAGCCACCGATGATTCTGCTCCGTCGCCTGCTGGGTGACGTGCTGCGTCGGCAGCGCCAGCGCCAGGGCCGTACTCTGCGCGAAGTCTCCTCGTCCGCCCGAGTCTCACTCGGCTATCTCTCCGAGGTGGAGCGGGGGCAGAAGGAGGCTTCCTCCGAGCTGCTCTCCGCCATCTGCGACGCGCTGGACGTACGGATGTCCGAGCTCATGCGGGAAGTGAGCGACGAGCTCGCCCTCGCCGAGCTGGCCCAGTCTGCAGCGGCCACCCCCAGTGAGCCTGTGCCCACGCCGGTTCGTCCGATGCTGGGTTCCGTGTCGGTGGCCGGTGTGCCACCGGAACGGGTGACCATCAAGGCGCCCTCCGAGGCGGTGGATGTGGTCGCCGCGTGAGCTGAGTCTCGCGTGTGAGGCACGTGCTGTGTCGCGTGCCTAGTCATGTGCGAGGAAATGTGTGAGGAAATGTGTGAGGCCCCGGCCGGGGCTTCTCCGGGGAGACCCGGGGGAGAGTGGTCGGGGTTTTCGCGTTTCCGGTGTCTCTCTTCAGGCACGTTTGCGTTCCATTTTTGCCGCTTTGGGTGCGTTTGCCGGTCTTGGGTGGCACGGTCATCGTGGAGGGACAGGACGGGCGAGCCAACGGAGGTGCGATGTACGTCGTGAAGAGCCCACTGTCGGACGCCGATCTGAAGACCGTCGCCGAGGCGTTGCAGGGTGCCCTCGTCGACCTGATCGACCTCTCCCTCGTGGCCAAGCAGATCCACTGGAACGTGGTCGGACCCCGCTTCCGTACCGTGCACCTTCAGCTCGACGAGGTCGTGACCAGCGCGCGCACGCACTCCGACACGGTCGCCGAGCGCGCCTCGGCGCTGGGCGTGCCGCCTGACGGGCGTGCCTCGACGGTGGCCGTGGGCAGCGGTATCGCGGCGACGGCCGGCGGCTGGATCAGGGACGCGGAGGCGATCGGGGCGCTCGTGGACGCGCTGGGGGTGGTGATCGGGCGGATGCGTGAGCGTGTGGCGGCGACTGCGGAGGCCGATCCGGTCTCGCAGGACATCCTGATCGGGATCACCGCGGATCTGGAGAAGCATCACTGGATGTTCCAGGCCGAGAACGACTGAGCTGGGGGTTGCCTGGGTGCCTGGGGTTGCCGGAGGGAGGTGGGCGCTGGTGGGTGCGGGGTGCCTCGTGCCTGGGTGGTGAGGTCGCCTCTGCGACCTGCGACCTGCGACCTGCGACCTGCGGGCTCGGGTGAGGGCGTGGTCTTGGGTTGGCCTGGGTGTACGGGTGAGCGCGTGGTCTTGGGCTGGCCTGGGCGCTCGGGGGAGCGGTAGGCCTTGGGTTGACTTCGGTGTTCGGGTGGCCGGGGGTGTCGGAGGCGTGTGGTTGGTTTTGACTGGGCGGGGGTGCCCGGGGCACGGAGTTGCCCCCGATTGAACCGGGTGCCTCGGTTTCCGTCGGCGTCGGTGAGCGGTGCGCCCCCGTGCCGCTGGTGCGCCCTCCCGTGGCGGGAGGGCACGCGACTAGCGTCGTCCCGGACGTGAGGACGGGCTTTCTGGCGTCGAGCTGGAGGTGACGGCCATGGCGGGGCGGATAGTGCGCTGGGGGCCGTACTGGGGCTCGGCGCGGTGTGGTGGTGGGCCGTGTTGCGACTGGCGACGGCGCCCAATGCCGGGGCGCTGGAGGGGGTGGTCGCGGCCGGGGGGTGGGGGCTGAGCCTGTTGCCGGTGCACTGTGTGCCCAGGGGGCGTGCGGCGGGCTCGCTCGGGAAGGCGGCGTGGCGGGCGGTCAGGGGGGCCGCTACCAGGGCATCGCCACGCCGCCGTTCGGGCGGAGGATCTGGCCCGTCGTGAAGGCCGACGCCTCCGAGGCCAGGTACAGGACCGCGTGGGCGACGTCCTCCGGTTCCCCGACCCGGCCCAGCGGGGACATCCGCGCCATCATCGCCTCTGTGTGCGTCTGGGCCGCGCTGTCGTGGCGGGCGGTCATGGGCGTGCGGATCCAGCCCGGCGCTACCGCGTTCACACGGATGCCGTACCGGCCCACCTCGGTCGCCAGCGTCTTCGTCAGCTGCACGACGGCCGCCTTGGCCGCGCCGTAGCACAGCAGGCCGGGACCGCCGGTGTCGACGGCGCCGGACGCCATCGTGATGATGCTGCCCTTCACGTCGTGGGCGAGCATCAGCCGGACGGCCTCCTGGCAGGCGTACAGGACACCCTTGAAGTTGACGTTCAGTACCCGGTCGAGGTCCTCGTCGCGGGTCTCCAGGACCGGGCTGCTGTGCATGATCCCGGCGATCGCGGCCAGCACGTCGAGGCGTTCGCAGGACTCGACGGCCTGTCTGACCTGGGCGCGGTCGGTGACGTCGAGGTGGTGGGTGTGGGCGGTGCCGCCCCGGTCCTTGATGAGCGTGGCCGTCTCGTGCAGGCCGTGGGTGTCGCGGTCCGCGCAGTGCACGATGGCGCCGGCCTGGGCGAGCAGGACCGCCGAGGCGCGGCCGATGCCACCGGCGGCGCCGGTGACGAAGGCGGTGCGTCCGGTGAGGTCGTATGCCTGTACGGCCATGTAGGGACGGTACGAGGATTTCTGACGGGTCGTCAATTAGTTGGGCGGCGTTGGATTTCGCCGGTGTGTGGGGTGCCGGGCGTGGGTGCCGGGCCGGTCTGGCAGCGCGGGCACCAGTAGGTGGGGCGCTCGCGGGAGCCGTCGCCCTGGTCGGCGACGCGGATGGAGGTGTGGCAGCGCAGGCAGGGGCGGGGCGCGCGGCCGTACACGAACAGATCCTGGCCGCGGCGGCCTGTCGTACTGCGGACCGGGCGGTCGCGGTTGGCCTCCAGGAGCCTCTTCGCCAGCGGCGGCAGCTTGGCCGCACGGTCGGCGGGGAGGGCGCCGACCGGGAGCCAGGGGGTGGCGCCGAGCAGGAAACAGAGCTCGCTCTTGTAGACGTTGCCGATGCCGGCGAGATTGCGCTGGTCCAGGAGGGCCTCGCCGAGGGGGCGGGTGGGGTCGCCGAGCAGGTTGGCCAGGGCCTGGTCCGGGTCCCAGTCCGGTCCCAGGAGGTCGGGGCCGAGGTGGCCGACGACTCGCTCCTCGTCGGTGGTGCGGAGGAGGTCGAGGACGGGGAGCCGGTAGCCGACGGCGGTGTGGTCGGGGTTGCCGAGGATGGCGCGGATCTGGTGCGCGGGGCCGCCGGTCCAGCGCGCGCCGGTCGCGTAGACCTTCCAGGAACCGTCCATCATGAGATGCGAGTGGAGGGTCAGGCCGCCTTCTATGCGGGTGAGGATGTGTTTGCCGCGAGGGGTGACGTCAAGGACCGTGCGGCCGGTGAGGTCGGCTGTCGCGTATTTCGGGACGCGGAGGTCGGAGCGGGTCAGGATCCTGCCGGCGAGGGCGGTGTGCAGGCGCCTCGCGGCTTGCCAGACAGTGTCTCCTTCGGGCATGGGTTCAGGGTGGCATGTTCTGGGCGTGGATTCTCAGGGGTGGTCTCTGGGGTCTTTGGGGTCTCTTGGGGCTGGGGCTCTGGGGTGGGCTGGTCGGCTCCGGTCTTCGTGGTTGTGGGCTCACGCCCGAAGGCGCAGGCCTCTGGGTGTTGCGATGAAGCCCGCTGATTCCAGGAGCGTGCCTATGGGGGACGTCAGCGCGGCGGTGCCGTTGATGCGTTCCACGGTGACCGTGCCCAGGGAGCCCGCGCGGGCGGCTGCGGCGAGGGCCTCGGCGGCGGCGTCCAGGCGTGTGTCGTCGGTGGGTGCGGTGTCCGGGGCGCTGGGCCAGGCCAGCAGGGTCTTGCCGCCGCGTTCCATGTAGAGGGTCGGTTCGCCGTCGACCAGGACGACCAGAGAGCCCGCCTTGCGGCCCGGCTTGTGGCTGGCGCCGGTCGGAGGTTCGGGCCAGGGCAGGGCGGCGCCGTACGCGTTCGCCGGGTCGGCGGCGGCGAGAACGACGGCGCGGGAGGCCGGGGTGGGGCGGTTCCGGCGGGCCGGGCTACCCGTGTCGTACGGGGTGCGGCCGCCGTTCTGCCAGGTGGGTGTCTGGGGAGCGTAGTCCTTTGGGGACACGTACTCGCCCGGGGTGGGGTGTGCGAGCGGGGCATCGCCGTCGGCGTCGTTGTACGCCTCGTCGTCCCGGTAGGCGTGGTCGTCGAACGGGCCGAGGGCGTCGGCGGGGGTGAAGAAGCCGTCGGGTGAGCCGGGGGTGCCGTTGCCGAAGGGCCCGCTTGTGGAGGGGGAGCCGGTGCCGTTGCCGAAGTCCGGGTCCGGTAGGCCGTCGCCCCGGTCGCGGGCGTTGGCCACGGCTCGGAGGCGGTCGACGGCACCGTCCATCGCGAACTGGGCGGCGCCCAGACCCTCCACCACATAGCCGCGCCGGGCCTGTCCACTCTCCTCGAAGACGGACAGGATGCGGTACGTCGCCGAGAACCCGCCCTCGACGCCCTCCGCCGCGACCGCTCCCCGGGTCACCACGCCGTGCCGGTCGAGGAGTGTGCGGGCCAGGGCGTGGGCGCGGACGGTGGGGTCGGGCTCGTGGGCGGGGAGCAAGGACCAGCGGCCGGCGACCGTGGGCGGGCCGCTGCGGGACGCCGTACGGGCGGCGGCGGTCAGTGAGCCGTAGCGGCCGCGCGGGATCGTTCGCTTCGCGCGGTGGGCTGTGGAGCCCGCCGTGCGGCCCGAGCCGAGCAGGGAACGCAGCGGGGCGAGGGTGTCGTTGGTCAACCGGCCGGACCAGGCCAGGTCCCAGATGGCGTCGGCCAGTTGGGGGTCGGTGACCTCGGGGTGCGTGGTGGCGCGGACCTGGTCGGCGATCTGGCGGAAGAACAGTCCGTAGCCCCCGGAGAGGGCGGACAGGACGGATTCGTGGAGGGCCGTCAGCTCCAAGGGGTGCGGAGGCGGCAGCAGCAGGGGGGCCGCGTCCGCCATGTACAGGGAAACCCAGCCGTCCTTGCCGGGGAGGGCGCCCGCTCCGGCCCACACCACCTCGCCGGCGGCCGTGAGCTCGTCGAGCATCCCCGGGGTGTAGTTGGTGACGCGGGACGGCAGGACGAGCTTCTCCAGGGCGGAGGCGGGCACCGAGGCGCCCTGCAACTGCTCGATGGCGCGCACCAGTCCGTCGATCCCCCGCAGCGCGTGGCCGCGGCCGATGTGCTGCCACTGCGGGAGGAACTGGGCCAGCGCGGCCGGTGGGACCGGCTCCAGTTCGTGCCGCAGGGCGGCCAGGGAACGGCGGCGCAGCCGGCGCAGGACTGCCGCGTCGCACCACTCCTGGCCGATGCCGGCCGGGTGGAACTCGCCCTGTACGACCCTCCCGGACGCGGCGAGCCGCTGCAGGGCGCCGTCGGTGACCGCGACGCCCAGGCCGAAGCGGGCGGCGGCCGTGGCCGAGGTGAAGGGGCCGTGGGTGCGGGCGTAGCGCGCGAGGAGGTCACCCAGCGGGTCCTTGACCGGTTCCATGAAGGCTTCCGGGACGCCGACCGGCAGGGCCGTGCCGAGCGCGTCGCGCAGACGGCCCGCGTCCTCGATCGCCGCCCAGTGGTCGGCGCCGGCGATACGGACCTTGATCGCGCGCCGTTGCCCGGCCAGCTCTGGGGCCCACTGTGGCTCGGCGCCGCGCTCGGCCAGCTCGGCGGCGGTGAGCGGGCCGAGGAGGCGGAGCAGGTCGGCGACGCCTTCGGCGTCCTTGACCGGACGGTCCTCGGTGAGCCACTGCAGCTCCCGCTCCAGCTCGGTGAGCACCTCCGCGTCGAGCAACTCGCGCAGCTCCGCCTGGCCGAGCAACTCGGCGAGCAGGCGCGAGTCCAGCGACAGGGCGGCGGCGCGGCGCTCGGCGAGCGGCGAGTCTCCCTCGTACAGGAACTGGGCGACGTACCCGAAGAGGAGGGAGCGTGCGAAGGGGGACGGCTCGGGGGTGGTGACCTCGACCAGGCGGACCTTGCGGGACTCCAGGTCGCCCATCAGCTCCACGAGGCCGGGGACGTCGAAGACGTCCTGGAGGCATTCGCGAACCGCCTCCAGGATGATCGGGAACGATCCGAACTCGCCCGCCACCTGGAGCAGTTGGGAGGCGCGCTGGCGCTGCTGCCACAGGGGCGTGCGTTTGCCCGGGTTGCGGCGGGGCAGCAGCAGCGCGCGGGCGGCGCATTCGCGGAAGCGGGACGCGAACAGGGCCGAGCCGCCGACCTGGTCGGTGACGACCTGATCGACCTCGCCCTTGTCGAAGACGACGTCCGTGGCGCCGACGGGGGCCTGCTCGGCGTCGTACTCCGTGCCCAGCTTCATCGGCTCCTGGTCCAGCAGGTCCAGGCTCATGAGGTCGGCGTCGGGCAGGCGCAGCACGATGCCGTCGTCGGCATGCATGACCTGGGCGTCCATGCCGTACCGCTCGGACAGGCGGGCGCCGAGCGCGAGCGCCCAGGGGGCGTGCACCTGGGCGCCGAAGGGGGAGTGGACGACGACGCGCCAATCGCCGAGTTCGTCGCGGAAGCGTTCCACGACGATGGTGCGGTCGTCGGGGACGTGGCCGCACGCCTCGCGTTGTTCGTCGAGGTAGGACAGCACGTTGTCGGCGGCCCAGGCGTCGAGGCCCGCGGCGAGCAGGCGGAGGCGGGCGTCCTCCTTGCCGAGGGAGCCGACCTCGCGCAGGAACGCGCCCACCGCGCGCCCCAGTTCCAGCGGGCGGCCCAGCTGGTCGCCCTTCCAGAAGGGGAGGCGGCCCGGGACTCCCGGGGCGGGGGAGACGAGGACCCGGTCCCGGGTGATGTCCTCGATGCGCCAGGAGCTGGTGCCGAGCGTGAAGACGTCCCCGACGCGGGACTCGTAGACCATCTCCTCGTCGAGCTCGCCGACCCGGCCGCCGCCCTTCTTGGGGTCGGCGCCGGCCAGGAAGACGCCGAACAGGCCGCGGTCGGGGATCGTGCCGCCGGAGGTGACGGCGAGGCGTTGCGCGCCGGGGCGGCCGGTGACCGCGCCGGTGACGCGGTCCCACACAACGCGCGGGCGCAGCTCCGCGAACGCGTCGGACGGGTAGCGGCCGGCGAGCATGTCGAGGACCGCCGTGAAGGCGGATTCGGGGAGGGAGGCGAAGGGGGCGGCTCGGCGGACCGCGGCGAGCAGGTCGTCCACCTGCCAGGTGTCCATCGCCGTCATCGCGACGAGTTGTTGGGCCAGGACGTCCAAGGGGTTGGCGGGGACTTTGAGGGACTCGATGGCGCCGGTGCGCATGCGTTCGGTGACCACCGCCGCCTGGACGAGGTCGCCGCGGTACTTCGGGAAGACCACGCCCGTGGAGACCGCGCCGACCTGGTGGCCCGCGCGGCCGACGCGCTGGAGACCGGAGGCGACGGAGGGTGGGGATTCGACCTGGACGACGAGGTCGACCGCTCCCATGTCAATGCCGAGTTCGAGGCTGGAGGTGGCGACCACGGCGGGGAGGCGGCCGGCTTTGAGATCTTCTTCGACGAGGGCGCGCTGTTCCTTGGAGACCGAGCCGTGGTGGGCGCGGGCGATGACGGGCGGGGCGCCCTGGGCGGCGCCGGAGCCGCCCATGAGCTCGGCCGGGGCGTGGTGTTCGTCAAGGGGCTCGCCGGTCGCTCGTTCGTACGCGATCTCGTTGAGGCGGTTGCAGAGGCGCTCCGCGAGGCGGCGGGAGTTGGCGAAGACGATGGTGGAGCGGTGGGCCTGGACGAGGTCGGCGATGCGCTCCTCGACGTGCGGCCAGATGGACGGGCGGTCGCCGCCGTCGGGGCCGCCGCCGGGGCCGGCGTCGGTGGCCGGGGAGCCGCCCAGTTCGCTCATGTCCTCGACCGGGACCACGACCGAGAGGTCGAACTCCTTGCCCGACTTCGGCTGGACGATCTCCACCTTGCGGCGGGGGAGAGGAAGCGGGCGACCTCGTCGACCGGGCGGACGGTGGCGGAGAGGCCGATGCGGCGGGCCGGCTTCGGCAGGAGCTCGTCGAGGCGCTCCAGGGAGAGGGCGAGGTGGGCGCCGCGCTTGGTGCCGGCGACGGCGTGCACCTCGTCGAGGATGACGGTCTCCACGCCGGTGAGGGCCTCGCGGGTGGCCGACGTCAGCATGAGGAACAGGGACTCGGGGTGGTGATCAGAATGTCCGGGGGGCGGGTGGACAGGGCTCGGCGCTCTGTGGCCGGGGTGTCGCCGGAGCGGATGCCGACCTTGACGTCGGGCTCGGGCAGGCCCAGGCGGACGGATTCCTGGCGGATGCCGGTGAGGGGGCTGCGGAGGTTGCGCTCTACGTCTACGGCGAGGGCCTTGAGGGGGGAGACGTAGAGGACTCGGCAGCGCTTCTTGGGGTCGGCGGGGTGGGGGTGGAGGTGAGCTGGTCCAGGGCGGCGAGGAAGGCGGCCAGGGTTTTGCCCGAGCCGGTGGGGGCGACGACCAGGACGTCCGAGCCCTCGCGGATGGCCTGCCACGCGCCCGCCTGGGCTGCGGTGGGCGCGGAGAAGGCCCCCGTGAACCAGCCGCGGGTCGCGGGGGAGAAGCCGTCCAGGGCTCGGTGTGTGGAGCTCGCCATGGGTCCATCGTGCACCTCGGCACTGACAATGGGGGCTGAGCTGCGGGTTTGGTTGTGCGGGTGCCTGCGGCGGGCTGTGGCTGTGGGGTCGTGGGTGCTGTCGCGCCTGCGGCGGGCTGTGGCTGTGGGGTTGCTGTAGCGCCTGCGGCGGCCTGTGGCCGTGGGTGCGGGGTTGCTGTCGCGCCTGCGGTTCGGTGGGGGTGCGCGTAGCGCCTGCGTACGTGCCTCGTCGGGGCCGTGTCGGGGGTGTCCGTCCTCGGAACGGCGCGGAATCGGTCACTTACCAACGCAGCCGGGTTGACGCGCCAACCGCTGCGGGCGGACACCCCCCGACACGGCCCCTTCCCGCCGTGGGCGGCTGCCCCGCCGTGGGGGCGTCCGGTTCCTGGTGGCGGAGAATGAGGTCATGGGGTCGGGTGAGCGTGCGCGGCACTGGCAGTACTCGGAGCTGCCCGGTGTGGATCTGTTGCGGGCCCGGTATGTCCGGAAGTCGTTTGTGCGGCATACGCACGAGAGTTTTGTGATCGCTGCTATCGCGGACGGGGTGGAGGTCTTTCATCACGGTGGGGGTGATGTGTCTGCGGGGGCCGGGGCGCTGGCGCTCGTCAATCCCGATACTCCGCATACCGGGCGCGCCGGGGTGCCGGAGGGGTGGCGGTATGGGGCTGTTTATCCCTCGCTGGAGGTGGTGACGGAGATCGCTGCCGAGACGTCGGTGATACGTGGGACGCCCGGGTTCGTGCAGCCTGTTTTTGAAGATCCCTACGGGGTTGGATTGGTGCATCGGGTACTGCGTGCTGCGGAGGAGGGAAATGCCCTGGCCGCAGACACGCTGCTGCGTGTTGTGGTGACACGGTTGCTGCGGGTGAACGGTGGGGCTTTGCCGCGGCGTGAAGTGCGGACCGCTGGCACTCGGGTGGCCGCACGGGCACGTGAGGTGCTGGAGGCGCGGATGGTCGAGCCGCCGAGTCTGGAGAGGCTTGCGGGGGAGCTGGGGACCAGTCCGTTCGCGTTGTTGCGTGCTTTCCGGGAGTCGTACGGTATGCCGCCTCATGCCTGGCTGACCGATGCCCGGGTGCGGCGGGCACGGCGGCTGCTGGATGCGGGTACGGCGCCCGCGGAGGCCGCCGCGATGGTGGGGTTCACCGACCAGCCGCATCTGAACCGGCACTTCAGCCGGATCGTGGGGGTGCCGCCGGGGGCGTACCAGCGGGAGCGCAAGAACGTACAAGACCTGGCTCGGTGACCTCGCCTACCGTCCGAGGCGTGGCAGAACAGACAGCTTTCGCAGACATACGGGCCGATGGAAGACCGGATGCCGCCGTCGTACGGGACGCGCTCGGCGTCGGGGTCGCCGTAGGACTGTCGGGGTTCGCCTTCGGGGTGACCTCGGCGGGCAGTGGGCTCAGCTTGTGGCAGACGTGCGCGCTCAGTTTGTTGGTGTTCACCGGGGCGTCCCAGTTCGCGCTGGTGGGGGCGCTCGCCGCAGGCGGGAATCCTTTCACGGCGGCCGCGGGCGCCTTCTTCCTCGGTGTGCGCAACGCCTTCTACGGGCTGCGGCTGTCGCAGCTACTCGCTCTCCCGCGCGCGGTGCGTCCGTTCGCCGCACAGTGGGTGATCGACGAGACGGCGGCGGTCGCGTTGGCGCAGCCCACGCGGCGCAGTGCCCGGATCGGGTTCGTGGTGACCGGGCTCAGTCTGTACGTGCTGTGGAATCTGACCACGTTGCTCGGGGCGCTGGGGGCGGAGGCCATCGGCGATACGGCTGCTTGGGGGCTTGATGCGGCCGGGCCCGCGGTGTTTCTGGCCTTGCTGGCGCCGATGCTGCGGAGTGGGACCGAGCGGGCTGTCGCCGCGCTCGCGGTGATTCTGGGGCTGGGGCTGCTGCCGGTGTTGCCGGCTGGTTTGCCGGTGCTGGTGGCCGCGCTCGCGGCGCCGGTCGTGCTGTGGGTGCGGGGGCGCCGCGAGGGACAGGAGGGGGATCGTTGAACGTTTGGATCGCGATCGGTGTCACAGTCGTCGGCTGTTACGCAGTCAAGCTTGCCGGGCTGCTGGTGCCGGGCGGCGTGCTGGAGCGGCCCCTCGTCAAGCGGCTGGCCGCATTGCTTCCCGTCGCCCTGCTCGCCGCCCTCACCGCCCAGCAGACGTTCGCCGACGGGCGGACGCTGGTGCTGGACGCGCGGGCCGCCGGGGTTGCCGCGGCCGCCGTGGCGTTGTTTCTGCGTGCTCCCTTTCTGCTGGTCGTCGCGGCGGCTGTGGTCGTGACGGCGGGGGTGCGGGCGATGGGCGCGTGAGGTGCGGGGTCAGCCGATGGGTCGGGCGTAGGACCTGAGGGTGTGCAGGGCCGCGATCGTCACCAGGGGGCGTGCCTCCAGGGCGGGGGCCGGCGCCCACTGGCGCCAGCGGATCGGCCAGCCGCCGTCCTCCTGTTGTTCGCTCGCCAGGAAGTCCAGGGAACGTGCCATCTCGTCGTCGGTGAACCACACGCGCGCGAGGGAGTGCGGTGTCCTGGCGTAGTCGTGCGGGAAGTGGTGCTCGTCCGGGGCGTAGCCGGGGGCAACGGGGTAGTCGTCCAGGCGGTCGGGGTCGAGGGCGGCGAGGCGGTGTTCGCGGACGAGGCGGCCCAGGCGGTCGGCGGCCGCCTCCGCGCGCGGGCGGTCGGGTGCGGAGTCCAGGAAGGCCACGGCCGCCTGGATCTCGTAGGGATGGGACTTCTCCAGGGACTCGACCGCCTGCCAGCAGAAATCCGTGGCCCGGAACAGCCAGGCGTGCCACACCTCGTTGCGGTGCAACAGGCCCACCACCGGTCCGGTGGCGAGGAGTTCGCTGGGCGGGTCGTCGACGACCGGGACGAAGGGCGCGGTCGGATAGCCGCGTTGGCTGGGATGGATCGCCGGCAGCGCGCCGTCCGGCGTGGAGACGGATGTCAGATAGCGGCATACGCGCTCCACGCGCTGGCCGCCGCAGCGCCCGATGGAGTCCAACACACGCAGGGCGTGCGCGGTGTGCAGCGGCTGGCTCACCGGACCGCGCAGATCGGGCTCCAGGGCGTGGCCGTATCCGCCGTCCTGGTTGCGGTAGGCGTCCAGTGCCGTCTCCACCGGGTCGGCGTTGCCGTGGAGGAAGTGGTACGCGAAGAGGCGCTGCTCCAGCACGCGCGCGGTGAGCCAGACGAACTGCTCGGCGCGGAACAACGGGGAGTGCGCCGGGGGCGTCGGGGGGAGTGGTGAAGCTCCTGTTTCGGCCATGGCTCAGACCGTAGGACGGAAAGCGGTCTCGGCATGCGCTCCCGGCTCGGGCCCACACTCAGGGGCGGGATACTGGTGTCATGAGGTTGACGGTCTTCTGGGAGCGGATGGCGGAGCACTTCGGTTCGGGTTACGCCGACACCTTCGCGCGCGATCATGTGATGTCGGAGCTCGGCCAACGCACCGTGTACCAGGCGCTCGACGCCGGCTGGGAGGCCAAGGACGTGTGGCGCGTGGTCTGTACGGTCATGAACGTGCCACAGGAAAAGCGCTGACCCACGAAGATCGCAGGACGTCACCCGATTGTCGGTGCCATGGGTGAGACTTGCAGCGTGGCAGACGAGACCGGGCAGGCAGCCCCGCACGCATCCCCCTCCGGCACGACGCCGCCCACCCGGCCTCCCGCCGGTGGCGCCGTCGCGGCCGGCAGGCACATGCCGCGCTGGCTGCCGCGTGCCATGGTGCTGGCGCTGGCCCTGGTCGCCGTGTTCCAGCTGGGCAGTTGGGCCTTCCACCAGCTCACCGGCCTGCTGATCAACATCCTGATCGCGTTCTTCCTGGCCCTCGCCATCGAGCCCGCCGTGAGCTGGATGGCCTCGCGCGGAATGCGCCGGGGGCTGGGCACCGGCCTGGTCTTCCTGGCCGTGATGATCGCGTCCGCGGGTTTCGTCACGCTGCTCGGCTCGATGCTCGCGGGACAGATCATCACGATGGTCGAGGGCTTCCCGGACTACCTCGACTCCGTCATCAACTGGATCAACGCCCACTTCAAGACCGACCTGAGACGCGTGGACATCCAGGAGGGCCTGCTCCGCTCCGACTGGCTGCGCAACTACGTTCAGAACAGCGCCACCGGCGTCCTGGACGTGTCCGCGCAGGTCCTCGGGGGCCTGTTCCAGCTGCTGACGATCACCCTGTTCGCGTTCTACTTCGCCGCCGACGGCCCGAGGCTGCGCCGCGCCCTGTGCTCCGTGCTGCCGCCCGCCCGGCAGGCCGAGGTGCTGCGCGCGTGGGAGATCGCCGTCAACAAGACCGGCGGCTATCTGTACTCGCGCGGACTGATGGCGCTCGTCTCGGGAGTGGCGCACTACATATTGCTGGAAGTCCTGGGTGTGCCGTACGCGCCCGTGCTGGCCGTCTGGGTGGGGCTCGTGTCGCAGTTCATCCCCACCATCGGCACCTATCTCGCCGGTGCCCTGCCCATGCTGATCGCCTTCACGGTCGATCCCTGGTTCGCGCTGTGGGTGCTGATCTTCGTCGTGATCTACCAGCAGTTCGAGAACTACGTGCTGCAGCCCAAGCTGACCGCCAAGACCGTCGACATCCACCCCGCCGTCGCCTTCGGGTCGGTCGTCGCGGGCACGGCCCTGCTCGGAGCGGTCGGCGCGCTGATCGCCATCCCGGCGGTCGCCACGCTCCAGGCGTTCCTCGGGGCATATGTGAAGCGGTACGACGTCACGGACGACCCTCGGGTGCACGGCCATCGGAGACGAGCACCGGGGAGGGGGCTCGTTACCAGCGCGGGGCGAATATGGGGGCGGCTGCGGGCGGCGGAGTCTGGGGAGCAGGGGGAGCACGGGGGATCGGTCGAAGGCTCGGCGAGGCAGCCGGGGCGGCCAGGAGAGTCGGTGGAGTCGGGGCAAGGCTCCGCGGAGGGGCGTTCATAAGGGGCCTGCTCGGGCGTCAGAAGGGGCTTGCTCGCCGCCAGTAAGGGGGCTTGCTGCGGCCGTCAGCCAGTGCGTGAGCACGGCCCACACCGTGGCGCCGGCGACCGCCGCCCCATAGCAGCCGACCGCCACCCCGACGATCCGGCCGCGGACCTGCTCGCTCCACGGGGTGCGGGAGAGCAGCCAGACCAGCGCGGGCAGGACCAGTACCGCGTGCAGACTGACCCCGTGAAGCGGCTTCAGCGGGGCCGTTGAGCGGTACGCCGCCTCTTGGTCGCCGGTCCGGACGAGGATCACGCCGCGCACGATCATCGCCGCGCCCGAGACCAGCGCGACGAGCAGGACGGCGAACCCGGACCGCACGGCGAGGGCCATGCCCACCGGACCCGAAGGCCGGTGCCGGAACGACGCGATCGCGAAGACGGTGAGCAGGACCACCAGGACGCCGCCGCCCACCGCGAGCGTCATCGACACCACAGTGTCGAAGGGCGTCTCCATGTCGAGGTGCGAGGGCACCCGACGCCATGCCTGAAGGGTGATGCCGCCGACCTCCACCACACAGTCGGCGGCGAACAGGACGAGCAGCACGGCACGGACCTTCGGCGCGATCCGCAGATACGACGTGACCCAGGTGACCGCCATCAGCGTCACCCCGAAAGACAGCCCGAAGGTCACCGGCTTGCGCCAGGAGACGGGCCCGACCCACGGGCCGCCGTCGACCGCGAACACCACCAGGTGCGCCAGCCCGGAGGCGATCAGGAGGAGCGCGGTCGCGTGGCAGAGGCGAGAGACGGCGGTTCCCGGAGACGGGGCGCGGCCGGCGGCGTGGGTGGTGATCTGCGTCGGCGGCGTGGGGGGTTCCGTGCCCGGAGCCTGGCGGAGGCGGTCCGGTGCGGTCGTCGTACGGCCGGAGACACCTGTCGTACGACGGGGGAAGCAGGGCGGAGTTCGGGCGGTGGTGCGGGAATCGGGGACTGGTGTCGGTGCGCGGTCGTAGTCTCGGAAGTGCCGTGTGGTGAGCTTGACACCAAAATCGAACATCCATTCTTATGGAGGCTCCGGTGAGGCTCTCGACGGGTTTTCCACAGGGATTTGATGGAGAAGTGCCCGAGTTATCCACAGGCCGGACCGGCGTCGGGGCGCATTGTCAGTGGCAGGCGTTAGCGTCTTTGGCGTGAAGCGATCGACTCAAGCAAACCGGGTGGAACCCATGGCAGGTACCGACCGCGAGAAGGCACTCGACGCCGCCCTCGCGCAGATTGAACGGCAATTCGGCAAGGGCGCGGTCATGCGCATGGGCGAGCGGGCGAAGGAGCCCATCGAGGTCATCCCGACCGGGTCGACCGCGCTCGACGTGGCCCTCGGCGTCGGCGGGCTGCCGCGCGGCCGTGTCGTGGAGATCTACGGCCCGGAGTCCTCCGGTAAGACGACCCTGACCCTGCACGCGGTGGCGAACGCTCAGAAGGCCGGCGGACAGGTCGCCTTCGTGGACGCGGAGCACGCCCTCGACCCCGAGTACGCGAAGAAGCTCGGCGTCGACATCGACAACCTGATCCTGTCCCAGCCGGACAACGGCGAGCAGGCCCTGGAGATCGTGGACATGCTGGTCCGCTCCGGTGCCCTCGACCTCATCGTCATCGACTCCGTCGCCGCGCTCGTCCCGCGCGCTGAGATCGAGGGCGAGATGGGCGACAGCCACGTGGGTCTGCAGGCCCGCCTGATGAGCCAGGCCCTGCGGAAGATCACCAGCGCGCTCAACCAGTCCAAGACCACCGCGATCTTCATCAACCAGCTCCGCGAGAAGATCGGTGTGATGTTCGGCTCTCCAGAGACCACGACCGGTGGCCGGGCGCTGAAGTTCTACGCCTCGGTGCGCATCGACATCCGCCGCATCGAGACCCTGAAGGACGGCACGGAGGCGGTCGGCAACCGCACCCGCTGCAAGGTCGTCAAGAACAAGGTCGCGCCGCCCTTCAAGCAGGCCGAGTTCGACATCCTCTACGGCCAGGGCATCAGCCGCGAGGGCGGCCTGATCGACATGGGCGTGGAGCACGGCTTCGTCCGCAAGGCCGGCGCCTGGTACACGTACGAGGGCGACCAGCTCGGCCAGGGCAAGGAGAACGCGCGCAACTTCCTGAAGGACAACCCCGACCTGGCCAACGAGATCGAGAAGAAGATCAAGGAGAAGCTGGGCGTGGGCGTGCGGCCGGAGGAGCCTGCGGCCGAGCCGGGCACGGACGCCGCGGTCTCCACTCCCGCGGACGACCCGGCCAAGGCGGCCCCGGCCCCGGCGGCGACCAAGACGGCCAAGACCAAGGCCGCGGCTGCCAAGAGCTGACCCGTGACACGGCGAACCGAGTGGGCCGAGTACGCATACCCCGGCATCCCGCGAGAGCCGGATCCGGGGAGCGCGGACGAGGGGGGCTTTGCCGGGGCCGGGCGCGGCGAGGGCTGGCCGGACGGCGGGTCGAGTGCTGGGGTCGGGCACGGTGACGGTTGGCTGCCGGACGGCGTGTCGAGTGCTCGGGCCGGGCACGGTGACGACTGGTTGCCGGACGGCGGGTCGAGTGCTGGGATCGGGCGCGGTGACGGCCGGCCGGACGGCGGCTCGCGCGCCGGTGCGGGTGCGAGCGGTGGTGGTCGGCCTCGCGGGGGGCGCGGCGAGGCCGGCTCACGGCGGGCGCGCGGGCGACGTCGACGTGGCTTCGCCGAGCCGTCCGCCGAGGACGGGGGCACCTCCTCCTTGTCGAGGGCCGAGCAGGAGGAGTCCCCAGGGGACCCGGCTGAGCGGGCACGGGCGATCTGCCTGCGCCTGCTCACCGGGACCCCGCGCACGCGAAAGCAACTCGCGGACGCCCTGCGCAAGCGGGAGATCCCGGACGACGTGGCCGAGGAGGTGCTGTCGCGGTTCGAGGAGGTCGGGCTGATCAACGACAGTGCCTTCGCGGACGCCTGGGTGGAGTCCCGGCACCACGGCCGAGGGCTGGCCCGGCGGGCGCTGGCGCAGGAGCTGCGGACCAAGGGGGTCGACTCCACGCTGATCGACGCGGCCGTCGCCCAGCTCGACTCCGAGCAGGAGGAGACGACCGCGCGCGAACTCGTCGCCCGCAAGCTGCGCTCCACACGCGGCCTCGAGCGCGACAAGCGCCTCCGCCGGCTGGCGGGGATGCTGGCGCGGAAGGGCTATCCCGAGGGGATGGCCTTGCGGGTGGTCAGGCAGGCCCTGGAGGAGGAGGGGGAGGACACGGAATTCCTGGGCGAGGAAGGGTTCTGAGGGGCCTCGCGGGGACAGGGCGTGCCGTCCCGGGACGTTGGTGACACGCACACGCACACGCGCACGCCCCGCGCCCAGCCTCACGAGTTCGCGGTCACCGGAAGCCCCGCACCCCGCCAAGCCTGGAACCCGCCCTCCAGGTCCGTCGCGCGGTGCAGCCCCAGGCGGTGCAGGGACTCCACCGCGAGGCTCGACGCGTAACCCTCGTTGCAGACCACCACAACGCGCAGTTCGTGGCTCGTGGCCTCGGGAAGGCGGTGGCTGCCGTGGGGGTCGAGGCGCCACTCCAGTTCGTTGCGTTCCACGATCAGGGCGCCGGGGATCACGCCGTCCCGCTCCCGCAGGGCCGCGTACCGGATGTCCACGAGGAGCGCCTCGCCGGCCCGGGCGGCCTCGTACGCCTCCTGCGGTTCGATCCGCGCGTACCCCTCGCGCACCCGCTCCAGCAACTCGTCGATGCCCACCGGCATCCCACGTTCATCGCTCATCGCCCCTCCTCAACGTCCCTACCTCGACTGCCGGTTCACCCCGCACTCCGCCACACACACCGCCTCACTGCCAGTCCTCGGGCCGCTCAACCTGCTCCAACCGCAGCACAGTGCCCGCGCGGCTGTAACGCCGAATTCGCGGCAGCGGCGGGTAGTAGGCGTGCACGGAGACGGCGTGTCGGTCGGGGGACTCGTTGAGTACCTCGTGGACGTGGTGGCGGCCGAAGGAGCGGCCGTGGCCCGCCGACAGGCGGCGTTCCCGGTCGACGTCCTCCGTGAGTTCCAGGGTCTTCCAGCCGTCCGTGGGCAGCCGGGCGGCGAGGGAGTGCTCCTTGAGCTCGCCGCGGGCGGTGAGGAAGGCGCCCACCGAGTCGGCGTGGTCGTGCCAGCCGGTGCCCGTGCCGGGCGGCCAGCCGATGAGCCAGGCCTCGCTGCCGCCGGGACCTTGCAGCCGTACCCAGGTACGGCCTTCCGGGTCGAGCGGCAAGGAGTCGATCAACGCGGTGTCGGCGGCCGTACGCCGGGCGAAGTCGAGGAGATCGGCCTGCGTGGGAGCGGCCGCGACAGATCCGGAGGCGGAAGGAGATACAGAGGCAGAGGGGGAGACAGACAACGTGCACCGTCCTGATGAGTGTTCGCGAGAGCGCGCGCGGCGAGGCGTCAGCGGCGCGCGCGGAAGAAGAGGGAAGGCGATATCAGCAGGAGGGACGACACACGCAGCCCGCGTAGCGGACGAGGTCCATATGGACCCTCCGCCACAGGCGCACACAGGTGTCGGTCACGATCCGGAGTACACCATGCCGGTGCGGACCGGTCAACTCACCGTCACCCTGCGGACGGAGACACAGGGTGACGGCGAGGCGGAAGCTCACACAGCGCTTCCAGAGGTCAGCGGGAGCCCGCCGTCGCTTCCGCCGTGGCCTTCGCCGGCCCACCCAGTGCCGCCTCGGCCGCCGCGTACAGGTCGGACGGGCGGACGCCGTTGAGGGCCGTGACCAGATGGCCGTCGGGCCGGATGAGGAGCACGGTGTGGGCGGAGGCGCCCGGGTAGCGCTCGGCAACCAGCAGTTCGGCCGGGTGCGGCAGCGCGGTGACCGCGGCGGCGAGCCGGGGCATGATTCCGGCGGACACCCAGTGCTTGCGCTCCCACACACCGGTGCCCGGTGCGATCAGTACGACGAGCAGCGCCCCGCGCCCGAGCCGGTCGCGCAGTTGTACGAAGGAACCATCCTCCGCCGTGACCCGCACATCCGCCACCGGCGCACCCGGGAGCGTGTCGACGGGGACCTCTGCTTCGATGCGCTGGGGCGCGAGGGGTGAGTCGGCGTACGCGGCCGGCGCGCCCATCGGTCCACGCCCCAGGTGGCCGTCGGTGAGCAGCGCGTCGTGGCCGCGGCCCGCGCCGGGTACGTAGGAGCGCAGGGTCCCACCGCCACGCAGCAGCGGCAGTACCTGGTCGGCGGCGCGCAGCCGGGCGGCGACGACGTCGCGGCGCTCCGCCTGGTAGCTGTCGAGGAGGGTCTCGCGCGGCCCGTGGTGCCAGGCCAGTGCCAGCTTCCAGGCGAGGTTGTCGGCGTCCTTGAGCCCATCCTCCAGTCCCTGGGTGCCGAGCGCGCCGAGCAGATGGGCCGCGTCCCCGGCGAGGAAGACGCGGCCGACGCGCCAGCGGCGGGCGAGGCGGTGGTGGACGGTGTGCACGCCGGTGTCGAGGAGTTCGTACGGGGGTGTGGAGCCGCCGGTCCAGCCCGCGAGGGTCTCCCGGATGCGGGTCACCAGGAGTTCGGGCGTGACCAGGTCCTTGCCGGGCGGCAGCAGCCAGTCCAGCCGCCAGATGCCGTCGGGGAGCGGGCGTGCGGTGATCTCCCCGGCCGAGGGGCCCGACGTCCGCCACGGCGGCATCCGATGGAGCAACGCCCGGCCGGGCCAGGGAAGTTCCGCGCGCAGTGCGGCGACGGCGTACCGTTCCACCGCGGTACGGCCGGGGAAGCGGATGTCCTGGAGCTTGCGCACGGTCGAGCGGGGGCCGTCGCAGCCGACCAGGTAACTGCCGCGCCACCAGGTGCCCTCGGGGCCCCGGGTGTGCGCGGTGACGCCGGAGGTCTCCTGCTCGATGGTGTCGAGTCGGCTCTCCATCGCGATCTCGACGAGGGGTTCGCGGTCGATGGCGGCGCGCAGGGCGCCGGTGAGGACGTGCTGGGCGAGGTGCAGGGGCGGCAGCTCGGGGGCGGCGCCGGTGGTCACGGCGTAATCCGAGCCGAACTGGCGGCCCTTGTCCGGTTGACCGAGGCCGCCCAAGTCGCCGGAGCCGGGGATGGGGGTGAGGCCGGGACCGGGACCCGCGAAACCGGGGCCCCTGAAGCCGCCCGAGCCTTCGACGTCGTCGAAGCCCTCGAACGTGATCTCCCGCACCACCTGCCTGCGCCGCATCGACCGCCATCCGGCCCAGCGGGTCCCGGCCTCGGTGAGCGGCAACCCCGTCAGCCGTTCCATCAGCGCGGCGGTGTCCTCGCGCAGGACGACGGTGCGGGCGAGCCGTGGTTCGTCCGTGCCCGGGCCCTCGTCGAGGACGACGGACGGTACTTCCTGACGCGCGAGCGCCAGGGCGAGCGTGAGCCCGACGGGCCCCGCTCCGACGATGATCACCGGATCCACGCGGCGCTCCCTGTCCGCAGCGGTGCCTCTGGAGACGGATGTGAACAGGAGGTTGGAGCAGGGTGCACGATCACAGAACGTATGCAACCCATTGCCGGTGCTTGCGTCAAGTGACGAGGGGCAGTGGCGATCATGCCACTGCCCCTCGTGTCACTGAAGGCCGATGACTCACCCTCAGATGGTGCCTCAGGTGCCGGTGCCGTGCGTACCCCCGACCTCCGCGGCGTTGAGGTCGTCGACCTTCTCGGCCCCGAGGACCGCGCCGGTGCTCTTCTTGCTCCGCCTCAGCCTGGCCTCCAGCCAGCTCGCGAAGCTGGTGAGGAGGAAGTTCACGACGATGAAGATGATCGCCACGACGATGAAGCTCGGGATGACGTTCGCGTAATTGGCCGCGAGCGTGCCGCGCGCACTGACGAGTTCGCTGTAGTTGAGTAGCGCGCCGCCCAGCGCCGTGTCCTTCACGATCACGACCAGCTGGCTGACGATGGCCGGGAGCATCGCCGTGACGGCCTGCGGCAGCAGAATGGTGGTCATCGTCTGGCTCTTGCGCAGGCCGATGGCGTGGGCGGCCTCCGTCTGTCCCTTCGGCAGGGAGAGGATGCCGGCCCGGACCACCTCGGCGAGGACCGAGGCGTTGTACAGAACCAGGCCGGTGACGACCGCGTACAGGGGTCGGACCTCGCTGCTGATGTCCGTCGAGCGGGCGTAGAACTCATTGGCGAACAGCATCAGCAGCAGCACCGGGATCGCCCGGAAGAACTCCACCACCGCGCCGGCCGGAACGCGCACCCACCGATGGTCGGACAGGCGTGCGATGCCGAATACGGCGCCCAGCGGCAGGGCGATGACCATGGCGAGTGCCGCGGCCTTCAGGGTGTTGGCGAGGCCGGGCAGCAGATAGGTCGTCCAGGCTTCGCCTTCGGTGAACGGCTTCCACAGGGCCCATTGCAGCTGGCCCTTGTCGTCCATGACCTGCCAGACCCACCACACGAGCAGAGCGAGCAGGGCGACGAAGACCGCCGAGAAAATGATGTTGCGCCGCTTGGCCTTGGGGCCGGGGGCGTCGTACAGAACCGAGGTCACCGCTTCACCGCCAGTCGCTTGCTCAGCCAGCCGAGGAACAGGCCGGTGGGCAGAGTCAGTACAACGAAACCGAATGCGAAGATCGCGCCGATGAGCACGGTCTGGGCCTCGTTCTCGATCATTTCCTTCATCAGCAGGGCCGCTTCTGCCACACCGATCGTGGCTGCCACCGTCGTGTTCTTGGTCAACGCGATCAGGACGTTGGCCAACGGGCCGATGACCGAGCGGAAGGCCTGTGGCAGCACGATGAGCCGCAGGACCTGACTGAAGGTCAGCCCGAGAGCCCGGGCCGCCTCGGCCTGCCCGACGGGCACAGTGTTGATGCCGGAGCGCACCGCCTCGCAGACGAAGGCGGCGGTGTAGGCGACGAGGCCAAGAACCGCCAGTCGGAAGCCCTGCAGCTCGAAGTCGTCCGGCGCGCCCATCGTCACCCCGAAGATATCGGCGAGGCCGAGCGACGTGAAGACGATGATGACCGTCAGCGGGATGTTCCGGACAATATTCACATAGGCGGTGCCAAAGCCGCGCATCAGCGGGACTGGGCTGACCCGCATCGCGGCCAGCAGGGTGCCCCAGACCAGCGAGCCGATGCCGGAGAACACGGTGAGCTGCACCGTCACCCAGAAGGCGCCCAACAGGCTCGGGTCGTCATAGTCAGAAAGAAAGTCGAACACGATCTCCCGCGCTTCCGGGTGTGTGACGAACGTGGCTGGCATGGCGCGCCGCCGCCGGGACAGCGGCCGGCGGCGGCGCGCCCGCGAAGCACTCCGCTAGGTGCGAACTCCCGCGTTACTGAACGATCTGGCCGATCTTCGGCGCGGGCTCGTTCTTGTAGTTGGCCGGACCGAAGTTGTCCGCGACGGCCTTCTCCCAGGCCTTCTCGCTGACCATCTTCTCCAGCGCTTCGTTGATCTTGTTCACAGTCTCGGTGTCGCCCTTCTTGACGCCGATGCCGTAGTTCTCGTTGCTCAGCTTCAGGCCCGCGAGCTTGAACTGGCCCTTGTACTGGTCCTGCGAGGCGAAGCCGGCGAGGATCGAGTCGTCGGTGGTCACCGCGTCCACGGCGCCGCTCTGCAGGCCGGCGATGCACTCCGAGTAGGTGCCGTTCTGCTTCAGCTGGGCGTCCGGAGCGATCTCGGCCTTGACGTTCTGTGCAGAGGTGGAGCCGGTCACCGAGCACAGCTTCTTGCCGTTGAGGTCGGTGCCTTCCTTGATGTCGGAGTCCGCCTTGACCAGCAGGTCCTGATGGGCCAGCAGGTACGGGCCGGCGAAGTCGACCTTCTCCTTGCGCTCGTCGGTGATGGAGTAGGTGGCCGCGATGAACTTCACGTCGCCGCGGGAGAGGGCGTTCTCACGGTCGGCGCTCTTGGTCTCGACCCACTCGATCTGGTCGGCTTCGTAGCCCAACTCCTTGGCCACGTAGGTGGCCACGTCCACGTCGAAGCCGGAGAAGGAACCGCCCGGCTCCTTCAGGCCCAGACCCGGCTGGTCGTACTTGATGCCGATCTTGATCTTGTCGCCGCCACCGGAACCGGAGTCCGAGTCGCCGTCGCCGCCACAGGCGGTCGCGGTCAGGGACAGGACAAGTGCGGTGGTCGCCGCGGCGGTGGCCTTGCGGAGCTTCATGGTGAACATCCTTTGCGTGATGAAGTGGAGGGCCGTCGGGTGCGGGAAGCGCGGCTCGTCGCGGGAGAGGCGGCGAGCGACGGTCAGTGGTGGAGGATCTTCGACAGGAAGTCCTTGGCGCGGTCGCTGCGCGGGTTGCTGAAGAACTGGTCCGGCACGGCCTCTTCGACGATGCGGCCGTCTGCCATGAACACCACACGGTTCGCAGCCGATCGGGCGAAGCCCATCTCGTGCGTGACGACGATCATGGTCATGCCGTCGCGGGCGAGCTGCTGCATGACCTCCAGCACCTCGTTGATCATCTCCGGGTCGAGGGCCGAGGTCGGCTCGTCGAAGAGCATCACCTTCGGGTCCATGGCCAGCGCCCGCGCAATCGCGACGCGCTGCTGCTGACCGCCGGAGAGCTGCGCGGGGTACTTGTCCGCCTGCGAGGCCACGCCGACCCGGTCGAGCAGGGCCCGGGCCTTCGCCTCGGCCTGCTTCTTCTCCGCCTTGCGGACCTTGATCTGGCCCAGCATCACGTTTTCGAGCACCGTCTTGTGCGCGAACAGGTTGAACGACTGGAACACCATGCCGACATCGGCGCGCAGCCGGGCCAACGCCTTGCCCTCCGCGGGCAGCGGCTTGCCGTCGATGGTGATCGAGCCGGAGTCGATCGTCTCCAGCCGGTTGATGGTGCGGCACAAGGTGGACTTACCGGACCCGGAGGGCCCGATGACCACGACGACCTCGCCGCGGGCGATCGTCAGATCGATGTCCTGGAGTACGTGCAACGCGCCGAAGTGCTTGTTGACGCTCTTCAGGACGACCAGTTCGCCGGTCGCGGCCACATCTTCCTTGGCCACCGATACTTCGGTCATCGCTCTCAGGCTCCGTCCTCCTCGGTTTCGGAGGACAGTAGCTACCCTACGCGACCTGCGTCATTACATCTGAGGCGAATTTGAGTATCACGATCCGATAGCAGCTGGACACAGGTGGTAGCACGGATGACCGGCCCGCGTATCGGCCGGATAACGGAAGGGCCGCGCAACCGGAACCCTCTTGACGCCGTCCTCATCCATCAGCGTGACTGCCTTGGTGCACGCGCGCGCGTGCATGCGTTTTTCTACCCGCCGAGTCCGTACTGTCGATGAACCGAAGGGGGCCGGGATGAGACTGCTGCTCGTCGAGGACGACAACCACGTCGCCGCCGCTCTGTCCGCGGTCCTCGCACGGCACGGTTTCGACGTCACGCACGCGCGCAGCGGCGAGGAGGCCCTCCAGGCGCTCGTACCGGAGGGCGCCGGCTTCGGCGTCGTCCTGCTCGACCTCGGCCTGCCCGACCAGGACGGCTACGAGGTGTGCAGCAAGATCCGCAAGCGCACCAGCACCCCGGTGATCATGGTCACCGCACGCTCCGACGTCCGCTCTCGTATACACGGCCTCAACCTCGGCGCCGACGACTACGTCGTGAAGCCGTACGACACCGGGGAACTGCTCGCCCGGATTCACGCCGTCAGCCGGCGCACCGCCCACGAGGACCCCGCCTCCGGCGGCGAGACCGCGCTGCTCCTGGGTGCCGTACGCATCGAACTGCCCACCCGCCAGGTCACCGTGGACGGTTCGGTTGTCCAACTGACCCGCAAGGAGTTCGACCTGCTCGCCCTGCTCGCGCAGCGTCCCGGGGTGGTGTTCCGGCGGGAGCAGATCATCAGTGAGGTGTGGCGCACCAGCTGGGAGGGGACCGGACGCACCCTGGAGGTGCACGTCGCGTCCCTGCGCGCCAAGCTGCGCATGCCCGCCCTGATCGAGACCGTGCGCGGCGTCGGCTACCGGCTCGTCGCCCCGGCCGCGTAGCGGGGCAGGGTGCGCACACGTCTTCTGCCGCTGCTGATCGTCCTGATGGCGGCCGTACTGCTGGCGCTCGGCATCCCGCTCGCCGTCAGCGTTGCGGCGGCCCAGCAGCAGAAGGTGGTCGTCGACCGGATCGACGACACGGCGTTCTTCGCGGCCCTCGCCCAGTTCGTCACCGCCTCGCCCAGCGGGTCCCGCCGCACCGAGCCGGACGAGCGGCTGGAGACGCTCCGCCGCGAACTCGACAGCTACCACGACGTCTACGGCATCCGTGTCGGCGTCTTCTACGCCGATGACACCCCCATGGCTCATGCGCCCGCGGAGTGGTTCCTCCCCCGGGAGGGCGAGGTGCGCGAGGCCTTCGACGAGGCGCTGCTCAGCCGCCGCAGCGACGACCCCCGGCAGGTGTGGCCCTGGCAGGACCGGCGGCTCGTCGTGGCCTCGCCGGTCATCCGGGACGGCGATGTCGTCGCCGTCGTCGTCACCGACTCGCCCACCGGGCAGATGCGTTGGCGGATCCTGTACGGCTGGCTGGTCATCGCCGCCGGTGAGACGGCCGCCATGCTGCTGGCCGTCGGCGCCGCGCTGCGGCTGACCGGCTGGGTGCTCAGACCCGTACGCGTCCTGGACGCCACCACGCACGAGATCGCCACCGGACGTCTGAAGTCCCGGGTCGCGGTGGCGAGCGGGCCGCCGGAACTGCGCAGGCTCGCCCGGTCGTTCAACGAGATGGTGGACAACGTCGAGGACGTCCTGGAGCAGCAGCGCGCCTTCGTCGCCGACGCCTCCCACCAGCTGCGCAACCCCCTCGCCGCGCTGTTGCTGCGCATCGAGCTGCTCGCCCTCGAACTGCCCGAGGGCAACGAGGAGATCGCCTCCGTCCAGGCCGAGGGCAAGCGCCTGGCGCGGGTCCTGGACGACCTGCTCGACCTCGCGCTCGCCGAGCACGCCGAGGCCGACCTCCAGCTCGCCGACATCGGCGCGCTGGCCGCCGAGCGGGTCGCCGCCTGGGCCCCGACCGCCCGGGCCAAGGGCGTACGGCTGGCGGGGGACTGCCCGCCGACGACCGCGTGGGCCGACCCGGTGACGCTGTCCAGTGCGCTGGACGCGGTGATCGACAACGCCGTGAAGTTCACCCCCGAGGGGGAGTGCGTCGAGGTCACCGTGGCCTCCAACGGCGGCACCTCGACCATCGTGGTCGCCGACCGCGGGCCCGGTCTGACCGACGAGGAGCTCACCCGTGTGGGTGACCGCTTCTGGCGCAGCGGTCGGCACCAGAACGTGAAGGGCTCCGGGCTCGGCTTGTCCATCACGCGCGCGTTGCTCGCGGCGGCCGGTGGGTCCATCGCGTACGAGCGTCATGAACCGCACGGACTGAAGGTGACGTTGACCGTCCCTCGAAACAGCCCTACGGCTTGACCGAGCCGGACGGCAACAGCCCTTACGGCTTGACCGAGCGGGACGGCAACAGCCCTTATGGCTTGACCGAGCGGGACGGCAACAGCCTTATGGCTTGACCGAGCGGTGCGGTGCAGCCCTACGGCTTGACCGAGCGGTAGTAGCGTCGGGCGCCGTCGTGCAGGGGCAGCGGGTCGGTGTAGATCGCCGTGCGCAGATCGACCAGCTGGGCCGAGTGGACGTGCGCGCCGATGCGGTCGCGGCTCTTGATCACCGTGCGGGTCACCCACTCGGTGAGCTCGGGATCCATGTCCTTGCGGGTGATCAGTACGTTGGACACCGCCATGGTGGGCACGGTGGCGCCGCCCCGGGCCCCGTACGCCGACTCGGGCATGTTGGTCGCGCGGTAGTGGTGGGTGGCCGGGCCCTGCCGGTGCAGCTCGGCGACGAACTCGGCGTCGATCGGCACGAACTTGACCTTGAACTTCCGGGCCATCTGCAGCAGACCGTCCGTGGGCAGCCCGCCGGACCAGAAGAACGCCTCGATCTCGCCCCGCCGGAGCCGCGCCGGCCCGGTGTCGATGCCGTCGGACAGCGGCGTGATGTCCCGCTGCGCGTCGATGCCGGCCGCCTTCAGCACGCGGGTGGCGATCAGCCGCACGCCCGAGTGCGGCAGCCCTATGGCGACCCGCCTGCCGCGCAGGTCTTCGACCGAGTCGATGTCCGAGTCGCGCGGGACGACGAGATGCACATAGTCGTCGTACAGCCGTGCGACCCCGCGCAGCCGGTCGGCGCCGGGTCCCTCGTTCACTTCGTACGTCTCCACCGCGTCGGCCGCGGCGATGGTGAAGTCGGCCTCGCCGGTCGCCACGCGCGCGACGTTCTCCTGCGAGCCGTCACTGGTCACAAGCCGCACCTTGAGGTTCGGCATGTCCTTGGACAGCTCGGTGCGCAGCAGGGTGCCGTACTCCTGGTAGACCCCGCGCGGCGTGCCGGTGCTGAACGTGATCGTCCCGCTCGGCGGCTCCTCGCCCAGCGGCAGCAGCCACCACAGCAGCAGGCCGAGGGCGACAACGCCGGCGGCCGCGCCCTGCAGGGCCCGGCGGGTGCCGATACGGGGGAACGCTCTGGACATGCGCGCGATCCTGCCAGCCCGTCCGGCTGCTGACCAGGGCGGGAATCACAGGGGACTGTCAGTGGGGGCCGATAGTGTTCCGGGCATGAGTTCCTTGCCCGCCGACCTGGTCCGTGAGTTCCACCTGGCCTTCGGCCTCGACGCCCGCAGCGCTCCGACGGAAGTCCCGCCGGACCTGGCCGCGCACCGGGGCGAGCTGCTGGCCGAGGAGGCCGCGGAGGTCGCCGAGGTGTCGGTGACCGGCCCGCTCGACAAGCTGGCGCACGAGCTGGCCGACGTCGTCTACGTGGCGTACGGCACGGCCCTGGTGCACGGCATCGACCTGGACGCGGTCATAGCCGAGATCCACCGCTCCAACATGACCAAGCTGGGCCCCGACGGCCAGGTGATGCGCCGCGCCGACGGCAAGGTCCTCAAGGGGGAGCACTACGAGGCACCGGACGTGTCGGCGGTGCTGCGCCGGCAGGGCTGGCGGCCCGGCGGGGTGTGACGGAGGGTTATGGAAAGCGGTGGCGGTCCGGCTCGTGTCCTCCCGCGTGAGCCGGACCGCCGTAGCACCGGGCCTGCCGCCGCTATGCCATGTCGCTGCCCGCGAGCTTCCACTCCCGGTGCAGGGCGCCCAGCGGGATGCTGTGCTGGAACGCCGGTGTGCCGAAGACGGACAGCTGGATGCGCAGGGTGCCGGTGAGGTCGACGCCGCCGTACAGGCTCCAGACGGCGGGGGTGCCGGCCGTGGCCGTGGCCTCGCCGCGGAGGTACGGGGCCAGGTCGGCGGCGACGCCCACGGTGCCGTAGAGACCGACGGATGCCTGGGCGCCGAGGGTCGCCTTCACGTTTCCGGCGGTGGTCAGCGACGTGCGCACCGGCGTGCTGGTCATCTCGGACTCGCTGACCGGTGTCCATCCCTGGCCGAGGCCGAAGGTGCCGCCCGCCTTGAAGTCGCCCTTGAGGCTCTGCTCGACGTCGACGGTGATCCGGCCGTCGCCGCTGAGCTGGAGATAGCAGGTCAGGTCGAGGTTCACCACGACGGGGACGGGGCCGACCTGGAGCACCGGGTCGGCGTGCAGCTTCGCGAACGGGATGCGCAGCGGCGTGTCGGAGAGGGCGGCACGGCCCTGCAGGGCCCAGCCCGAGGTCCAGTCGCCGGACACACCGAGGTACGCGGAGGCCGGGGTGGCGCCGGTGCCCTGGCCGCCGTACCGGAAGTCGACCTGCGGGGCGAGCTGGACGTGACCGGAGACGGACGCCGCGGCCGATGCCGGCGAGCCCTCGACGGCGGGCAGTTCGGCCCGTACGTCGAGGCGCAGGCTGCCGAGCGGGACCGTGGCGCCCTCGGGGCCGACGTGGACGTCGCCGGCCTTGGACCAGGAGACGTCGACGTCGGGGAGCAGCTTGTCGACGTCGAAGGCGGCGGGGTCGACCGGGACGGAGCCGCGGGCGGTGTCGTCGCCGAGCAGGGCGTTGAGCGTGGCGGGCTCGGTCTGCACCTCGGTGCCCTCGTCGCGCTCGTCGATGACCTTGGTGACCTTGGCGAGGAGTCCGTCCGGGGCGCCGGGCGCGGGGCCGCTGGCGATGACGTCGCCGACGGCGGGGTCGGGGGACGGGGACGGCCCGGAACTCGCCTTCGCCGGCGCGGAGATGACGGCGCGTCGGGTCCGGCTGTCGTAGGAGTCGACGGTGAGGTCGCTCTTCCGGGCCTCCGCCTGCTCTCCGGGCGCGTCCGGGTCGGCGGTGGCGGTCGGGGCGTCGGCGGGGGCGGCCGCCACGGCGAGCGGCTCGCTGTCCCCGGCGGGCTCGGCCTGGTCGGCCCGGGCCTGGCGGGTCCGCTCGACGGTCGCGCGGGTGTCCTCCTGCGGGGGCGAGGAGCAGCCCGCGGCGAGCAGGAGGGCGGCTGCGGTTAAGACGGGCACGAGGGCACGCGTGTGCCGCTTGCGTCTGCGCAAGGTGAGTCCTGGGGTGGTGGGGGGGTGCCATGGGAGGATCCGGCGGGGAGACTTACCCGCCGGTAACCGAGCATGAGCATGCCACGCCGCGCTCATGGGAGTTCCACATTCCGGCCACATCTCCGAGTGACGTGGGCCACTGACTGCCAGTTCTGCGGGGGTTCTCAGCGGAGACGGGGGGTGACCGTGCCCTGCGGCGTGGGGGTGGCGTCGGTGAGGCGGGTCCAGTGCAGGTGGGTTTCCCGGTGCGAGCCGGACGCGGTGGCATCGGACACCGCCGCCGTCTGCTGTGCGTCGCACGGTGTTCCGGAGCGGGTGAGAAGCGCCAGTGGCCACTCCGGGCCCTCGCGGGTGTCCTCGCCGTCGAAGGCGTACCAGTCCCAGGCGCCGTCGAAGCGCCAGGCCCGCCCGGAGGCGTCGGCGACCTCGTCGCCCGGCTGAAGGAATGCGTAGGGCCTGAACAGCAGGTCGAAGGTGAACGGTGTCCCGTCGCCGGGGTGGATCTCGTAACCCGTGCCGTTGACCTCACTGTCCGCTGGGACCTCGCGGCAGGACAGGCCCCGGGGCAACACGGTGACGGCCAGACGAGGGCGGGGCAGCCAGCCCGTCTCCAGCGGGGGATCGAAGTGGTCGACGGCGGTCACGTGGACCACCGTCGGCGGCACCCCCACCCGGCACATGTCACCGGGCTTCAGGTGCTCCGGAGCCGGGTCGGTGCGGAACAACTCCATCTCGTCCCAGCTCCGGGTGCGGGCGTCGGGCCTCAGCGCCTCGGCCCCGAGCGCGACGACCCCGTTCCAGTGGAAGAACCGGCTGTCCGGGTCCGGGCGCCACCACGGCCACTCCAGCGACACGTGATCCCGCTCCACACCTCCTGCCACCCGGGTCGGGGTGAACGGGCAGGCGACAGTCAGCACGTCGCCCACCCGGAAGCCCGTCTCGTCCGTCACGTGGTCAGGTTAGGGCGTGCCTTGGGGGCGCCCGGGTCTCGGTCATGTGGTCGGGTTGGGGTGTGCCTTGGGGTGCCGGGGTCTCGGTCATGTGGTCGGGTTGGGGTGTGCCTTGGGGTGCCGGGGTCTCGGTCATGTGGTCGGGTTGGGGTGTGCCTTGGGGTGCCGGGGTCTCGGTCATGCGGTCGGGTTGGGGTGTGCCCCGCAGCGCCCGGACCTCAGTCCCCCACCGGCGCCTCCGCCCTGGCGTCCTCCTCCCGCCGTACCGGCTCGGGCGTCCCCTTGGAGCGGCGCGTCCAGCGCATCGCGAGGGGCTCGGTGTAGCGGGCGGTGACGGGGCCGAGGATGACCAGGATCAGGACGTACGCGGTGGCCAGGGGGCCCAGGGACGGTTCGATGCCGGCCGTCACCGCCAGGCCCGCGATCACGATCGAGAACTCGCCGCGCGCCACCAGCGCGCCGCCCGTGCGCCAGCGGCCCTTGACGGAGATGCCGGCGCGCCGGGCCGCCCAGTAGCCGGTGGCGATCTTGGTGACGGCGGTGACGACGGCCAGGGCGAGGGCGGGCAGCAGGACCGGCGGGATGCTCGCCGGGTCGGTGTGCAGGCCGAAGAAGACGAAGAAGACCGCGGCGAACAGGTCGCGCAACGGGCTCAGCAGCGTGTGCGCTCCCTCCGCGACCTCCCCGGACAGCGCGATGCCGACCAGGAACGCGCCCACCGCCGCCGACACCTGGAGCTGCTGGGCGATGCCCGCGACCAGGATCGTCAGGCCGAGCACGACCAGCAGCAGCTTCTCCGGGTCGTCGCTGGAGACGAACCGCGAGATGACGCGGCCGTAGCGCACCGCCGCGAAGAGCACCAGCCCTGCCGCGCCCAGCGCGATCGCCAGCGTCACGCTGCCCGCCGCCAGACTTACCCCGGCGACCAGCGCGGTGACGATGGGCAGGTACACGGCCATCGCCAGGTCCTCCAGGACCAGCACGCTGAGGATCACCGGCGTCTCGCGGTTGCCGATCCGGCCGAGTTCGCCGAGCACCTTGGCGATGACACCGGAGGACGAGATCCAGGTGACGCCCGCCAGGACCACGGCGGCCACCGGGCCCCAGCCGAGGAGCAGCGCGGCGGCCGCGCCCGGCAGGGCGTTGAGCGCGAAGTCGACCAGGCCCGCCGGATAGTGCGCCTTGAGGTTGGTGACGAGGTCGCTCGCCGTGTACTCCAGGCCGAGCATCAACAGCAGCAGGATGACGCCGATCTCGGCGCCGATGGCCACGAACTCCTCGCTCGCGCCGAGCGGCAGCAGACCGCCCTCGCCGAAGGCCAGCCCGGCGAGCAGATACAGCGGGATGGGGGAGAAGCCCAGCCGGCCGGCCACCCGGCCGAGCAGGCCGAGGCCGAGCAGAATCGAACCGAACTCGATCAACAGGACCGCGGAGTGCACCGGTTCACTCCCGCCCGAGTATCGCCGCGGCGGCGTCGACGCCCTCGCGGGTCCCGATGACGATCAGCGTGTCACCGCCCGCGAGCCGGAAGTCCGGCGCCGGGGACGGGATCGCGCCCGCCCGCCGCAGCACCGCCACCACGGAAGCGCCGGTCTCGGTGCGCATCCGGGTGTCGCCGAGGACGCGGCCGTTCCAGCGCGAGGTGGCGCCGACCTCGATCCGCTCGGCCACCAGACCGAGGTCCGTGGTGGACAGCAGGCTGTTGCTGTGGTGCGACGGCTGCAGCGCGTCGATCAGCGCACCCGCCTCCGGCGCGGTCAGGTGCAGGGAGTGGGCGCAGGAGTCCGGGTCGTCGGCCCGGTAGACGTTGACCGTCCGAGTTCCGTCGCGGTGGGCCACCACGGACAGATGGCGGTGTTCCCGGGTGACCAGGTCGTACTGGACCCCGATGCCCGGTAGCGGCGTCGCCCTCAGGCGTGGAGCAGACACGTTTCTTCCCCTTGCTGGTCGTCGTGATCGTCTTGCTGATCGTCCTGCCGATTGCCGTCATGCTGTCATCCGCTCTTACGGTGGCGATATGGGTGTCATCACGGATGGACGGGTGGAGGAGCGGCCGGAGAGGCTGGTCAGGGCAGTGCTGTCGGACGGGAGAGGGGCCGGTGGAGGGGTGTCGTTGTTCTGGCGGATCTTCTCCCTGAACGCCCTCGGCCTCGTCGTGGCCGCCGCCCTGCTGCTCGGCCCGGTCACCGTGTCGACCCCGGTGCTGCCGGGCGAGGCGCTGGTCGTCGTCGGCGGCCTCGCGGCGCTGCTCGCGGTCAACGCGGCCGTCCTGCGGGTCGGTCTGGCCCCGCTGGGCCGTCTGGGCCGGGCCATGGCCACCGCCGATCTGCTGCGGCCGGGCGCCCGCGCCGAGGTCGCCGGGCCCGTGGAGACGGCGGCGCTCATCACGACGTACAACACGATGCTGGACCGGCTGGAGACCGAGCGCGCCACCAGTGCGGCCCGTGCGCTGTCCGCGCAGGAGCGAGAACGTCACCGCGTCGCGCGCGAACTCCACGACGAGGTCGGGCAGACCCTCACCGCCGTCCTGCTCCAGCTCAAGCGGGTCGCCGACCGGGCGCCCGAGGAACTGCGCGACGAGGTCGGGCAGGCGCAGGACGCGACCCGTGCCGGTCTCGACGAGATCCGGCGTATCGCGCGCCGGTTGCGGCCGGGGGTGCTGGAAGAGCTGGGGCCGGCCAGTGCGCTGCGGGCGCTGGCCGCAGAGTTCACCGCGCACGGGCTGACGGTGCGGCATGACGTGCACGGTGAGCTGCCTCCGCTCGACGAGGAGACCGAACTGGTGGTGTACCGGGTGGCCCAGGAGGCGCTCACCAATACCGCGCGGCACTCCGGTGCCGACCGTGTCGAACTCCGGTTCGGGCCGGTCGCGGAGGGCGTCGAGCTGCTCGTCCGCGACAACGGCAAGGGACTCGGTACGGCGCCGGAAGGGGCCGGGATCGGCGGGATGCGCGAACGGGCGCTGCTGGTCGGGGCGGTGCTCACGCTGGGGCCGGCGCCGGAGCAGGGCACGGATGTACGGCTGCACATACCCCTTACCGGCGGGGGCCGTTGATGCCGGCCCCGATACGCGTGCTGCTTGCGGACGACCACACGCTCGTACGCCGGGGAGTGCGGCTCATCCTGGACGGTGAGCCCGATCTGACGGTCGTCGCCGAGGCGGGGGACGGCGCGGAGGCGGTCGAGCTCGCCCGGGCGGGCGGGGTGGATCTGGCCGTACTGGATGTGGCGATGCCCCGGACGACCGGGCTGCAGGCGGCTCGCGAGCTGTCCCGGCGGCTGCCGGAGCTGCGGATCCTGATCCTGACGATGTACGACAACGAGCAGTACTTCTTCGAGGCGCTCAGGGCCGGGGCCTGCGGTTACGTGCTGAAGTCCGTCGCCGACCGCGATCTGGTCGAGGCGTGCCGGGCGGCGGTGCGGGACGAGCCGTTCATCTATCCGGGGGCCGAGCGGGCCCTCGTACGGTCCTACCTGGACCGGCTCCACCGGGGGGACGGGCTGCCCGAGCGGGCCATCACCGAGCGTGAGGAGGAGATCCTCAAACTGGTGGCCGAGGGCCACACCTCCAAGGAGATCGGGGAGCTCCTCTTCATCAGTGCGAAGACTGTCGAACGGCATCGCGCGAACCTGCTCCACAAGCTCGGGATGCGGGACCGGTTGGAGCTCACGCGGTACGCGATCAGGGCGGGGCTGATCGAGCCGTGAGTGCCGGCGACAGCGCCTGTGCGTCGCCCGCGCGATCTCGAACACGGCCCCACGCAGGCCCTGGACGCAGCTTGGCGACAGCCGCCGGGCAGACGCCGGAAAGGCGCACTCCCGGGACCGCCTACCCTTATGGCATGAGCAGCATCGACCGGAGCCAGACAGTGGGCGTCACTCGCAGCTATGAGATCCGCACCTACGGGTGCCAGATGAACGTCCACGACTCCGAGCGATTGGCCGGGCTGCTGGAGGACGCCGGGTACGTACGCGCCCCGGAGGGCTCCGACGGCGAGGCCGACGTCGTCGTCTTCAACACCTGCGCGGTCCGGGAGAACGCCGACAACCGGCTGTACGGCAACCTCGGCCACCTCGCGCCGAAGAAGGCCCAGCGGCCCGGCATGCAGATCGCGGTCGGCGGCTGCCTCGCGCAGAAGGACCGCGACACCATCGTCAAGAAGGCGCCCTGGGTGGACGTCGTCTTCGGCACGCACAACATCGGCAAGCTGCCCATCCTGCTGGAACGCGCGCGCGTGCAGGAGGAGGCGCAGGTCGAGATCGCCGAGTCGCTGGAGGCGTTCCCGTCGACGCTGCCGACGCGCCGCGAGAGCGCGTACGCGGCGTGGGTGTCGATCTCCGTCGGCTGCAACAACACCTGCACCTTCTGCATCGTCCCGGCACTGCGCGGCAAGGAGAAGGACCGCCGCCCCGGCGACATCCTCGCCGAGGTCGAGGCCCTGGTCGCCGAGGGCGTCTCCGAGATCACGCTGCTCGGCCAGAACGTCAACGCCTACGGCAGCGACATCGGCGACCGCGAGGCCTTCAGCAAGCTGCTGCGGGCCTGCGGCAGGATCGACGGCCTGGAGCGCGTCCGCTTCACCTCGCCGCACCCGCGCGACTTCACCGACGACGTCATCGCCGCCATGGCCGAGACGCCGAACGTGATGCCGCAGCTGCACATGCCGCTCCAGTCCGGCTCGGACACCGTCCTGAAGGCGATGCGCCGCTCGTACCGCCAGGAGCGCTACCTGGGGATCATCGAGAAGGTCCGCGCCGCCATCCCGCACGCGGCGATCACCACCGACATCATCGTGGGCTTCCCCGGCGAGACCGAGGAGGACTTCGAACAGACGCTGCATGTGGTCCGCGAGGCCCGCTTCGCCCAGGCCTTCACCTTCCAGTACTCCAAGCGGCCCGGCACCCCGGCCGCCGAGATGGACAACCAGATCCCCAAGGAAGTCGTCCAGGCCCGCTACGAGCGTCTCGTCGCCCTCCAGGAGGAGATCTCCTGGGACGAGAACAAGAAGCAGGTCGGCCGCACCCTTGAGCTGATGGTCGCCGAGGGCGAGGGCCGCAAGGACGGCGCCACCCACCGCCTCTCCGGCCGCGCCCCCGACAACCGCCTGGTCCACTTCACCAAGCCGGAGCAGGAGGTCCGCCCCGGCGACGTGGTCACGGTCGAGGCGACGTACGCCGCCCCGCACCACCTCCTCGCCGAGGGCCCCGTCCTCGACGTGCGCCGCACGCGCGCGGGCGACGCCTGGGAGAAGCGCAACGCCGCCGAGGCGGCCAAGCCGGCCGGCGTACTGCTCGGCCTGCCGAAGGTGGGCGTCCCGGAGCCGCTGCCGGTGGCTTCGGGCAGCGGATGCGGCTGCGACTGAGGTCGGGTCGACTTGGGTCGGGCTGATTGAGGTCGGCTGACAGGCGTCGGCTGACCGGGGTCCGGCCGACTGAGGTCGGGTCGCTGACCGATGGGGCTGCGGGGTTACGCTGCCGATCATGCTTGTCGCCGCCGCAGTCTGCCCCTGCCCGCCGCTTCTCGTGCCCGCGGTCGCCGCGGGCGCCGCACCCGAGCTGGACGTTGCCCGTGCCGCGTGCACGGACGCGCTGGGAGTGCTCGCCGCAGCCCGGCCCGACCGGCTGATCGTCGTCGGGCCCACACGGCAGGGCGAGGTCGAGACGTACCCGGAGGGCACGCACGGCTCGTTCCGCGGCTTCGGCGTCGATGTCGACGTACGACTGGGCCGGGACAGGCCTGCCGACGCGGACGCGCGGCGGGCGCTGCCGCCGTCGCTGGCGGTCGCCGCGTGGCTGCTGGACCGCACTGGATGGTCGGATGCCCCGATCGAGGGACTCACCGTGGCGGAACCTCTCCCGCCTGAGCGGTGTATCCAAATCGGTAGGGACATCGCCGCCGGGTCCGAGCGGGTGGCGCTGCTGGTGATGGGCGACGCCAGCGCGTGCCGCACGCTGAAGGCGCCGGGCTATCTCGACGAGCGGGCGGAGCCGTTCGACGCGGCGGTCGGGCGTGCGCTGGGTGCGGCGGACCTCGCGGCCCTGGAGGCGCTGGACGTGGAGCTGGCACGCCTGCTGATGGTGTCGGGACGGGCGCCGTGGCAGGTGCTCGCAGGGGCGGCCGCGGGCGCCGGGCTCGGCGGTGCGCTGCTGTACGAGGACGCGCCGTACGGGGTGGGGTACGTGGTGGCGGCCTGGTCGTAAGGCGGGGCGAGGCGGGGGAGGGGTGGGCAGGGGGGGGAGGGGGAGGGGCCTCGGAACCGGAACCCCAACCGGAAACGGCGGACGGCCGGGAGCCCTGTGCTCCGCGGCCGCCCGTCGTGCCGTATGCCCTGGTCTGTGCTTGCCCTCGGCCCCGCTGTCAGCTCTGCTGTCGGCTGTTCACGAGGTCGGCGGCGGGCCGCTCGGCGGCGTGGTCGCGCCGCCTCCCGTGTCCCGCTCGTCCTTGTGCGCGAGCCGGTCCATGGCGCCCTTGGCCTTGTCGGTGCCCGTGTGGATCTTGTCGCTGTACTTGCCCTTGGTCCGCTCGTCGACCACCTTCGCGGCCCTGTCGATGCCGTGCTGGATCTTGTCCCCGTGCTGCTGCGCGAGGTCGGAGACCTTGCCCTTGGCCGGGGTGAGCTTGGCCTTCAGATTGTTGAAAAGACCCATGGTTCACCTTCCCTCGCGGGGCCTCTACGTCCGGGCGTTCTCGTCGGCCTCACTGTCGGCGGCCTTGCCGGGGGACTGCTGCTGGGGGATGTCGACGGCCTCCGGGGCGTCGCCCTTGTCGCCCTCCTTCGCCGCGGCCGGCTCCGTCCCGGCCCCGGCGTCGGTCTCGCCGGATCCCTTCTCTTCGGAGGCTTTCGCCTCCGCAGCCCCATCCGCCTCGGACACGGCCGACGGCTGGTCGGCCTGAGCCTCGGCGGTCGACGTCTCCTCCTTGGTCTTCGACCTGCGGAAAAGTCGCGCAAAAACGCCCATATCAACTCCATACGTTACTCGTGCGGGCGAAATCCCGCGTCGCCATGGGGGTCCCTTCCCGGGCGAAGCCGAGGAGCTCGGGGAGCGTCCGCTGCGTCACCTGAGTCGCCGCTTCTGAGAACCGGCGGCGTGAACCACGCAACGGGCAACGACTCCGGATCGCCGCCGTCACGTAACTCGTTCGAGAGCCGGGTAGGAGGTTTGCGAGACTGGTGCGGTGAGCAGCGCACTTCCCGCCCCCCGAGTCATCGCCGTCGTCGGACCGACCGCGGCCGGAAAGTCCGATCTGGGTGTTTACCTGGCCCAGCAACTCGGCGGGGAGGTCGTCAACGCCGACTCGATGCAGCTCTACCGGGGGATGGACATCGGCACCGCCAAGCTGACGCCTCAGGAGCGCAGCGGCATCCCGCACCACCTGCTCGACATCTGGGACGTGACGGTCACGGCCTCCGTCGCCGAGTACCAGCGGCTCGCCCGGAAGCGGATCGACGCCCTGCTCGCCGAGGGCCGCTGGCCGATCCTGGTCGGCGGCTCCGGCTTGTACGTCCGTGGGGCCGTCGACAACCTGGAGTTCCCCGGCACCGATCCCGAGGTCAGGGCGCGGCTGGAGGAAGAGCTCACGCTGCGCGGCTCCGGCGCGCTGCACGCCCGCCTCGCCGCCGCCGATCCGGAGGCCGCGCGGGCGATCCTGCCCAGCAACGGCCGCCGTATCGTCCGGGCGCTGGAGGTGATCGAGATCACCGGCATGCCCTTCACCGCCAACCTCCCGGGCCACGACTCGGTCTACGACACCGTGCAGATCGGCGTCGACGTGGCGCGTCCCGAGCTCGACGAGCGCATCGCGCGCCGGGTCGACCGGATGTGGGAGGCCGGGCTCATCGAGGAAGTGCGCGCACTGGAGGCGCAGGGGTTGCGCGAGGGGCGTACGGCGTCGCGCGCGCTCGGCTACCAGCAGGTGCTCGCGGCGCTTGCCGGGAACTGCACCATGGAGGAGGCCCGGGCCGAGACCGTCCGGGCCACCAAACGCTTCGCGCGCCGCCAGGATTCATGGTTCAGGCGCGATCCCCGGGTGCATTGGCTCAGTGGGGCCGCAGCGGACCTCACGGAACTTCCGCGGCATGCCCTGGCGTTGCTCGAACGACCGGTTACAGCCTGATCACGTCATGGCATCGGGACGCTCCGGCCGTCATCCGGGCATCCGACGCCGTGCCATCATCGAGCTTCGATCGACCAAGTGGAGTCCTAGTTGGGAGGGCGCGTGGCGATGGAGGCCGGCCCTCGCGACACTGCACAAGGCGCCGAGCACGCCACCACCGGGGGTGGCGAACCGGAGCGGGACGACGAGGGTCGTCCGGTCACCGGCGGGGATGGTCGTCTGAGTCCCGACGGTGACGTCCGTCTGAGCCGCGACGGTGATGTCCGTCTGAGCCACGACGGTGACGTCCGTCTGAGCCGCGACGGTGAGGTTCGTCTGAGTCCCGACGGTGATGTCCGTCTGAGCCGCGACGGTGATGTCCGTCTGAGTCCCGACGGTGATGTCCGTCTGAGCCCCGACGGGCCCGACGAGGCGCCGGACGGTGTGACCGACGACGGTCCCGAGCCGGACGAGATGTTCGTGAGTGGCCCCGAGGTCGAGGTCGAGCTGCGTCCGCAGCGGCGGCTGCGGCTGTGGCAGCTCGCGCCGATCGTGGGCCTCGCCGCGGTGGGCTCCTTGATGTTCGCGTTCCCGTTGGCCTTCGACTTCGGCGACAGCGGCGCCGTGATCGCCATGCTGGGGCTGCTGATCTGCTCCTGCGCGGCGGGCTGGGGCATGATGGCCGCCCGCAAGGTGGGCTACACCTGGCCCGGGCTGCCGCAGCGGGGGTCCGGGCGGCGCCCGGACTGGCGCGTGGTGCTCGCGTACATGATCGTGGTCGCCGCGGTGGTGGTCCTGGCGGTGTGGCGGGTGGCTCGGCTGCGCTGATGCACGGGGTGGCCGTGGGCAGCCATCTGTTTGACGCCCCGGGTCGGCCGTGGCCAGGTGTCCGTCGGTCGAGGTACGCGGCCGTTTCCGCCGGTGCCCCGGCCCCCGGTGGAGCAAACGCCCGCTGATGCCCGGGCGCGACGATGCGTCGACAAAGTGTCGTAGCCACCCCGTACGATCGAGGAATGAGCATGCGGATCGCCTTCCTCAAGGGTCACGGCACCGAGAACGACTTCGTGATCGTCCCGGACCCCGAGAACGCCATCGACCTGCCCCCGGCCGCCGTCGCCGCCCTGTGCGACCGCCGCGCGGGGATCGGCGGTGACGGCGTGCTGCACGTCGTGCGGTCCGCCGCGCACCCCGAGGCCAAGGAGATGGCGGCCGAGGCGGAGTGGTTCATGGACTACCGCAACGGCGACGGCTCGATCGCGGAGATGTGCGGCAACGGCGTGCGGGTGTTCGCGCGCTACCTCCAGCGCGCCGGTCATGTGGCCGACGGTGACATCGCCGTCGCCACGCGCGGGGGCGTGAAGACCGTGCACCTCGCCAAGAACGGTGACGTCACCGTCGGCATGGGCAGGGCGCGGCTCCCCGAGGGGGACGTCACGGTGAGCGTCGGCGAGCGCAGCTGGCCCGCGCGGAACGTGAACATGGGCAACCCGCACGCCGTGGCTTTCGTGGACGACCTCGCGGACGCCGGCGCCCTGCTCTCCCCGCCGCCGTTCAGCCCGGCCGCGGCCTACCCGGACGGCGTGAACGTGGAGTTCGTCGTCGACCGCGGCCCCCGGCACGTGGCGATGCGTGTGCACGAGCGCGGCTCCGGCGAGACCCGCTCCTGCGGCACGGGCGCGTGCGCCGTCGCCGTGGCCGCGGCCCGCCGCGACGGCGCCGACCCGGCCGTCACCGGGACTCCGGCGACGTACACCGTGGACGTCCCCGGCGGACGTCTGGTGATCACCGAGCGCCTCGACGGCGAGATCGAGATGACGGGTCCGGCGGTGATCGTCGCCGAGGGCGAGATCGACGCGGAGTGGCTTGCAGGTGTGGTCGGCTGACGGGGGATCGGCTTCCTTGGTGTGGTCGCATGACACAACGTAAGGCGGCGGACGTCCACGGCTGACAGTGGCGAGAACCACCGGTCGGGTAGTGCACCAGTCCGGTGGATCACCAACTGGAAATCCGACGCCCTGCCGCTCCAGTTGATGCCCTGTCCGGCCATAAACCTCCAAATCATCGCTCGAATGGGTGATCCGTTTCACGCTGGGCGAGAGGCGGTCAGGAGCGCGCGGTCGGCTCGATAGCATCAAGCACCGGCCCGGACGGGGGAGAAGTCGCCAACCCCTGAGCCGTGTCCGCCATGGGGCACCCCGTTCGCCGGTCCACGCAGCCGGAGGTGCCCATGAGTGCGGAGGCCACGAACCCTGCGACCCCAGGCGCTGTATCGGGCCCGATGACAGGCCCCGCGCCCGCGACGGCGCCGCGCAGAAGGTCGCTCCCGCGGCTCGACCTGCGTCGCCTGGGCCGCGCCGCGCTGCTCGGCTCCGCCACCCGGGACCGGCTGCCGGACGCCATCGGCCACGTCGTCGAGGCGCATCGCGCCCACCACCCCGACGCCGACCTCGAACCCCTGCGCCGCGCCTACGTCCTGGCCGAGTCCTCACACCGCGGTCAGATGCGCAAGAGCGGCGAGCCGTACATCACGCACCCGCTCGCCGTCACCCTGATTCTCGCCGAACTCGGCGCGGAGACCACCACCTTGACGGCCTCTCTGCTCCACGACACCGTCGAGGACACCGACGTGACCCTCGATCAGGTGCGCGAGCAGTTCGGCGAGGAGGTCCGCTACCTCGTCGACGGCGTCACCAAACTGGAGAAGGTCGACTACGGCGCCGCCGCCGAGCCCGAGACCTTCCGCAAGATGCTCGTCGCCACCGGCAACGACGTCCGGGTGATGTCGATCAAACTCGCCGACCGGCTGCACAACATGCGCACCCTCAGCGTGATGCGCCCCGAGAAACAGGCCCGCATCGCCAAGGTCACCCGGGACGTCCTCATCCCGCTCGCCGAACGGCTCGGCGTCCAGGCCCTCAAGACCGAACTGGAGGACCTGGTCTTCGCGATCCTCCACCCCGCGGAGTACGAGCACACCCGGGCGTTGATCGTCGAGAACGCGGCCCGCCCCGACGACCCGCTCGCCGAGATCGCCGACGAGATGCGCGCCGTACTGAACGAGGCCGACATCCCCTCCGAAGTCCTCATCCGCCCCCGGCACTTCGTCTCCCTGCACCGCGTCTCCCGCAAGCGCGGCAGGCTGCGCGGCTGCGACTTCGGCCGACTGCTGGTGCTGGTGAACGAGGACGCGGACTGTTACGGCGTCCTGGGCGAACTGCACACCTGTATGACGCCCGTCGTCTCCGAGTTCAAGGACTTCATCGCCGTACCGAAGTTCAACCTGTACCAGTCGCTGCACACCGCCCTCGCCCGAGCGGACGGTCAGGTCGCCGAGGTCCTCATCCGCACCCACCAGATGCACAAGGCGGCGGAGGCCGGCGTCATCGCGCTCGGCAACCCCTACGCGCCGCCCGCCTCCGACGATCCGGCCGACGGCGAGCGCGCCGACCCCACCCGTCCCGGCTGGCTGTCCCGCCTCCTCGACTGGCAGCAGGCCGCGCCCGATCCCGACACCTTCTGGTCCACCCTGCGGCAGGACCTCGCCCAGGACCGCGAGATCGCCGTCTTCCGCCCCGACGGCGGCACCCTCGGCCTGCCCGAGGGCGCGACCTGCGTGGACGCCGCGTACGCGCAGTACGGCGAGGACGCGCACGCGTGCATCGGCGCCCGCGTCAACGGCCGCCTCGCGACGCTGAGCACGGTCCTGAAGGACGGCGACACCGTCCAGCTCCTCATGGGCCAGGACCCGGCCTCCGAGCCGTCCAGGGAGTGGCTGGAGCACGCCCACACACCGGCCGCCCGGATCGCCATCCAGAGATGGCTGGCGGCGCATCCGACGCCTTCGGGGACCGGTGGGCCGGGGGTGGCGGAGACGAGCCTGACGGGTGTGGGGGAGACGAGCTCCGGAAGTGTCGGTGGTCCCGTCACACGACCCACATCGGCCGCATCGGCCACTTCAACCACTTCAGCCACTCCAACATCCGAAGCCTCCACACCCGCCGATGCCGTGGTGGTCGACCGCCCCGGCACGAGCGTGCGGCTCGCCCGCTGCTGTACACCCGTACCGCCCGACGAGGTCACCGGCTTCGCCGTACGCGGGGGAGTGGTGACCGTCCACCGCGTCGAGTGCGCGGCGGTGGCGCGGATGAAGGGCGCGGGGCGCGCGGAGGTGGGCGTGCGCTGGGGGGAGACCACGGGGTGCCGGGTCACGCTGGTCGCTGAATCGTTCGGTCGCCCCCACCTCCTCGCCGACCTGACCGAGGCCATCGCCCTGGAGGGCGCCGAGATCGTCTCGGCCACCGTCGAACCACCGACCCAGCAGCGTGTACGCCACACCTACACCCTCCAACTGGCGGACGCCGCGCACCTGCCCGCCCTCATGCGTGCCATGCGGAACGTGGCGGGGGTGTACGACGTGAGCCGGGCGCAGCATCACGCGTCGGCCTGGTGAGGGCGGCGTGGCCTGACGTGCGGTCGTCGCGAGAGGCATCCACGCGCGCGTGCGGCGCCCAGGTAGGGCGACTCGAACCGAAGGGACCTGGCCCGCGTCCCCGCTGCGCGTGCGGCGCCGGGTAGGGCGCCCCGAACCGAAGGGACCCGGCCCGCGTCCCCGCGCGCGTGCGGCGCCCCGGGCCAGGCCCTCCCTTTGGCGCCCGCCCCTTGGCCCCTGTCAGCACCCCGTTCGGGTGCGCCCGACGCGCGTCGTCGCTGTCTGGTTCGCGCGCGCTGGTAGCCGTAATCCATGCTGCTCACCTCCCCCCACAAGGCTGCACGGCCCGCCACCACAGCCCCCGGAACCCGCACGATCGCATCGAGGACCACCCGTCGGCTGAAGGCGGTCCTGGTCGCCTCCGCCGCGTCCGTCTGTCTCGTCGCCGCCAGTGTCCCGCCCGCCCCGCTGGGTGTCGGCGACCGCCTCTTCCCGTATCTCGGCAACCCGGGCTACGACGTCGCGGCGTACGACCTCTCCTTCACGTACTCCGGCACCAACAGCAAGCCGCTCCAGGCCGTCACGACGATCGACGCCCTGACGACCGCCCCCCTGTCGCGCGTGAACCTCGACTTCGCCCGCGGCAAGGTTTCCTCGGTCGAGATCGACGGCGAGCCGGCGTCGTTCGCCGCGGCCGATGAGGACCTGGTGGTCACGCCGGACGAACAGCTGCCCCAAGGGAAGCGGGTGCGCATCACCGTGCGGCACACCAGCGACCCGCTGACCGGCGGCGGACGGGAGGGAGGCTGGATCCGCACCGCCGACGGCCTCGCCATGGCCAACCAGGCCGACGCGGCCCACCTGGTCTTTCCGTCCAACGACCATCCCTCCGACAAGGCCCACTTCACCATCCGGATCACCGCTCCCGACGGCTACACGGCCGTCGCCAACGGCCTGCCGGCCGGCGTGCAACGCGTCGGCGCCGCGACCAGATGGACGTACCGCACCCAGCACCCCATGGCCACGGAACTCACCCAGGTCTCCATCGGCCGCTCCACAGTGGTACGCCGCACCGGCCCGCACGCGCTCCCCCTGAGGGACGTCGTCCCGACCCGGCACAGGGCGGCGCTCGAACCGTGGCTCGCCAAGACCCCCGACCAGATCTCCTGGATGGAGGGCAAGGTCGGGCCGTACCCCTTCGAGACGTACGGGATGCTCGTCGCGGACGCCTCCACGGGCTTCGAGCTGGAGACGCAGACGCTCTCTCTCTTTGAGAGAGAGCTCTTCAACGACCCGTCCTTCCCCGAGTGGTACGTCGACTCGATCATGGTCCACGAGCTGGCCCACCAGTGGTTCGGCAACAGCGTCAGCCCCCGCACCTGGTCCGACCTGTGGCTCAACGAGGGACACGCCACCTGGTACGAGGCGCTGTACGCGGAGGAGAAGTCGAACCGGTCCCTTCAGGCGCGGATGCGTGCGGCCTACGGCGCCTCCGACCACTGGCGCGCCGCCGGCGGCCCGCCCGCCGCACCGAAGGTGCCCGAGTCCGGCAGCCGCCTGGGGATCTTCCGGCCGAACGTCTACGACGGAGCGGCCCTGGTCCTCTACGCCCTCCGCCAGGAGATCGGCCGCACGGCCTTCGAGGGCCTGGAGCGGGCCTGGGTGAGCCGCCACAGGGACGGCACGGCGACCACCGCCGACTTCGTGTCCCTGGCCTCCCAGACGGCCGGACGCGATCTGAGCGGCTTCCTGCATGGGTGGCTGTACGGAGAGAAGACCCCGCCGATGCCGGGCCACCCGGACTGGAAGCCGACGGTCCGGCAGTCGGCCCAGGAGGGGGCCTCGCCCAAGGTCATGGAGCCCCGGAAAACGGCGGCGGAATAACACGGTGACGAGACGGGGCGTACCGTGCGACCATCTTCAGGTCGGCGGCGCACGTGACGGGAATCTCCCGGGCCACTCGTGCGTTGTGCAGGGTGGCGGACCAGCTCCGAAAGAGGTCCGAGCACCTTTGCCCGCGCTGCGCCCCGTCACTGCACACACGGAATCCCCAACGACGTAAGGACCCAATGACCTCCTCTTCTTCCCCTTCCCAGGACACCCAGCGCAAGCGCCTTGCGCACGACTACCCCGAGGGTCTTCGGGCCGATGCCCTGATGGAAGAGGACGTCGCCTGGAGCCACGAGGTCGACGGAGAGCGGGACGGCGACCAGTTCGACCGCTCCGAACGCGCGGCTCTGCGCCGCGTTGTGGGCCTCTCCACCGAGCTCGAGGACGTCACCGAGGTCGAGTACCGCCAGCTCCGTCTGGAGCGGGTCGTCCTCGTCGGCGTCTGGACCTCGGGGACCGTGCAGGACGCGGAGAACTCCCTCGCGGAGCTCGCCGCCCTCGCGGAGACAGCGGGTGCGCTCGTGCTCGACGGCGTGATCCAGCGGCGCGACAAGCCCGACGCGGCGACCTACATCGGTTCCGGCAAGGCCGACGAGCTGCGCGACGTCGTGCTCGAGACGGGCGCGGACACCGTCATCTGCGACGGTGAGCTCAGCCCCGGCCAGCTGATCCACCTCGAGGACGTCGTCAAGGTCAAGGTCATCGACCGCACGGCGCTGATCCTGGACATCTTCGCCCAGCATGCCAAGTCCCGAGAGGGCAAGGCGCAGGTCGCGCTCGCGCAGATGCAGTACATGCTGCCGAGGCTGCGAGGCTGGGGTCAGTCGCTGTCCCGGCAGATGGGCGGCGGCAAGGGCGGCGGTCTCGCCACCCGTGGTCCCGGTGAGACCAAGATCGAGACGGACCGGCGCCGGATCCGCGAGAAGATGGCGAAGATGCGCCGGGAGATCGCGGAGATGAAGACCGGCCGGGACATCAAGCGCCAGGAGCGCAAGCGCCACAAGGTGCCCTCGGTCGCCATCGCGGGCTACACCAACGCTGGCAAGTCCTCCCTGCTCAACCGCCTCACCGGCGCCGGCGTCCTGGTCGAGAACGCCCTGTTCGCGACCCTGGATCCGACCGTCCGCCGGGCCGAGACCCCGAGCGGCCGGCTGTACACGCTGGCCGACACCGTCGGCTTCGTCCGGCACCTGCCGCACCACCTGGTCGAGGCGTTCCGCTCCACGATGGAGGAGGTCGGCGAGTCCGACCTGATCCTGCACGTGGTGGACGGTTCGCACCCCAACCCGGAGGAGCAGCTGGCCGCCGTGCGCGAGGTGATCAGGGACGTCGGCGCCACCGACGTACCCGAGATCGTCGTGGTCAACAAGGCCGACGCGGCCGACCCGCTGGTCCTGCAGCGGCTGATGCGGATCGAGAAGCGCTCCATCGCCGTCTCGGCCCGCACGGGCCGGGGTATCGACGAACTGCTCGCGCTCATCGACAACGAGCTGCCCCGCCCGTCCGTCGAGATCGAGGCCCTCGTGCCGTACACCCACGGCAAGCTGGTCGCCCGCGCCCACGACGAGGGCGAGGTGATCTCCGAGGAGCACACCCCGGAGGGCACCCTGCTCAAGGTGCGGGTGCACGAGGAACTGGCGGCCGAGCTCACGCCGTACATGCCGACGCCGGCCGCCTGAGCCGTCATGAGTCTGCTGTAGAGCTGTAGGTAGAGCTGCACAGAGAGGCCCGCCCCTGGTGCTTCAGTTCTAGTGGTCGTTGCAACACCCCAGTTCAGGGGTGGCAATGGACTTCGAGATTCGTGGGGACCGGACGGCTCAGGGGCCTGTGAAGCTGAGCCGGGAGCGGACGGAATACTCCCGGCTCGTGCAACAGGGCTACAGCAACAAGGAAGCCTGCCGGCTGGTCGGTATCGACGAGCGGACCGGCAGAAAGTGGCGTAACGGCCGCAGCGCCGACCGTAGGCAGAAGGCGGCACCACCGATCAACGCGGTGGTGCCGCCTTCTGGTCCGTCCCGGTATCTGTGTGAGGCCGACCGGATCTACATCGCTGACCGGCTGCGGGAGAAGGCCACGCTCCGGGCGATCGCGGCCGAGCTGGGCCGTAGCCCGTCCACCGTCAGCCGCGAGATCCGCCGTAACCGGCATCCGGGCAACGGCCAGTACCGGCCGCACGCCGCCCAGGCCCGCGCCGATGCCCGCCGGCCCCGCCCCAAGCCGGGAAAGATCAGCCGGAACCGTGAGCTGCGGGACTTCATCCAGGACCACCTGCATCTACGGTGGAGTCCGGAGCAGATCTGCCAGGCTCTGCGGGCACAGTTCCCCGAGCGGCCGGAGATGCATGTGGTCCACGAGACGGTTTACCAGGCTCTCTACGTCCAAGGACGCGGAGAGTTGCGCCGTGAGCTGGCCCGCGCCCTGCGGACCGGTCGCGCCCGGCGCAAGCCGCGTCGCCAGGCCCGGCAGCGCCAGCCACGGTTTTCCACCCCCATGGTGATGATCAGCGAACGGCCCGCCGAAGCGGAAGACCGGGCCGTGCCCGGCCACTGGGAAGGCGACCTCATCATCGGCAAGGACGGTAAGTCGGCCATCGGCACCCTGCTCGAGCGCGCCACCCGCTACGTCATGCTCCTGCACCTGCCCGGCGACCACGGCGCCGAGAGCGTCCGGGACGTGCTGGTCACCACGGTCCAGACCCTGCCCTCGCACCTCACACGGTCCCTGACCTGGGACCAGGGAAGCGAGATGGGCGCCCACGGCGCGTTCACCGTCGCCACCGGCATCCCGGTCTACTTCTGCGACCCGGCCAGCCCCTGGCAGCGAGGCTCCAACGAGAACACCAACGGCCTGCTGCGGCAGTACTTCCCCAAGGGCACCGACCTCTCGGTCCACACCCGCAAGCACCTGGACGCCGTGGCCGCCGAACTCAACGGTCGCCCACGCAAAACGCTCGGCTGGGAAACCCCAGCCGAGCGCCTGCATAAACTGCTCGCGGCCTGATCAACACGACCACGTGTTGCGACGACCCCTAGAAAGCACCGTGTGAGGGGCGGGCCTTCGTCATCGACGCGTCACTGACCGCCGTACGTCCTGCTCATGTTCTCGTAGAGCGCCTGCGCGTCCTGTCCCAGCTGCGGCCCCGCCAGCCAGGTGTTGTCGGCCGGGCCGATCGACGTGTTCGAGACCAGCTTGGTCTCGCCGTCCACCACCCGGAACCAGCCGCCGCCCGACGAACCGCCGGTCATGGTGCACCCGATCCGGTACATCGTCGGCAACGCCGGGCTGAGCGAGAACCGCCCCGGCCGGTCGATGCACTTGAACATCTCCAGCCCGTTGTACGGCGCCCCCGCCGGATATCCCCAGGCGCCCATCTCGCCGGCCTCCGTCGCGGACGGCGCCGAGAAGTCCACGTCCAGCGCCGCGCCGACCTTCTCCTCCAGCGACTCGGCGCCCTGCTCCGGCCGCACATGCAGCACGGCGTAGTCGTACGCCGCCCCCGCGCCGCCGGTCGCCGAACCGCCCTCCATCCAACCGTCGGAGGTCGAGGCCCAGTCCGCCCACCAGTTGCCGTACGGAGCGATCTCGCTGCTGCTGGCACTGCCCAGCTCCGCCTCGGACTTTCCGAGGTCGTTGTAGGCCGGGACGAACATGATGTTCCGGTACCAGCCGCCGTTCAGCCCGGCGTGCACACAGTGCCCGGCCGTCCAGATGAGGTTGGACCTGCCGGGATGGTTCACGTCCTTGATGACCGTGCCCGAACAGACCATGGACCCCTCGGGCGAGTCGAAGAAGACCTTGCCGACCGGCGCCGCGTTCTGGTGGTACGGCGTCTTCTCGGCCACGGCCTCGACCGGCGCGGGCTCCGGGTCGCTGACGCCCTGGTCGGCCGGCGCGTCCTTGGTCGAGAGCGTCTTGTCGGCCTCCTGCGCGGAACGCATCCGCTCCGGCTTCCACAGGCCCTCGATCACCGGGTTGACGAAGTCCTTGGCCTCACTGAGCCACTTGTCCTTGTCCCAGTCCTGCCAGCCGCCGTCCTTCCAGGCGTCGACATCAATGCCGTGCTCCGCGAGCCGGTCCGCGATGTCGGCCGGTATCCCGACCTTGCCGTCATCGCCACCGGCCGCCTGCGATGCGGCAGCTCCGGCCTGGTCGGCCGCCTTGTCCGCACTGTCACTGCCGCAGGCGGTGGCAGTGAGCGCGAGTGCGGCGAGTGCGGAGCGAGGTTTGGGTATGGAGCGCATGGTGCTGTGACCCCCCGTTGAAACGTTGTTCGAGTGTGCGATGTCGGTCGCTCGTGCACGGCGCTGACGCACACAAGTGGATCCTGTGGATCACCCCCGTGAGCGGCATCCCACTATGCCCGTGAGCCTGCGGGCGAACGGCGGTGAGGTGGTGAAGGTTTCCGTCACGCCAACCCACCGCCGGTCCTACGGCACCGTCACTGGCCGGCGAACTTACCGCTCACCGCCTCGAAGACACCCTTCGCCTCATCACCCAGCCGCGGCCCCGCCAGCCAGCCCGAAGTCACCGGACCGATCGAGGTGTTGGAGACCAGCGCCGGCTTCCCGTCCGATCCCGCCGCGACCCAGCCACCGCCGGACGAACCGCCGGTCATCGTGCAGCCGATCCGGTACATCGTCGGATCCGACGCGCTGATCGACAGGCGTCCCGGCTTGTCCTCGCACTGGTACAGCGTCTGACCGTCGTACGGCGCCCCCGCGGGATAGCCCGTCGCCGTCAGGCTCTCCATCTCCGGCACGGCCGGAGCGGCGAAGTCCACCGGCAGCGCCGAGCCCACCGTCTCCTCCAGGGACTTGCCCCCGCTGCCGTCCTCCGGCGTCACATGGAGCACGGCGAAGTCGTACGCCGCTCCGTCCCCGCCCGTCGAACTGCCCTGCTCGATCCACTGGTCCGAGGTCTGCACCCAGTCGCCCCACCAGACCCCGTAGGGAGCGACCTCTTCCTTCGTGGCGCCCTGCAACTCCTCCGTCGACATGCCGGCGTCGTTGTACGACGGCACGAACGCGATGTTGCGGTACCAGCCGCCTTCCTTGCCCGCGTGCACACAGTGCCCCGCCGTCCACACCAGGTTCGACTTGCCCGGATTGGCCGGGTCCTTCACGACCGTCGCGGAGCAGACCATCGTGCCCTCGGGGGAGTCGAAGAGCAGCTTGCCCGCCTCGGGAGCGTTGGCGTGGTACGTCGCCGGCACGGCCTCCGCCTCCACCGGCTCCGGCGTCGGGTCGGTCACCCCCTGGTCTCCGGAGAGGCCACCTTCGTCGACGGACTGGTCGGGCTCCTGGGCCTCCCGCATGCGGTCCGGGTCCCACAGGTCCTCGATGATCGGGTTGATGAAGTCCTCGGCCTCGCGCAGCCAGTCGTCCTTGTCCCAGTTCTTCCAGGCGCCGTCCCGCCAGCTGTCCAGGTCGATCCCGTGTTCTTTCAGACGGTCTTTGATGTCGTCCGGGATCTGGATCTTTCCGTCACCCTCGGCAGCCGCCGAGGCCGACGCCTGGGCGTCCGCCGAGGGGTCCCCCGACTCACACGCGGTGACGGTGAGCGCCAGTGCGGAAGCCAGCGCAACGACGGTCGGCACGGGGGAGATTCTGCGACGCGCGCCCCTCTCCCGGCGAGTGGTGAACGACAGCCGTGTGGATCGCATGGTGTAACTCCCCCTGGTGGTGAACGGACTTGGCGCCTGCGGCCGCGATTCCGACCGAACTCACCTGCGGTTCAGGCCGATCCCACGGCTTTCTGGGAATGGCACCCCACACTATGCGGTCGCTGTGGGGGACTTCCGACGGGACGGCAACGGTTCGGTCACGGCAAGGATCTTGAAGCAACCCGTAACCCGGTGGCCGGACCGCGGTTGGTAGCGGTGGGCGTGAGGAGCGGGGCTGGTCGCGTGTACCCGTGCTCTGCCTGCGGTGCCTCGGGAGGTGTGCTGTCGGGAGTGGCTGTTCAGAGGTGTGGCGCGGGCGCGGACCCATGAGCGGGCGTGCGAGCGTGCGAGCCCGTCCGGGATCGGTGGCGTGGCCGACGGGTTGTGAAGTACCGGGCCGCGATGTCGTAGGCGCCGTCGGGCAGGTGGACGCCGACCGGACGCCTGCCATTCGGCCCGTGGACGACGGACGGCCCGGGAAACGGAAGCGGGCGATCGCCAGCCGGATGCGCGGTGCGTGAGACCAGCTCGTCGCCGCATACCGGCGGGAGGCCGCCCCGGAGCGGGAGGACAAGGAGCCGTGGCAGTGACCGAAGGGGTCCCACGTCGCCAGCCGACGCGCGAACCGGCGGCGCGAACCTACCCGCGCGCCCTGCCGATCGTGCCGGTACGCGCCCGTGGCCTCACCGTCGAGGGCGCGGACGGACGCCGCTACCTGGACTGCCTCTCGGGCGCCGGGACCCTCGCCCTCGGCCACAACCACCCCGTCGTACTCGAAGCGATCCGCAAGGTCCTCGACTCCGGCGCCCCACTGAACGTCCCCGACCTGGCCACCCCCGTCGAAGACGCCTTCGTCACGGAACTGAAGCGCACCCTGCCACCCGGACTCGCCGACCACGCACGCGTGCAGTTCTGCGGCCCGTCGGCAACGGAAGCGGTTGAGGCGGCCGTCGCCCTCGTACGCGCCGCGACCGGACGCTCCGGCATCGTCGCCCTCACCGCCGCCGACCACGGGATCGCGCACGAAGAAGCGGGGACTCTCGGCGAGGTCGGCCGGGCACCGGACGCACGCCTGACCTTCCCGCCCGACTACCGCTGCCCCTTCTCCATCGCCGGCGTAGACAGTGCTGAACTGGCCGCCCGCTGGACCGAAGCCGCCCTGTCGTCCTCGTCCCCTGCGACCGGCCCCGCCGGCCTGCTTCTCGAACCCGTCCATGGCGAGTGCGGAGTCGTCCCTGCGCCTGATGCGTGGATGCATGCGACGCGTCAGATCACAGCCTCCCGCTCCATCCCCCTCATCATCGACGAGACGCGGACGGGAGTGGGCAGGACCGGTGTTTTCTGGGCCGTCGAGCACAGCGGGGTGACACCCGATGTGATGATCCTCTCCGAGGCCATCGGCGGCAGCCTCCCGCTGGCCGCCGTGATCCACCGCGACGACCTCGCACTCCGCCGCCCCATCGCCCCGACCGGCCCGTTCCGCGGCAACCAACTCGCCCTCGCCGCAGGCACGGCAACCCTCGCCCACGTCCGCGAACACCGGCTCGCCGAACGAGCGGCCGCCATCGGCTCCGGCATGCTGTCCCAACTCCGCGACCTTGCCAGGGAGTTCCCCTGCATCGGCGCAGTGCACGGGCGGGGACTGATGATCGGCGTCGAGCTGGTGGTGGCGCCGGAGGCGGCGGATTCCCGTGCCGTCCGGCGTGAGACCGGGACACCACCACTCGGCCGTGCGATCAGTCCGACGCCGAGCCCGGGAGGACGCCATCACGGCACGCATCCCGCCGCCTGCGAACTCGCTGCCGCAGTTCAGCGGGAGTGCCTCCGACGGGGCCTGATCGTCGGCCTCGCCCGTCGGCACCCGAGCGTCGTACGGCTGCTCCCACCCCTCACCATCAGCGACGAGCAGGCCTCCGCAGTGCTTGACCGCCTGGCCGACGCCCTCACGGCGGCGGCCCGCGCCCACCCCTATGAGGGCGATCGCCCACCGCGCCACTCGGAACACCAGCCCTACGACCACGCTGACCACACTGATCACGCCGACCGCGCCGAGCGGTCGCGATAGCGGGAGCGCGGATGCAGAGGCAGATGCTCCCTCACACGTCGCGACGCGCACCGTCGTCTGACTGCCACCGCCACGAACGGCTCGGCGCTCCCCGCCAAACCGAATCCCCACCTTCTGAACCACTCCCATCACCCCTCAGTCGAACGCCCCACTTACCCAGCCCCACCACGCCCCGCGCCTCGCGCAGCCCTGCTCGAAAGCACCATCCGGCTGTCCCACACGAGAGCACCACTCGGCTCGCCCCACACGAGCCAGCTCGACCCCACAAGGAACCGTCTTGACCACCACCTCCACACCTGACGGCCGTTTCCGCACCCCCGCGCAACGCTGCTGCGCCACCCAGGCCACGCCCCTACCGACGACCGCAACGGTCCCCGGACAACAGGGCGGTTGGCAGCAGGCACAGCGGCTGTACGGCACCGCAACGGACCTCCTGGACCACCCCGACGCCCACACGGCAGCCCAGGCGGCGGCAGTCGAGAACCTGCTGCGCTGCTGGGTGCGCGAGACCGGTCTCCCCGCACCTGAGCAGGGCACTCTCCGTATCCCGCTCCCCTCCAGCGGCACCGCCCTTCTTGTCCCCGTGCACTACTGGTCCCGCACGGGCTGGTACCGCTTCGGCCTGCCGCATCTGGCCGACGCCCCGGAACCGTCCCAGCCCCTCGACGCGGTCACCCTCGCCGCACTGCTCGCCCGAGAAACGCCCAGGGGCGGGAAGATGCTCGGACGAGGCGAAGGCATCGAACTCGTCGCGCGCGTCGCCGACTCCGTCCGCCGTGTCGCCACCTTCATCAGCGACCGCAGACGGCGCCCCGCGGACGAACCCGACCTCTTCCTGGCAGCCGAGCAGGCACTCCTCCTCGGACATCCGCTGCACCCGACCCCGAAGAGCCGCGAAGGCCTCACCGAAGCCGAAGCGCGCCTCTACTCACCCGAACTGCGCCGCTCCTTCCCCCTGCACTGGATGGCTGTCGCTCCTTCCGTCCTCGCCACCGACTCGACCTGGACCGAACGTGGCCGCGCCGTCCCCGCGGCCCGGCTCACCGCTCACCTGGCCGGAGCCGACCTGCCCCTGCCCGACGGCTACACCGCTCTGCCCCTGCACCCGTGGCAGATGCGCGAGCTCCGGCACCGCAGCGATGTCGCCGCCCTGCTCGACGCCGGACTCCTCCGGGACCTCGGGGCACACGGCTCCGCCTGGCACCCCACCTCCTCCGTTCGAACCGTCTACCGGCCCCACACTCCAGCCATGCTCAAGCTGTCGCTGGGCCTGCACATCACCAACTCCCGTCGTGAGAACCTCCGCAAGGAACTGCATCGCGGCGTCGAGGTCCACCGCTTGTTGCGCACCGGGCTGTCCCAGCAATGGCAGTGCGCCCACCCCGGCTTCGACATCGTCCGCGACCCGGCCTGGCTCGCCGTCGACGGGCTGGACGGCAGTCCCGTGCCCGGACTCGACGTGCTCATCCGGCACAACCCGTTCACGCCCAGGGACGATGTCTCCTGCATCGCCGGACTCACGGCACCCCGCACCCACGCCCAGCCAGACCCGACCGCCGACCGCCCCTGCTCCGACCGGCCGTCGCAACGGTCCCGGCTGGCCGACATCGTCACCAGGCTCGCCGGCCGGACCGGTCGACCGCGCGGAGCCGTCGCGGCCGAGTGGTTCCTGCGCTACCTCGAACAGGTCGTCCGACCCGTGCTGTGGCTGGACGGCGAAGCCGGGATCGCCCTGGAGGCCCACCAGCAGAACACACTGGTCCTGTTGGACCGTGATGGCTGGCCGGCCGGCGGCCGTTACCGCGACAACCAGGGCTACTACTTCCGCGAGTCCTGGCGCGCGGAGCTGAATGCACGCCTGCCGGGCATCGGCGAGCGCAGCGACACCTTCGTCCCCGACGAGGTCACCGACGAGCGCTTCGCCTACTACCTGGCCATCAACAACGTGTTCGGCCTGATCGGTGCGTTCGGCTCACAGCACCTGGCCGACGAACGGCTGCTGCTCGCCGCCTTCCGCCGCTTCCTCGAAAGCGCTGCCTCCGGTCCCGCCCGGCTGCGCACCCCGCTGCCCGCCTGCCTCCTCGACTCACCTGTCCTGCGCTGCAAGGCCAACCTGCTGACCCGGCTGCACGGCCTCGACGAACTCGTCGGCCCGGTGCACACCCAGTCCGTCTACGTCACCATCGCCAACCCCCTCCATTCCTGATCACCGTCAACTCCCCTTCATCCACGCGGAAGACGCCCCGACACCGCCCCCTGAGAGGAGCCCCAAGTGCCTCCGACCGACGCGAGCGCCGACGCTGGTACCGCACCCGTCACTCACAGGAGTCCCGGGCAGGGCGAGAGCAAGGACACGCCCGAGGACACCGACGCCGAAGACACCCTGGACCTGCGTCTGCCCAGTGAGCTCATCGCGTTCCTCGCCGGGGAGGAGCCCGGAGTGGACCGGCAACCGCGTGCCGCTGCCCCACGGCTGGCAGCCGTGCCGCTCGTCCCCGACGACCTGCTCGACCATGTCGGCGACTGGGGCCCGACCGACACACCCGCGGGCGTGTTCCAGCTCGTCCCCGTACGCGTCGAGAGGGACCTGCCGCTCATCGGCCGGTGGATGAACGACCCGGCCGTGGCCGCGTTCTGGCAGCTGGACGGAACCCCCGACCTGACCGAGCAGCATCTGAACGCCCAGCTGGCCGGCGACGGACGCAGCGTCCCTTGTCTCGGCGTACTGGACGGCACCCCGATGAGCTACTGGGAGATCTACCGGGCCGACCTCGACTCACTGGCCCGCTACTATCCCGCCCGGCCTCACGACACCGGTGTCCATATCCTCATCGGCGATATCGCCCAACGCGGCCAAGGGCTGGGCAGCACCCTCCTCCGCTCCGTCGCGGACCTCGTCCTCGACAAACGGCCCGCCTGCGCACGCGTCGTAGCAGAACCCGACATTCGCAACATCCCCTCCGTGGCGGCCTTCCTCAACGCCGGATACCGGTTCGCCGCCGAGGCCGACCTGCCTGCCAAACGGGCCGCCCTCATGATGCGAGACCGGTCCCTGCGTCATCTGTTGTAGCGCTGTGCCACAGCGTCATCACTTTTGGTACACCGGCCACGGCGATCCGGTTCCCACTCGGATTCATCGAGTTCGCGCCAGGTCACACGGAAACCCGGCCAACCGCTCCTCACCGGCCCCACCAGCCCAAGCTGACCCTCAACGGTCCCGTCCCGCCCAAGCCCGATCTTCAACGGTCCCGCCCCATCGAAGCCCGATCCCCAGATCCCATGCCGCACCCAACCCATCGAAAGCGCATCTCGCCCCCACCGTTCACTCCAGAGACTCCTGGCCGTGATCCCATCCCCACCCCCACGGTGATCGCCCGTTTGTCAGTGCCGGGCCGTAGGGTGGTCGAGCTATGACGAAGCCCTCACTCCCCGAACTCCTGCATGCCGCCGTCACAGCCGTCGGCGGTACGGAGCGCCCCGGCCAGGTGACCATGGCCGAAGCCGTCGCGGAGGCGATCGACGACGGCTCCCATCTGCTGGTCCAGGCCGGCACCGGCACCGGCAAGTCGCTGGGCTATCTGGTGCCCGCGCTCGCGCAGGGCGAGCGGGTCGTCGTAGCGACGGCCACCCTGGCGCTGCAGCGTCAGCTGGTGGAGCGCGACCTGCCGCGCACGGTCGAGGCGCTGCACCCGCTGCTGCGCCGCCGCCCGGAGTTCGCGATGCTGAAGGGCAGGTCGAACTACCTCTGCCTGCACCGCCTCCACGAGGGCGTCCCCCAGGACGAGGAGGAGGGCCTCTTCGACCCGTTCGAGGCGGCCGCCCCCACCAGCAAGCTGGGCCAGGACCTGCTGCGGCTGCGGGACTGGTCGGACGAGACCGAGACCGGCGACCGGGACGACCTCACGCCCGGTGTCTCGGACCGCGCCTGGGCCCAGGTGTCGGTCTCGTCGCGGGAGTGCCTGGGCGCCTCGAAGTGCGCGTACGGTGCCGAATGCTTCGCCGAGATGGCCCGGGAACGCGCCAAGCTCTCCGAGGTCGTCGTCACCAACCACGCCCTGCTCGCCATCGACGCCATCGAAGGCGCCCCGGTCCTCCCGCAGCACGAGGTGCTGATCGTGGACGAGGCACACGAACTGGTCTCCCGGGTCACCGGTGTCGCCACCGGCGAGCTGACCCCCGGCCAGGTCAACCGTGCCGTACGCCGCGCCGCGAAGCTCGTCAACGAGAAGGCCGCCGACCAGCTCCAGACCGCCGCCGAGGGCTTCGAGCGGCTGATGGAGCTGGCCCTGCCCGGCCGGCTCGAAGAGATCCCGGAGGATCTCGGCTACGCGCTGACGGCACTGCGCGACGCCTGCCGCACGGTCATCTCCGCGATCGGCGCGACCCGCGACAAGTCCGTCCAGGACGAGGATGCGGTCCGCAAGCAGGCGCTGGCCTCCGTGGAGTCCGTGCACGACGTGGCGGAGCGCATCACGCACGGCTCGGAGTGGGACGTCGTCTGGTACGAGCGCCACGACCGTTTCGGCGCCTCCCTCCGCGTCGCCCCCATGTCCGTCTCGGGTCTGCTGCGGGAGAAGCTCTTCGCGGACCGCTCCGTGGTCCTCACCTCCGCCACCCTGAAGCTGGGCGGCGACTTCAACGGCGTCGGCGCCTCCCTGGGCCTCGCCCCCGAAGGCACCGAGGGAGACGCCCTGCCCAAGTGGAAGGGCGTCGACGTCGGCTCGCCGTTCGACTATCCGAAGCAGGGCATTCTCTACGTAGCCAAGCACCTGTCACGCCCCGCGCGGGACGGCGATCGCGTGGACATGCTCGACGAGCTGACGGAGCTGATCCAGGCGGCGGGCGGGCGCACCCTCGGGCTCTTCTCCTCGATGCGGGCGGCCCAACTGGCCGCAGAGGAGCTGCGCACGCGCATCCCCGAGTTTCCGATCCTTCTCCAGGGCGAGGAGACCCTGGGCGAGTTGATCAAGAACTTCGCGGCCGACCCGAAGACGTGCCTGTTCGGCACGCTGTCGCTCTGGCAGGGGGTGGACGTGCCCGGGCCGAGCTGCCAGCTGGTGGTCATGGACAAGATCCCGTTCCCGCGGCCCGACGACCCGTTGATGAGCGCCCGCCAGAAGGCGGTGGAGGACGCCGGCGGCAACGGCTTCATGGCAGTCGCCGCCACCCACGCGGCTCTGCTCATGGCCCAGGGTGCCGGTCGCCTCGTACGGGCCTCGGGGGACCGCGGTGTGGTGGCCGTACTCGACCAGCGACTGGCCACGGCCCGCTACGGGAGTTATCTGAAGGCGTCACTGCCCGACTTCTGGTACACCACGGACCGTAACCAGGTCCGGAAGTCGCTGGCCGCGATCGACGCGGCGGCCCAGCAGCAGGCAGCGCAGCCGGCCAAGTAGGCGGGGACGGAGAGAGGCGGGTTGGCCGACGCCCGACGCGTCGGCCAACCCGCGTCTCAGAATCCGTCGGCACGGGCCCGCACAGCACAGGACCCCGGAACCGGCGCAGGGGTCCCGGGGCCCGATCAGGGGAGGTCGGCGACAGGGCCGCCCGCAGCGGGCATCACACCCGCCGTAGAACAGCGACCACCTTGCCGAGGATCGTCGCGTCGTCGCCCGGAATCGGCTCGTACGCCGAGTTGTGCGGCAGCAGCCAGACGTGGCCGTCCTCGCGCTTGAAGCGCTTGACGGTGGCTTCGCCGTCGAGCATCGCGGCCACGATGTCACCGTTCTCGGCGACCGGCTGGCGGCGGACGGTGACCCAGTCGCCGTCGCAGATCGCGGCCTCGATCATCGAGTCACCGACGACCTTCAGTACGAACAGCTCACCGTCACCGACGAGCTGCCGGGGGAGCGGGAAGACGTCCTCGACCGACTCCTCGGCGAGGATCGGGCCACCGGCGGCGATGCGGCCGACCAGCGGGACGTACGAAGCGGCGGGCTTGCCCGCGGTGTCCGTGGGCTGCACGGATGCGGCCTGGTCGGAGCCGCGCACCTCGTACGCGCGCGGGCGGTGCGGGTCGCGGCGCAGGAAGCCCTTGCGCTCCAGTGCCATCAGCTGGTGCGCCACGGAGGACGTGCTGGACAGCCCGACCGCCTGGCCGATCTCCCGCATCGACGGCGGGTAGCCGCGCCGCTGCACCGAGTCCCTGATGACCTCGATCACCCTGCGCTGCCGGTCGGTCAGCCCGGAGCTGTCCGCCCGGATGCCTGGAGGTCGGCCCGGCAGAGAGCGCTTGGGCCCCTCTTGATTCGTGGCTTCGTTCATCGCATGCACCGGCTCGAGTCGGCCCTGGGAGCGGTCCTGGGCAGTGATGGTGGCACTGTCTGCGGTGGTGGTCACGTCGGCCCCTCTCGATGGTCTCCCTGCTGGACAACGGTAGTTGCTTTCGAAAGGTTGCGCCAAACGCACGTTCGAGTGAAAAAGTGCGAATCACCGGACGCGATCATGTGTCTGGGTGTATGGCCGACGCGGCGCCCCGTAGGGAAAAGCGCCCATTGTTGTACTGTTCACCGCCGGGGCGAGCCCTCGTGGGGTGCGTGGCCCAGTGTGCCACCCTGTGCCCCGTCAACCGGGTACCGGCCCCCGTCTATGCGGGAGTCCTACGTCTTCTCCCTGTGGCGCCCACGGTATCTCCCCACGTGCCGCCGCGATACGGGCGTGCACCGACGAGTCCGGCGTGCCGTCGCGACACGGCTGCGCGACGACGAGTCCAGCGCGCCGCACGCGCGCATGGAGCACGACTGTGTCTGGACGCGCCGCACGCGCGCATGGAGCACGACTGTGTCCACAGGCGCCGCACGCGCGTGTGGAGCACGGACGTGTCCGACGCGCCGCACGCGCACGCAGAGCACGGATGTGCCCGACGCGCCGCACGCGCGTGTGGAGTGCGCTGATGCGCCCGCCGACACGCGAAGCGCTGCTGATGTGCAGGCCAATCCCCACATGTAGTGGTTGGATGGCTACAGCAGCCCAGAAGTTGTGGTCCCCCCGGTCTTCGGCCGCGCGATCATCGCCTATGCTTGTGGTCGCTTCGAGGGGCCCACGGGTCTGTTGAGGCTATTGAGTCTGCTGTGAGGAGGGTTGGGAGTTCATGCACTGCCCCTTCTGCAGGCACCCCGACAGCCGCGTGGTCGACAGTCGTACGACCGACGACGGCACGTCGATCCGCAGGCGCCGCCAGTGCCCTGACTGCTCCCGTCGTTTCACGACCGTGGAGACGTGCTCGCTCATGGTGGTCAAGCGGTCCGGAGTCACGGAGCCTTTCAGCCGTACCAAGGTCATCAACGGCGTGCGCAAGGCATGCCAGGGACGGCCTGTCACCGAGGACGCACTCGCCCAGCTCGGCCAGCGGGTCGAGGAGGCGGTGCGGGCCACCGGGAGCGCCGAGCTGACCACCCATGACGTGGGGCTGGCCATACTCGGCCCGCTGCAGGAGCTGGACCTCGTCGCCTACCTGCGATTCGCGTCCGTCTACCGGGCGTTCGAGTCGCTGGAGGACTTCGAGGCGGCGATCGCGGAACTCAGGGAAAAGCCGGAACGCCCCGCCGCGGACGACGAAGACGGCGGCACGGGGAGCCAGGAAGACGACTGCGGGTCCGGAGGGGCTGGTCAGCTCCCCGAGCCCGCCCGCGCCGCCGACTGAGCGGCGGGCCGGGTTTGGGGGCGGCATCCGGACCCGGTCGGCTCGGCGGCGATCGAAGACCTGTTGCGGGCGGCAGCGAGAGGAGCCCGCAACGCAAGACAGAACACCGTGCCACGGGAACATCGGGGCACTTCAGGGCGTTTTAGCCCGTACAGGGAGGCGGCATGACAGAGACGGCGAGCGGTCCGGCACGGAGTTCCCGCGCCAAGGGCACCAAGGCGACCAAGGGGCTGCGTATCGAGCGCATCCACACCACCCCCGGCGTGCACCCGTACGACGAGGTGGCCTGGGAGCGCCGTGACGTCGTCATGACCAACTGGCGCGACGGCTCGGTCAATTTCGAGCAGCGTGGCGTCGAGTTCCCCGACTTCTGGTCGGTGAACGCGGTCAACATCGTCACCAGCAAGTACTTCCGCGGTGCCGTCGGCACCCCGCAGCGCGAGGTGAGCCTGAAGCAGCTCATCGACCGCATCGTGAAGACGTACCGGAAGGCCGGCGAGGACCACAAGTACTTCGCCTCGCCCGCCGACGCCGAGATCTTCGAGCACGAGCTGGCGTACGCCCTCCTGCACCAGATCTTCAGCTTCAACAGCCCCGTATGGTTCAACGTCGGCACCAAGCAGCCCCAGCAGGTCTCCGCCTGCTTCATCCTGTCCGTCGACGACTCCATGGAGTCGATCCTCGACTGGTACAAGGAAGAGGGCATGATCTTCAAGGGCGGTTCCGGCGCCGGCCTGAACCTCTCCCGCATCCGCTCCTCCAAGGAGCTGCTGTCCTCCGGCGGCAACGCCTCTGGCCCGGTCTCCTTCATGCGCGGCGCCGACGCCTCCGCAGGAACGATCAAGTCGGGTGGCGCCACCCGCCGCGCCGCCAAGATGGTCATCCTGGACGTCGACCACCCCGACATCGAGGACTTCATCGAGACCAAGGTCAAGGAAGAGGAGAAGATCCGCGCCCTGCGCGACGCGGGCTTCGACATGGACCTGGGCGGCGACGACATCACGTCCGTCCAGTACCAGAACGCCAACAACTCGGTCCGCGTCAACGACGAGTTCATGAAGGCGGTCGAGCAGGGCGGCAAGTTCGGCCTGCGCGCCCGGATGACCGGCGAGGTCATCGAAGAGGTCGACGCCAAGGCCCTGTTCCGCAAGATGGCCGAGGCCGCCTGGGCCTGTGCCGACCCGGGCATCCAGTACGACGACACCATCAACCACTGGCACACGTGCCCGGAGTCCGGCCGTATCAACGGCTCGAACCCCTGCAGCGAGTACATGCACCTGGACAACACGTCCTGCAACCTCGCCTCGCTGAACCTGATGAAGTTCCTGAAGGACGACGGCAAGGGCAACCAGTCCTTCGAGGCCGAGCGCTTCGCCAAGGTCGTCGAGCTCGTCATCACCGCGATGGACATCTCCATCTGCTTCGCGGACTTCCCGACGCAGAAGATCGGTGAGAACACGCGCGCGTTCCGCCAACTCGGCATCGGCTACGCCAACCTCGGCGCCCTGCTGATGGCGACCGGCCACGCGTACGACTCCGACGGCGGCCGCGCCCTCGCCGGTGCCGTCACCTCGCTCATGACCGGTACGGCCTACCGCCGCTCCGCGGAGCTGGCCGCGGTCGTCGGCGCCTACGACGGCTACGCCCGCAACGCGGACGCCCACAACCGCGTCATGAAGCAGCACGCCGACGCCAACGGCAAGGCCGTCCGCATGGACGACCTGGACACGCCGGTGTGGGCCGCCGCCACGGAGGCCTGGCAGGACGTGCTGCGCCTCGGTGAGAAGAACGGTTTCCGTAACTCCCAGGCGTCCGTCATCGCCCCGACCGGCACCATCGGTCTGGCGATGTCCTGCGACACCACCGGCCTCGAACCCGACCTCGCCCTGGTCAAGTTCAAGAAGCTGGTCGGCGGCGGCTCGATGCAAATCGTCAACGGCACCGTCCCGCAGGCCCTGCGCCGTCTGGGCTACCAGGAGGAGCAGATCGAGGCGATCGTCGCCCACATCGCCGAGCACGGCAATGTCGTCGACGCTCCGGGCCTCAAGCACGAGCACTACGAGGTCTTCGACTGCGCGATGGGCGAGCGGTCCATCTCCGCGATGGGCCACGTCCGCATGATGGCCGCGATCCAGCCGTGGATCTCCGGCGCCCTGTCCAAGACGGTCAACATGCCGGAGTCGGCGACCGTCGAGGAGGTCGAGGAGATCTACTTCGAGGCCTGGAAGATGGGCATCAAGGCGCTCGCCATCTACCGCGACAACTGCAAGGTCGGCCAGCCCCTCTCCGCCAAGACCAAGGAGAAGGAGAAGGCCGAGATCACGGAGAAGGCCGAGGCCACCATCCGTGAGACGGTCGAGAAGGTCGTCGAGTACCGCCCGGTCCGCAAGCGCCTCCCCAAGGGCCGTCCCGGCATCACGACGTCGTTCACGGTCGGCGGCGCCGAGGGCTACATGACCGCCAACTCTTACCCGGACGACGGTCTCGGCGAGGTCTTCCTGAAGATGTCCAAGCAGGGCTCGACGCTCGCGGGCATGATGGACGCCTTCTCCATCGCGGTCTCCGTCGGCCTCCAGTACGGCGTGCCGCTGGAGACGTACGTCTCGAAGTTCACCAACATGCGCTTCGAGCCGGCCGGCATGACGGACGACCCGGACGTGCGGATGGCGCAGTCGATCGTCGACTACATCTTCCGTCGCCTGGCGCTCGACTTCCTGCCCTTCGAGACGCGTTCCGCGCTCGGCATCCACTCCGCCGAGGAGCGTCAGCGTCACCTGGAGACGGGTTCGTACGAGCCCAACGAGGATGAGGTCGACGTCGAGGGCCTGGCCCAGTCGGCGCCGCGCGCCCAGGAGCTCAAGGCCGTCGCCACGCCGAAGGCCGACATCGAGGCGGCCAAGCCCGCCCCGAAGCAGGCCCACACCAGCGCCGAGCTGGTGGAGATGCAGCTGGGCATCCAGGCCGACGCCCCGCTGTGCTTCTCCTGCGGTACGAAGATGCAGCGCGCCGGCTCCTGCTACATCTGCGAGGGCTGCGGTTCGACGAGCGGCTGCAGCTGACACGAGCGGTAGCGCGTTGGATGCGACATCCGACATAGCGTCCATGCGTCGCTGATCAGTAGCTGATGAAGGGGATCAACCCATGGGTTGATCCCCTTCATCGCGTCACAGGCCTGGGCTGCGTACCCGATTCTGGGCCTGCCCGAGTCGATGACTTGCAAAGAAAGCGTTGCAACGGACCCTTTGCAAAGCTATCTTTGTAAGCATGAACGAGCCACAGGACCCGCAGGTCCACAGTCTCGACGCCCGCTCGCTGCGCGGACTCGCGCATCCGCTGCGTATGCGGCTGCTGACCGCGCTGCGGCACGGCGGACCGGCTACCGCATCGCAACTGGCCGCGAAACTGGGCGAGTCCAGCGGTGCCACCAGCTACCACCTGCGTCAGCTCGCCGCGCACGGCTTCGTCGAGGACGCGCCGGAGCACGGCAAGGGGCGGGAGCGGTGGTGGAAGGCGGTTCACATGGGCGTGCGCTTCGACGAGGCGCTGCTCAAGGACCGCGACCCTGAGGTCCGCGGGGCCGCCGACCTCTACATGCACGAGGTCGCCAACCAGCACACCCGTGATCTGGCGACGTGGCTCGGCACCCGCGAGGACTGGTCGGAGGCGTGGAACCGCTCTTCGGACATGAGTAACTGGACGCTGAGCCTCACGCCCGAACTCGCCTTCGAACTCATCCACAAGATGCACGACCTCGTGGAGAGCTACCGCCCACTGGCTCCCGAGGACGGCACCCCGGACGCCGAGAAGGTGCGCATCCACACGCACGTCATCCCCATCCACATGGACTGAACGGACTGAGAGGCCGCCCCGATGCATCCCGAGACCCACCTCGCTCTGCACCACGCCCGCGCCACCGAACTCCGTGCCGAAGCCGACGCCCACCGCCTCGCCCTCGCGGACCGGCAGACCCGTGACCTCCGTATCCGTCTCGGTTGGACCCTTGTGGAGGTGGGCCTGCGAATGGTTGCCACCCCCAAGACGGCGACGTCTGTTCCGTAGTCTTCACGTTTAGGGCGCTTCGGCAGAAGATCGCGGACGCCGCAAGAACGTGCGCACCAAGAGGTCTGTGCCGGTACGCCTGACCGGCGGTCCTCGATGGGCGAGGGGTGTCGGCTCTGTGCCGGTGCCCCTCGCCCTGGTATGCGCTCTGCAATCGTCGTAGGCGCAATCGTCGTATGTGCTCGTCGTATGTGTTCAGGCGGCGCCAAATTGACGTGCGGTCACGGCCTCGACGGCCGGCCCATCGTCGTGGTGAAGGTGGTGGGGTCGTCCTCGAAGCCGTGGACGCCGGAGTGGAAGTCCCACGCGCCGGAGTCGCCGCGCACGAACTCCGCGACCTTTGCTGCCGTGGAGCCGAGGACGTTGCCGAAGTCGTCCGTGGCGAGGTCGGTGTAGCCCTCACGAATGCGCAGGGACGGCTTGATCACGCTGACGAAGGTCCGGCGGGCGGGTCGCTGCTGGATGATGACGCCGACCACCACGCGCGCGTAGCGCGGGTCCAGCCGGTCGAGTTCCACGGTCAGGACCTCGTCCCAGCCGAAGCCCTTGCCGTCTTTGCTGTCCCGGTTGAGCGTGATGGTCCCGTCCGGGGAGCGGCTGTCGAAGTGGACCACATACGCGGGATCGCCATAGGGATCGCTCCCCAGGTAGGTGGCGGCGACTATGTCCAGATCGGTCGGCGGCTGTCCCGCCGTACTCGGGTCCCACTTCACCGCGATCTCGACCTTGCGGATCCCCTTGGTGATGACGCTCATCGGACGTCCCCCTTCCCATCTGCCCGCAGCCCGAACTGCCGGGCGTCCCGAGCCGGTTGTCCATCCTGCCACGCGCGCGGGTGGGCGTGCGCGAGTGCGCCGCGTCCGGGCGTGACCGACGCCACGCCCGTGGCCTTACGATGGCGCGGTGCTGGTCAAGTGGATTCGCTGCACCGTGGTGGACCGCCGCGGGTTCGAGCGGGGGCAGCGAAAGTGGGCGGGGCTTCTGGGGGAGCCGGGATTTCGGGGACAGGGCGGAGGCTGGAGCCGGGGACGGCCCGCGGTGGCGCACATCTTCGCCTTCTGGGAAAGCCGTGCCTTCTACGACTCCTTCATGGCCCGCTCCCACGACAGGCTGGCGTCGGCCCAGTCCGGCACCTTCAAGGACGCGCAGGTCAGATTGTTCGACTACCGCTTCGACGTGAAGACGGGCTTCGAACCGCGCTTCACGGACGCCGACCTGATCCGGGTGGCGCTCTGCCGCGTACGGGAGGAGCGCGTCGAGAACTTCACCCTGATGCAGGAGAAGGTCTGGAACCCTGCCATGGCCGGCTCGCCCGGGATGATCCGTGGGCTGTTCGCCGAGGCCCCGGGGCACGAGTTCATGGTCCTTTCGATGTGGCGGTCGGCCGCCGAGCACGGCAAGTACCGCACAGAGCGAGTGGAGCGGCTCGCCCTGCGGGCCCAGACGGAGGCGGACATCGCGGCACTCACCGGCGACATCGTGGAGCTGGAACCCACGTGGACCGTTTGAAAACCGGACCCGCCGACGTAGGATCCGGGCCCGACAGTGTCCGCGCGCAGCCCGCGAAGGTTTGAAATCTGGACCCGCAAAACGTGGGCCCGCTGTGGCGCAGGGTGCGGGAAGTGTGTGACCTATGCCTTATGGGGCCCGTACGAGTGCTCGACATGCCGTCGCCCGATCTAGGGTTTTGGCATGGCACGACCACGGCGCATCATCCTTGTCCGGCACGGCGAGTCAACGGGCAATGTTGATGACTCCGTGTACGAGCGCGAGCCCGACCATGCACTGGCACTGACCGAACGCGGCCGGCGACAGGCCGAGGAGGCCGGAAAACAGCTCCGCGATCTCTTCGGACGGGAGCGCGTCAGTGTGTACGTCTCCCCCTATCGCCGTACGCATGAGACGCTCCGCGCCTTTCACCTCGACCCCGACCTCATACGCGTGCGCGAGGAGCCCCGGCTGCGGGAGCAGGACTGGGGCAACTGGCAGGACCGTGACGACGTACGGCTGCAGAAGGCCTACCGCGACGCGTACGGACACTTCTTCTACCGCTTCGCGCAGGGCGAGAGCGGCGCCGACGTGTACGACCGGGTCGGCGGTTTCCTGGAGAGCCTGTATCGCAGCTTCGAGGCACCGGATCACCCACCGAACGTGCTGCTGGTGACGCACGGCCTGGCCATGCGGCTGTTCTGCATGCGCTGGTTCCACTGGACGGTCGCCGAGTTCGAGTGCCTGTCGAACCCCGGGAACGGCGAAATACGGATGCTCGTTCTGGGGGAGGACGGCAAGTACACGCTGGACCGGCCGTTCGAACGCTGGCGAGATCCAGAGTCGTACGGGGATCACTGGATAGAGTGGCAGGGCAATGACTGACTCCTCTCCCGGTGGGCACTTGGACCGCGCCCTCGCCAGCCTGCGCGGACTCGCGGTGGGGGACGCGCTGGGCTCCCAGTTCTTCGTGCCGGTGAACTACCCGCTGCTCAAGCGACGCGAGCTGCCGCCCGGCCCGTGGCAGTGGACCGACGACACGGAAATGGCCTGCTCCGTCGTCGCCGTCCTCATCGCCCACCACCGCATCGACCAGGACGCCCTCGCCCGCTCCTTCGCCGAGCACCACGACGTCGACCGCGGCTACGGCCCCGCGGTCAACCGGCTGCTCCGGCTGATCCGGGAAGGCGGCGACTGGCGCGAACTGTCCGCCGCGCTCTTCAACGGCCAGGGCTCCTGGGGCAACGGTGCGGCGATGCGGATCGCCCCGCTGGGTGCCTGGTACGCCGACGACCCCGAGCAGGCCACGCACCAGGCGGAGATCTCCGCCTACCCCACGCATCAGCACCGCGAGGCCGTGGTCGGCGCCATGGCCGTGGCAGCAGCCGCGGCGCTCGTCGCCGCACCCGGCGGACCGCCCAGCCCCGAGTCGCTGATCGACGACGTCGTCGCGCTCGTCCCGAAGAGCGCCGTCGGTGCCGGGCTGCGCCGCGCCCGGGACATGCTGGACTACGGCGACCCGGCCACGGTCGCGGCCGTACTGGGCTGTGGGCGGCGTACGACCGCGCATGACACCGTGCCCTTCGCCCTCTGGTCGGCCGCGCGTTCCCTCGGCGACTACGAGCAGGCGTTCTGGACGACCGCGCAGGCCGGCGGCGACGTGGACACCACCTGCGCCATCGTGGGCGGAGTGCTTGCCGCGGGGACGGCCGGGACGCCGCCCACGGAGTGGGTGAGGCGGACGGAGGCGCTGCCGGACTGGATGGGGGCGTCGGTTTAGCGCGCTCGTGCGACGCGGCGGCTTCGGGAAGCGGCGGTTTCGCGGGCCCTGTTTCGGCCGGAGCTCCTTGGGTCTGCGGCTTGGTGTGCCGGGCGCTGCCTGGCTCCTTGGACGCGTGCTGCCTGTCTTGAAGCGGGCCTCTTGCCGTCACGGCTCCTTGGAGTGGCGGCTTCGTGGGCCCCGGCACCGTCATGGCTTCGTAGTTGCGTTCTCCGCGGGCCCTGTTTCTGCAGTGACCTCTCGGGCCTCTGGCTTGGTGAGCCCACGCTGTTTGGCTTCTGCTTTTCGTGAGTCGTGGCCACGTGTGCCGTTGCCTCGTCAGCGGCACCCTGCGATTTCGAGAGCCGCAGCGATCGAAGATCCGAAACTCTCTGTGCATGTCGGGAACTCTCCGTGACCGCCCGGCGTTCTCGTGGCAACCGCTGTGCGAGGTACGCGCAAGCGGGAGACACGAGCGTTGTAGGGGGTGGCCATGGAGACGCTGCAGGTCGTGGTCCTCGTGCTTGCGGTCGCCGCCGTGGTGTGGCGCGGCCGCAGGCTGATTTCGGCCGGTGTGATGCGGTGGGCGACCGGATCGGTGCGGATGGCCGGGTCGTCCTCCACGCCGTACGTCCCCTGGAAGGGGCCCGGCCATCCTCCGCCCTGGGCAGGTCGGCCCGGCCGCCACGGACGTACCCCCGTCACATCCGTCGGCGTGCCGCCGAGGCCGACCCGCGGCCTCCGCCCGTCAGCCGACCACCGGCCCGGACGTACCGGCGAGCGCATCCAGGTCGCTCTTGCGTACCCGGATCACCAGCCAGGCGGTCACCATGGCGAGAACGGCCATGGCCGCGGCAGGGATGAAGGCCGTCGAAATGCCCTGAGCCAGCACTTCGTGGCCCCAGGGTGCGGGCAGCTGATGCGTCCGGGCGAACTCGGCCTTCTGTTCCGCCGAGCCGTCGGCGAGGAAGTGCGGCAGCTGCTTCTCCGCCTCATCCCTGCTGGCCGTGCCGAACACGGTCGTGAGGATGGACAGGCCCAGCGAACCGCCCACCTGCTGCGTGGCGTTGAGCAGGCCGGACGCCGCGCCCGCCTCGTGCTGGGCGACACCGGAGACGGCGGTCACCGTCGCCGTCACGAAGTTCAGGCCCATGCCGAAGCCGAACACGAACATGGGACCGAGTACGCCGCCGACGTACGAGCTGTCGGGGCTGATGAAGGTCTGCCACACGAGGCCGACCACGACCAGCGCCGAGCCGACCAGCATGAACGGCTTGGGGCCGAGCACCGGCAGAAACCGCTGCGACAGACCGGCGCCGACCACGATCGCGACCGTGACCGGCAGGAAGGCCAGGCCCGCCTTGATGGGGCTGTAGCCCAGCACGTTCTGCACGAACAGAACGATGTAGAAGAACATGCCGAACATGGCCGCCGCCAGGCTCAGCATGATCACGTACGTCCCCGAGCGGTTGCGGTCGGCGAACATCTTCAGCGGAGTGATCGGCTCCTTGGCCCGTGCCTCGATGAACACGAAGGCCAGCAGCAGCACCAGCGCGACGCCGAACGACATGAGGGTGAGGTCGTCCCGCCAGCCCTCTTCCGCGGCCCGGATGAAGCCGTACACCAGGGCCGCCATACCTATGGTCGAGGTCAGCGCGCCCGCGATGTCGAAGCGGCCGGGGTGGCGTTCGGACTCGTTGATGTAGAGCGGCGTCAGGACGGCGATCAGCACACCTATGGGCACGTTGACGAAGAGCACCCAGCGCCAGTCGAGCCACTCCGTGAGCATTCCGCCGGCCAGCAGGCCGATTGCGCCGCCACCTGCGGAGACGGCGGCGAAGACGCCGAACGCCCGGTTGCGTTCCGGTCCCTCGGCGAACGTGGTGGTGATCAGCGCCAGCGAGGTCGGCGACGCGATGGCGCCACCCACGCCCTGCAGGGCGCGTGCGGCCAGCAACTGCCAGGGCTCTTGGGCGAAGCCGCCCAGCAGCGAGGCGAAGGTGAACAGCAGGATGCCGAACATGAAGACCCGGCGGCGGCCGAGGATGTCACCGGCGCGGGCGCCGAGCAGCAGCAGTCCGCCGAAGGTCAGTGTGTAGGCGCTGACCACCCAGGTGAGGTCGGTGGTGCTGAACGCAAGCGCTTCCTGAATATGGGGAAGCGCGATGTTCACAATGGTGGCGTCGAGGACCACCATGAGTTGGCAGGCTGCGATGACGGTGAGCGCGATGCCTGGCCGCCCTTGGCGGCGGGCGGCAGTAGGCGGTATCTGGTCCTGGAGCTTCGGAGAGGTCGTCACTATGGGTCCCCCATGAATGGCTTAGTGAACGCTCGCGTTCACTGTCGCGTCAACCGTAGTGAGTCCCCAGTAGTGAACGCAACCGTTCACTTAGATGGTCGTGGCGCCGCTCGTCCCCAGCGGTCGTCGCACGGATGTGTCCCCCTTCCCCGAAAACCCCGCTTCCCTGTTCGTTGGAGACACTCGGATGGTTACTTCGCGCTGGACGGCCGCCCCCGCTCAGGCGGCCTCCTCCCGTCGGCGCGGCGTCGTGCTCGAACGCGCGATCCTCGAAGCCGCGCTGGAGCAACTCGGTACGGTCGGCTGGCACGGCCTCACGATGGAGGGCGTGGCAACGCGTGCTCAGACCGGCAAGGCCGCGATCTACCGGCGTTGGCCGTCCAAGGAGGACCTCGTCGCCGACGCACTGCGGGCCGGGCTGCCGCAGATCGAGGCGGCGCCCGACCTCGGAAACGTGCGCGACGATCTGGTGGCCCTGTGCCGACTGGCGCGCGACGCGATGTACTCGCGACCCGGCTCCGCCCTCCGCTCCGTCATTCACGAATGCGACAGCGTCCAGGCGGAGCGGTTCCACGAGGTAATCGTGCACGGCGTGGTGGAGCCGACGGTCAGAGTGCTGCACGAGGTGATCGACCGCGGAATCGAGCGGGGGGAGGTGCGGCCCGACGCGGCGAACGGATACGTCTACGACGCCATGCCGGCGATGATGATGTACCGGTCGAAGGTATGCGGGAGCGAATGGCCGGACCGGGACATCGAGGAGATGGTCGACCAGTTGATGGTCCCGCTGCTGCGCCGGATCGGGGCCTGATTCCAGGGCGTTGCGGTCCAGGCCGTGGCTTGGGCGAACCAGGGTGTCGCAGGGGGTTGCGGGCGGCGTAGTCTAAGGGCGCCATGCCGTACGAACCGCCTACTCACACCGTCGAGCGCTCCCTTCGCGCAACGACCGGAGCGAAGATCATTGCCGGTGTCGACGAGGTGGGGCGCGGCGCCTGGGCCGGACCGGTCACCGTCTGTGCGGCGATCACCGGACTGCGCCGGCCTCCCCTGGGCCTCACCGACTCCAAGCTCCTCACCGTGAAACGGCGGACCCAGCTCGCCGAGGAGTTGCGGACCTGGGTGACGTCGTACGCCCTGGGGCACGCGTCCCCGGAGGAGATCGACGACCACGGGATGACGGCGGCGCTGCGGATCGCGGCGGTGCGTGCCCTGGAGGGCCTTCCGATCCGTCCCGATGCGGTGATCCTCGACGGTAAGCACGACTACCTCGGGGCGCCGTGGCAGGTCCGTACGGTGATCAAGGGCGATCAGTCGTGCGTGGCGGTGGCGGCGGCCTCGGTGATTGCCAAGGTTCAGCGCGACAAAATGATGGCCGAACTGGGTATCGACCATGCAGACTTCGGTTTTGCGGACAACGCCGGGTATCCCTCACCCGTGCACAAGGCCGCACTGGCGGAGCGGGGGCCCACCCCCTACCACCGGTTGTCATGGGCGTATCTTGATGCGCTGCCCCAGTGGCGGCACCTCAAGAAGGCCCGCAGCTGGGCGGACGGAAGCGTTCCGGAGATCGAAGGTCAGCTCGGCTTCGATTTCTGACGGTTCCGGTCGCACGTATGTGCCACCCACTGGCGCGAGCCGCACCAACGTTTGATAGATATCAACTCATGCCTCTCATCCCCGAGGAGCCTCAGATTCACGAGAGTGCCCAGGGTCCCCGCGCTACTCCGGCCAGTGGCCGTACCGCGCCGACCCCCCGTCCCGTACCCGGCCCCCGCCCCGCGGCTCCGCCGCGTCCCGGTCGTCCCGGCCCTCTCCGGCCCGCGCCGCCGGCGCAGCGTACGGGCGTGGTCGGGCCGAAGCCCGGGCCCGCGGGTCCGGGCTCAACTGCCGCCTCTGCCGCCCCTGCTCCGGCCTCGGCTTCGGCGACTCCGCAGATCCAGCTGATCCCGGCTCCGGCCGAGGGCGCGCTCGACGCTGCCGAGGAAGCCGTGGACCTGCTGCTGGAGTCCGGTCGTGCCCCCGGTGACGTGCTGGTGATCACCACCGGTGAGTCGCACCCCTGGGCCGCTCACGAGCTGTCCTTCGGTGAGGCGTCCTACTGGGCGCAGCACGATGCCCGCGACGACGTCTTCTACGCCGACGCCACCGTGGCCGACCGTGCCGCGTCCCGGCCCGTGGTCGTGGTCGCCGTCAACGGCGGGTCCGACGCCGCTGCCGCCACCGCACTGCCCATGGCTCTCACCCGGGCCGGCGCTCTGCTGATCGTCTGCGGCGACCCGCAGCAGATCAACTCGGTGCTGGGCGCGGGCGTCTGAGTCGGCCGGCAGGTCAGGGGCGTTGGGTCGGCGAACGCGCCGTCCCGGCGGCGACCGCACGGCGCGGTCTTTGGCGTGCGGGGACGACGGTTGCGTACGTCCTCCGACTGATGGCCGGAGAGGTGCTGTGCCGCCCTGCCGAGGGCGTGTGCGCAGCGTGGTGATCTGCCGCGTGGGTCAGGTCCTGCTGGTCCGGGCGCTCAGCGCGCTGCCACGCGGCGCAGCACTTCGGAGGCGGCACCTCCGGTGCGCGGCGGTGGGGGCGGTGCCTCGGACGTCGCGAACGGCTCGGGCGCCGACGTGGAGTTGGGGCGGCGGCCACCTCGGCCCTCGCCGAGGACCTGCCAGCCGTCGCGGGTCAGCGTGATGTACGCCCCGCAGCGCAGTCCGTGGAGTGTGCACGCGTCACGCAGGCCCCACATCCACGCGCCGTCCTCCTCCGTCCAACGCGCGTCGCCCTCACGGCAGTAGAGCAGCACGGCTGTGCGCACAGGCGTGCGGCGGCGTAGATCGTGTGGGATGACCCGGCGCAGCTGGTCGAGCAGCGTGTTGCGGAACATCCAGCCGTCGGCGGGCGCCGAACGCCTGGTGAACGAGGCACTCGCGCGCAGCCGTTCGTCCGCGTCGAGTACGGCCACGATCGCCGTCGACGGCTTGGGGCGATGACGGGTGTGCAGTCCGCTGACGACTTCCCGGGGGTTGCGCAGCAGCGGGATTCCCGCGGCGGCCCACTCCGCGGGTTCCAGCAGTCGGGCCACGGCGTTGGCTGATGCGGCGGAGGTCGACGTGGCAGCCGCGGAGGACGGAGCGAATCCGAAGGTCACGTTCCTCCCTTCGGCTACGCGCCCACACTGCGGGCGGGGTCTGGATCGGGGGAGTGCGCACCGCAGCGGAGCCCTACCTGGTCGCGGGACGAGCCGTGCGGGGAGCGGACCTCAATTCTTGCTGTCGAACTTGGATGCGGCAACGAGCAATTGAGGCGACCGACCCTTAAGAAGTGGTCTGTGGCTTATATCCGTACCCGGTGGGGTGTTGCGTGATGCGGGGCGATACTGCGCAGGTAGGAGCATGTGGGCGGTGACCGCGAGGATTCAGTGCGGAGGGTGGGCGGCGCGGTCGGCGCTCGCCGCGCTTCACCTGCGTACTGTTCGCGAGCGACCCGTCACCTTGAGTGAGGTGGCTGACTGTCCTTGCCATCGGGTTGCATGGAGGCATGGACGATCTGGAGCTCCGCGCCGAAGCCGACGCCATCCTTGCCGAGCTTGTCGGTGTCCCGGGCGGTTCTGCGCGGTTGCGCGAGGACCAGTGGCAGGCGGTGGCGGCCCTGGTGGAGGACCGTCGGCGCGCGTTGGTGGTGCAGCGCACCGGCTGGGGCAAGTCGGCGGTGTACTTCGTCGCCACCGCTCTGCTGCGCCGACGTGGCTCAGGCCCGACGGTGATCGTCTCGCCGTTGCTGGCGCTGATGCGCAACCAGGTCGAGTCGGCGGCACGGGCCGGTATCCGGGCGCGCACCATCAACTCGGCGAACCCGGAGGAGTGGGAAACCATCCACGAGGAGGTCGAGCGCGGCGAGACCGACGTTCTTCTGGTGAGTCCGGAGCGCCTCAATGCGGTCGATTTTCGCGAGCAGATGCTGCCCAGGCTTGCGGCTACGACCGGTCTGCTGGTGGTCGACGAGGCGCACTGCATCTCGGACTGGGGGCATGACTTCCGGCCTGACTACCGCCGCTTGCGGGCGATGCTCGCCGACCTTGCCCCTGGGGTGCCGGTGCTGGCCACCACCGCGACCGCGAACGCGCGGGTGACGGCGGATGTGGCCGAGCAGCTGGGTACCGGAGTCGGCGACGCCCTGGTGCTGCGCGGCCCGCTCGACAGAGAGAGCCTGCGGCTGGGTGTGGTGCCGCTGCCGGATGCCGCCCATCGTCTGGCCTGGATGGCCGAACATCTGGACGAACTGCCGGGTTCGGGGATCATTTACACGCTGACGGTGGCCGCCGCCGAGGAGGCCACCGCCCTTCTGCGGCAACGTGGCTTCCGGGTGGCCTCCTACACGGGGCGCACGGAGAACGCCGATCGGCTGCAGGCCGAAACCGACCTGCTTCAGAATCGGGTCAAGGCGCTGGTCGCGACCTCGGCACTGGGAATGGGCTTCGACAAGCCGGACCTGGGCTTCGTGGTCCATCTTGGTTCGCCGTCCTCGCCGATCGCCTACTACCAGCAGGTGGGGCGCGCGGGCCGCGGGGTGGAGCACGCGGACGTGCTGCTGTTGCCGGGCAAGGAGGACGAGGCCATCTGGCGCTACTTCGCCGACACCGCCTTCCCGCCCGAGGCGCAGGTCCGCCTGACCCTCTCGGCTCTCGCCGATGCGGGACGCCCGCTGTCGGTGCCGGCTCTGGAGGCCGTTGTCGACCTCCGACGCACCCGTCTGGAGAGCATGCTGAAGGTGCTCGACGTGGACGGGGCGGTCAAACGGGTGAAGGGCGGCTGGATCTCCACCGGTGAGCCGTGGGTCTACGACGCCGAGCGGTACGCCTGGGTCGCTCGGCAGCGGGCCACCGAGCAGCAGGCCATGCGCGATTATGTGAGCACGTCCGAGTGCCGGATGGAGTTCCTGCGTCGGCAACTCGACGACGAGGGGGCGGCTCCGTGCGGCCGCTGCGACAACTGCGCGGGAGCCTGGGCCGACTCCTCCGTCTCGGCGGAGGCGCTGACGGGAGCCGCGAAGGAACTGGACCGCCCGGGGGTGGAGGTCGAGCCGCGGCGGATGTGGCCCACGGGTATGCCCGCACTGGGCATCGACCTCAAGGGACGTATCCCGGCCAAGGAGCAGTGCTCCACCGGCCGCGCCCTGGGACGGCTCTCGGACATCGGCTGGGGCAACCGGCTGCGCCCCCTGCTGGCCGAGAACGCGCCCGACGGTCCGGTCCCCGACGACGTGCTGCAGGCCGCGGTGGCCGTCCTCGCCGACTGGGCGCGCTCTCCAGGAGGCTGGGCGTCGAATGCCGCCGACACGCCTGCCCGGCCGGTGGGAGTCGTGGCCGTGCCGTCCCTCGCCCGCCCCCAACTGGTCGGTTCACTCGCCCGGCAAATCGCGGCGGTCGGCCGCCTCCCCTTCCTGGGAACCCTGACGTACACCGGATCGAACGGCGCGCACCCGGCACGTCGTAGCAACTCCGCCCAGCGCCTCAGGACCCTGTCCGGCGCCTTCACCGTCTCCGAAGATCTGGCCCACGCTCTGGCCCGCTCTCCCGGACCCGTCCTGCTCGTCGACGACTACACAGAGACCGGCTGGACCCTCGCCGTCGCTGCCCGCATGCTCCGCCTGGCGGGCAGCGAAGAGGTCCTTCCGTTGGTCCTCGCTGCGGCGGGTTGAGCTGCCTCCTCGTCCAGTTCGAAGACACAGCGCACCACACGCGAAAACCGGGTTGAGGATGGCCGGTTCCGACCAGGCCGGTAGGTACCGGGGACCGACCGCTGTGTCGTGTCCCTGATCGGAGTTATCCACAGGCACAAGCGGAGTCTTGAGTTCCGCGAGATCGTCGGGGCATGACGAATCACGGCGAAACGACTGGATCCTTCGAAAACGACGACATGACCGCGTCGGACGGATCGCACCGATCCAACGCTCACCACGGGCGCGCCCCACACGACGCAAGCGCCTACAACTCCGACTCCACCAACCGCGACGAGCCGGCCGCCACCCATCGCGTCACCCTGCGCTCCCCGGCCGAACTGGCCGACGCCCTGCCGTACCTGCTCGGGTACCGCCCCGAGGACAGCATCGTCCTCGTCGCCCTGCATGACCGGGGAGGGCGCGGGCGGTTCGGCGGTCGGGCGCGGCTCGGCATTCCGGCCAGTCCGGACGACTGGGAGTCCGTCGCAGGGCAGTTGGCCCACGGGCTGGTGCGGGGAAGCGAGCGCAGGGGAGCCCGGCCGGAACAGATCGTGGCGTACGTCTGCCAGGAACCGGGCGTGGGGGAAACCGGCCGGCAGGTCATGGAGCGACTCCGCCCGCTGGCCCACAATCTGCGTCTCCAGTGCGGACTGCTCGACGTACCGGTGATCGAGGCCCTGTGCATCTCGGACGGCCGATTCTGGTCGTACTGCTGCGACAACCAGGAATGCTGCCCCGCCGAAGGCCTCCCCATGGGGCTGCCGGGCACCTCGGTCCTGGCCGCCGCGGCCACCTACGCCGGGATTCAGGTGCGCGGGACGCTGCGCGAGCTGAGGGCGAGGCTCCAGCCCTGGGAGACCGCCGCGGCCCTGGAGCAGGAGGCCGCGCTGGACGCAAGCAGTAGGGCCCTCGTCCCCAGGATGCTCGACGACACCACCCGCGCGGGCGTGGCCGAGAAGACGGTCGAGCTGGCCAGCCAGGTCATGAGCCGGCTGGCCGATGCGCCGCCCGCCTCCGGCGCATTCATGGCGGACCTCCGCGACGACGGACTGCTTCGCAACGACGAAGCCGCGACTCTGATCCTCGGCCTGCAGGACCGCACCACCCGCGACCGGGCGGCCGAGTGGATGGAGGGCGACGAGGCAGCTCCCGCGCTACGGCTCTGGCGCGCCCTGGCCCGCCGTTGCGTCGGCTCCTACGGCGAGCATGCCGCTGCACCTCTCACCCTCGCGGGCTGGGTCGCCTGGTCGACCGGCGACGACATCGAAGCCCGGGAGGCGCTGGCCTTGGCACTGGGCGCCGACCCCGACTACCTCTTCGCCCGACTTCTGCACCAGGCCGTCAACGAAGGCCTGGATCCGGAGTCGATCCGCCGCTGCCTGCGCGCGGAACGGGACGGTCGTGCTCACCCCGTGGCCGGGCAACTCGACGAGGCGCGGGGACCGGAGGGCCTCGACACGACGCAGAGCACTGATGGCGCCGGGCGCGATGCCGATGGAACCGACGCCGACGGGTCCGACGCCGACGGGTCCGATGCCGACGGGTCCGACGCCGACGGGTCCGAGTCCGTGCCGGGTTCGCGGCCGCGCCGCCGTGGTCGGCCCGCCGCCGATACCCACAACTCTCGCTCCCTGACGTCCAAAGAGGCGCGGAAGAGCGCGCGGACGTCCCGCGGGCTGCCGGGAGCCGGCACCGGCCCGGGCATCGGGCGGAGTGGCGGTACGCATCCGCCCGCGGCCGCGAAGGGTGGCGTATGGCGTCGTGGCACATCCCGGCGGGGCATTGTCCCCGGTGGCAGCGACACGAAGGGGGACGCATGAGGTACGGCCGAGTGAGCTGCCGGGTCAGCCGGATGGAAGGCGCTCAGCAGCGTCCGATCGCCGCCCGGAGTACCCGCGTCGACTTCGGCGACACACGCCCTGCCCGCCATTCGGTCGGGTTGGCCGGGCATGGGCGTGACCCGGAGGAGCCCCGTTCCGTTCACCTGAGTGGCGGAACGCCTGGACGGATGGCGTCGCCGCAACGCCATGTCCCCACAAAGCCTCCCGCCCGGCCCCGAACAAGCCCGAGGCGCACAGAGCGCAGAGGAAGCAGCCCGATGCACCAGCCGACTCCGCCCTCCGCCGCCGACGACGACCGCGCGCACCGGCTGACTCCGCCCCCGCCAATGGACCAGGACGCATCACCCGTCCCCAGGGGCCACAACCCGCTACCGACCGCCTCCACATGCCGGGGCCGCCAACACCCCCCGCCCACCCCCCGCACGCCTCCCGGACCACCCCCCGCAGCCCTACCACCAGCCCAGCTCCCACCCCAACCCCACCCCGACCCCCGCGCCGCTCCAGCGAGTTGCCGCCCACCCACACCGCCATGATCTGCGTCGCCCTGCCCGGCCTCGCCGTTTCCACGGAACAGGGACAGCTGACCGGCAATGGGCTCGAGGGCTTCTATCGCGCGGGTCGGCGGCTGCTCTCCCGCTGCCAGGTCCGTGTGGCCGGACGTGAACCGCTCGCGGTACAGGCCCGGATGACCGCCGCCGATCGCGCCCGCTTCGTGGGCACCCTGCGCGCCTCGCCGGACGCCGGACCGGACCCGGACGTCGTCGTCGAGCGCACCCGGCACGCGGACGGCACGGAGCGGATCACCCTCCACAGCGCGGCACCTCGCCCCCTCCGCCTTCCTGTTGAGGTCGCCCTCGGCACGGACCTGGCGGCGCTGGGCGCGATCGCGTCCGGCACCGTGGGGCCGGAGGTGCCCGCCAGCGTCCATGACGCCGGTCTGCGCTGGTCCCTTGGCACAGCGGCCTCGTCGGTCACGGCAGACCCGCCGCCCGCCGACGCACTGGCCTCTGCGGGCCTGCTTCGTTGGGAGTTCGACCTGCCCCCGGGCGGCAGCGCGAGCCTTGAGCTGAGAGTGCGCGCGGACCGGGCGGGGACCGTTCGAGCGGTCGGTCGCGCGGCGTCGAGTCCGCTCGCCCAGGCCGGCACGACGGGCGACGCCCCCGGCGTGCAGACGCTTCTGCGGACCAGCGTCGACGACCTCCAGTCGCTGCTGTTGCGCGATCCCGCACATCCGGCCGACGTGTATCTCGCCGCCGGGGCACCATGGCGATGCGGCCTCGCCCCGGCAGACGCACTCGCGGCTGCCCGGATGGCGCTTCCCCTCGGCACCCGGCTCGCCACTGGCACGCTGCGTGCCCTCGCCCGTACCCAACTGGGCGGACCCGGTCGGCAGTCCGGCATGATCCCCGGCCCGCGCCGGGACGCGGGCAGCCATCTGCCGCCCGGTTGCACCGGCACCGAGGCCACGCTGCTCTTCCCCGTACTCCTCGCGGAGGCCCGCCGTTGGGGGATGCCGGAGCACGAGACGGAGGAACTGCTGCCGGTTGCCGAACGTTGCCTGACCTGGCTGCGGAAGACCGTGGGTGAGGGTACGTACCTGTGCGACCCGCAGCCCGGCGGCCCCGTCCGCTGCGAGACACAGGCACACGCCCACCGCGCGGCGTTGCTCGGCGCCGATCTGCTCAACGCCTGCGGCAGACCCGGCGGCGCCGGGCTGCGGGAGTGGGCCCGGGCGCTGCGGTCGGCCTTCCGCACCGACTTCTGGCTCGACGACCTGGGAGGAGGTCGGCTCGCGGCGGCCCGTGGCCCCGACGGTCGCCCCGTACCGCACCTCGGCTCGACCGCCGTCCACCTCCTCGACACCGGCCTGCTGGCCGGGGGCGAGTGGGCGCCGGGGCTGCTCGACCGAGCGCAGACGGAGCAACTCGCCCGGCTCCTCGGCAGCCCGGCGATGGATTCGGGGTGGGGACTGCGCGGGCTGGGTGTCAAGGAGGCGGGGTACAACCCGTTCGGTCACCGCAGCGGTGCCGTGCGGGTCCACGAGACGGCGATCGCGGTCGCGGGACTCGCCGCCGCCGGGTACGAGAAGGAGGCCAGTGCGCTGCTGCGGGGCGTCCTGGCGGCGGCCGGGACCTTCGATCACCGGCTGCCCGAGATGTACGCGGGGGAGCAGCGCACCGACGGAAACGCCCCCCTTCCCCACCCGGCCGCCTGCCGCCCCGCCGCCACCGCGGCCGCCGCCGGGATCCTGCTGCTCACCACCCTCGCCGGCATCCGCCCCGACGCCCCCGCCGGCACGATCACCCTGCGTCCCCTCCGCAGCGCGCCCCTGGGCGAGATCACCCTGAACGGATTACGCGTCGCGGGCGCCCCCTTCTCCGTGCGGGTCAGCCGCCTCGGCCTCGCCATGGTCGAGGAGGCCGCCGAGGGACTGCAGCTCGGAGTGTGACGTGGACGAAGACTCGGGAGGCTGACCCACCAGACCGAATCCACCAGACCGAATGGTGATCAAGAGAGCGGGAGACGCCGACCGTATGCGGCAACCAGGACAGCGACCTCGAGTGGCGGGACGACACGCAAGGGCCCGGAGCCGCAGGTAGGACCCGTATCGCTCGGACGCCGACCGGCCGCCGATGCAGCCGACGAAGGGAGTGTTTATCGTCAGGCAGACGACTATGATCGCGACATGCCCTACGACCCGTCAGCCTTTCCGCCCTTTGCCGTCACCGTGGACCTGGTCGTGCTGACCGTGCGCCGCCATGCCCTGTGTGCGCTGGCGGTACGCAGGGGAGAGCCGCCGTTCCAGGGCCGCTGGGCGCTCCCGGGAGGCTTCGTGCGGGCCGACGAGGATCTGGCACAGGCCGCCGCACGCGAGCTTGCCGAAGAGACCGGGCTGTGCGTCCACGACCCCGCGGTGCCCGCTCAGGACAACGGCGCCCACCTTGAGCAGCTCGCGACCTACGGCGACCCCAAGCGAGACCCCCGGATGCGCGTGGTCAGTGTCGCTCACCTCGCCCTCGCTCCCGACCTGCCCGCACCGCGAGCGGGCGGCGACGCCAGCAACGCACGCTGGGCTCCGGTCGAGGAACTGCTGCAGCAGGGCGGCTATGCCCGTGACGGCGAGCCCGTGGCGCCGCTCGCCTTCGACCATGCTCAGATCCTCGCGGACGGGGTGGAGCGCGCCCGCTCCAAGATCGAGTACTCGTCGTTGGCGACGGCGTTCTGCCCGTCCGAGTTCACCGTCGGCGAGCTGCGCCGCGTCTACGAGGCGGTCTGGGGAGTGGCGCTCGACCCTCGCAACTTCCACCGCAAGGTGACAGGCACGCCGGGCTTCCTGGTGCCCACGGGTGGTACGACCACACGGCAGGGCGGCCGCCCGGCACAGCTCTTCCGTGCGGGCGGGGCCACGCTCCTGAACCCGCCGATGCTGCGGCCGGAGGTGTGACCGCGGGCCGCGGTCACCAGCCCCGGCCCGAGCAGGAGCCCAAGCACGAGCCCGGGCACGAGCCCCGAGGACGAGCCGAAAACCGTAAGAAGAGGCCGGCCCGGCAACGAGGGACGCGATCACACTCCGCGAAGTAAGGCACCAGGTACCCGCAAAAACGGACATAACGCGCTATCTTGCTACGGGTGATCCAGGCCTTCGGACTGACCAGCACCTCCCGCAAGGACCTTTCGCCCGCCGTCGACGACGTCACCTTCGAAGCACCCGCGGGCCGCGTCACCGCGCTGCTCGGAGATCCGGGTGCCGGCAAGACGGCGGCCCTCAGGCTGATGCTTGAACTCCAACAGGGCCGCGGCATCACCTACTTCAGAGGCCGCCCACTGCATCGCATCCCCCACCCGTCGCGCGAGGTCGGTGTCCTGCTGGGCGACGTGCCAGGGCACCCCGACCGGACGGTCCGCGGCCACCTCCGCATGCTGTGCGCCGCTGCCGGTGTCTCCGCCCGTCGAGCGGACGAGGTGCTTGAGGTGGTCGGCCTCGTCAGCCTCCGCGACGAACACCTCGGCACGCTCTCCCGCGGCATGGACCGCCGCCTCGGCCTCGCCTGCGCCCTGCTGCCCGACCCCCACACACTCGTCCTCGACGAACCAGCCGACGGACTTTCCGCCCGTGAGAGCAACTGGCTGTACGGCATGCTGCGCGCCCACGCGACCCAGGGCGGCACGGTCCTGGTCACCCTGTCCGACCCCAAGGAAGCCGCACGCACCGCCGACCGCGTCGTCACCCTGGAACGGGGCAGGGTCGTCGCGGACCAGGAGGCCGCGGCGTTCGCCCGCACCCGGCTGCGGCCACGCGTCGCCGTCCGGAGTCCGCACGCAGCCCGTCTCGCCGCCCTGCTCACCAAGGAGGCCCGCACCGCGCACCGCTCCGTCGAGGTCGTACTGGAGAGCGGCAACCGCCTCTCCGTGTACGGCAGTACCTGTGCCGACGTCGGCGAGACGGCGTTCCGTCACGGCGTCCTCGTGCTCAAACTCGCCGACGAGGTCGGGGACATGGGCCCGGGCGCAGGGGCAACACCCCCGCAGGAGCCGCAGCCCGGACGGCCCGAGAGGGGGTCACACACAGCCACCGTGACCCCCTCGGCGACGGCAGACGAGGAGACAGTCGTCGAGGAGACAGTCGTCCAGGAGGCAGTCGTCCATGAGACAGCCGCCAAGGAGGCAGCGCTCGGGGAGGCAGCTCTCGAGGAGGCAGTCGCCGAGGAGACGGCCGACGAGGCGACCGCGAACGACTCCACGACCGACAAATCCAGCACCCCACCAATTCAGGCACTGCCCGACACCACTCCTACTGCCCCGGATTCAGCCGCCTCCACAGATAGCAAGGCCCCCGCTGACCACAGCAGCCCCGCACAATCCGCCGGAAACCACCCCCTCCTTCCCGCCCCCCAGGACCCCCTCCCCTCCCTCCCACCCCCCATCTCCGTCCACCCCGCGCCCAGCCCCCTCCGCCCCCTGCGCTACGAGCTCCGCCGCGCCGCCGGCATCAGTACCGGATTCGTCACCGGTGCCACCGTGCTCGCCGTGTCCGCGCTCACCGCTGTCGTGCTTGCGCGGATCGGGCACACCCCGCAGGCGCGCCTGTTCGCCGCGTGGCCGCAGCAGCTGCCGCTGCCCCCGGCGGCGCTCGGCGCGGGGCTGCTGGGGGCACTGGCCTTCGGAGACGAGTTCCGCCACCCCGCCCTGGCGGCGGACCGCGGCACCGTGCCCCGTCGGCTGGGGCTGCTCACGGCCAAGCTCCTCGTCTCCGCTGCCACCGCGCTCGCCCTGGCCGTCCTCACGGTGGGCTGCGACGCCGAAGTGCTCTATCTCGTCTACGGACGGGAGGTCGCGCAGGTTCCCGGCGACTGGCTCTCGCTGAGCGCGAGTTGGCTCGGCCTCATGGTCGGGTGCGCCTGGGCCGGGGTGCTGGCCGCGGGCGTCTTCCGGTCCACCACTGCCGGGCTAGCCGCCGTTCTCGCCGTACCCATTGTCGTCGTACCCCTCGTACAGAAGGTCGTGGACGGGGCGTCCGTGCGAACCGCGGCGGGTTTGCCGATGCGGATGCGGCAGATGTTTCTGCTGCAGTGGCCCTTTGGCGGGGAGCGCTATCTGGAGGCCGCGGCGCGGGTCGTCGCCCAACCCGTCGGCAGCGCGCTGACGTTGTCGCTCACCGCGCTGCTCTGCGCGTATCTGCTCGCGACCCTGCGGAGCAGGGCCCGATGACAAGCTTCTGACAACCCTCCGCGCCCTTCCGTCCTGGTGCTGCGCACAAGTCCCTCGGGAAAGCCCATTTCTTTCCGATAAGGCGTCAATTGCGACGGGGTGAGCGATCACCCTTTCGTGTGCTTTTCACCAAAGACCTCAAGGGAGTTGGAGACAGCGCCGACAAAGGATCCGTGAGTACCCTTGCGCACACCATGATGACCTCCGCCCGCTCCGCCGACTCCGGTCTCGTCGGCCCGGGCGAACTCGACCGCTACCCCTACGCCGAGGCCCCCGGCCCCGACCGTGTGGGCGCCCCCGCCTGGGAGGGCGCGGACCCCGAGCTGGGCCGTGTGGGCCGACGCGCCGCGGGCAGCCGTGGCCGCGGACTGCACGGCCAACTCGTACAGCAGCTGGGACAGATGATCGTCTCCGGCGACCTGGGGGCCGACCGCCCCCTGGTGCCCGAGGAGATCGGCCAGCGCTTCGAGGTCTCCCGCACCGTCGTCCGCGAGTCGCTCCGCGTCCTGGAGGCCAAGGGCCTGGTCAGCGCCCGCCCGAACGTCGGCACGCGCGTGCGTCCCGTCAGCGACTGGAACCTGCTCGACCCCGACATCATCGAATGGCGGGCCTTCGGTCCGCAGCGCGACGACCAGCGCCGCGAACTGAGCGAGCTCCGCTGGACCATCGAACCGCTCGCCGCCCGGCTGGCCGCCGGGCACGGCCGCGAGGACGTCCAGCAGCGGCTGTCCGACATGGCCGAGATCATGGGCCATGCCATGGGGCAGGGTGACGCGATCACCTTCTCCCGCGCCGACGCCGAGTTCCACTCGCTGCTCATCCAGATCGCGGGCAACCGCATGCTGGAGCACCTCTCCGGCATCGTCTCCGCCGCGCTCCAGGTCTCCGGCGGTCCGGTCACCAGCTGTGACCGGCCGAACGAGACGACCCTGGCGCACCACGTCCGGATCGTCGACGCCCTGGCGACCGGCGACGGCGGGGCCGCCGAGGCGGCCATGCGCCAACTGCTCACCGTCCACCCCGAGGTGGAGCGCGTGGTACCGGCGCCGCGCGAGCACTGACCGCGCACGGCCGTTGTGTCGCGGTCGGGAGGTGCCCGAGGTGTCCCCTTCCCCGGCACCGCTCGACCGGCGGTTCGTCCTCCGTCGGGCCCCGCAGGTTTCTTCTCGATCTGCGGGGCCCGACGGTGCGACGACAGGTGGGTACGGTTCGGAGCGGTACGACTCGGAGCCCTGGGTGACCACCTATGCCCGTGTCTGACCGCTTTTGAGCGCTTACGGGGTGTGACTCGGGCCACGCGGATTGGGCGTAACGCTCGTGGAAAGAACGCGATGACCTAAGAGGTGACAGCCGAGAAGGGAACACGGACGCCATGCAAGGCGTTGTGCTTCTTCCCGGCCCCCGCCCGCGCCGTCGGCCCATCCCCAAGCCGGTGGTCGGCTCCTGTCCGCCGTGGACGGGGCCGGAAGTCGTTTTCCAACGTTCCGAGAGGTTGTTCGTGTCGGCCAGCACATCCCGTACGCTCCCGCCGGAGATCGCCGAGTCCGTCTCTGTCATGGCGCTCATTGAGCGGGGAAAGGCTGAGGGGCAGATCGCCGGCGATGACGTGCGTCGGGCCTTCGAAGCTGACCAGATTCCGGCCACTCAGTGGAAGAACGTACTGCGCAGCCTCAACCAGATCCTCGAGGAAGAGGGTGTGACGCTGATGGTCAGTGCCGCAGAACCCAAGCGCACCCGCAAGAGCGTCGCAGCGAAGAGTCCGGCCAAGCGCACCGCCACCAAGACGGTCGCGGCAAAGACGGTGGCCACCCGTAAGGCCTCCGCCACCACAGCCGCCCCGGCCGCGGCCGCCGTCGACGATCCGGCCGAGGAAGCCGCACCCGCGAAGAAGGCCGCTGCCAAGAAGACGGCCGCCAAGAAGGCGACCGCGAAGAAGACCGTCGCGGCCAAGAAGACGGCCGCGCCCAAGAAGACCGATGGCAAGAAGGACGACGCCGAGCTGCTCGACGAGGAGGTGCTGGAGGAACCCAAGGGCGCCGCGGAGGAGCCCGAGGGTACCGAGAGCGCCGGCTTCGTCCTGTCCGACGAGGACGAGGACGACGCGCCCGCCCAGCAGGTCGCCGCGGCCGGCGCCACCGCCGACCCGGTCAAGGACTACCTGAAGCAGATCGGCAAGGTCCCCCTGCTCAACGCCGAGCAGGAGGTGGAGCTGGCCAAGCGCATCGAGGCGGGTCTGTTCGCCGAGGACAAGCTGGCCAACTCCGACAAGCTGGCGCCCAAGCTCAAGCGCGAGCTGGAGATCATCGCCGAGGACGGCCGCCGCGCCAAGAACCACCTGCTGGAGGCCAACCTCCGTCTGGTGGTCTCCCTGGCCAAGCGCTACACCGGCCGCGGCATGCTCTTCCTGGACCTGATCCAGGAGGGCAACCTCGGTCTGATCCGCGCGGTCGAGAAGTTCGACTACACCAAGGGCTACAAGTTCTCCACGTACGCCACCTGGTGGATCCGTCAGGCGATCACCCGCGCGATGGCCGACCAGGCCCGCACCATCCGTATCCCGGTGCACATGGTCGAGGTCATCAACAAGCTCGCGCGCGTGCAGCGTCAGATGCTCCAGGACCTGGGCCGCGAGCCCACCCCGGAGGAGCTGGCCAAGGAACTCGACATGACCCCGGAGAAGGTCATCGAGGTCCAGAAGTACGGCCGCGAGCCCATCTCGCTGCACACCCCGCTGGGCGAGGACGGCGACAGCGAGTTCGGTGACCTCATCGAGGACTCCGAGGCCGTCGTCCCCGCCGACGCCGTCAGCTTCACGCTCCTCCAGGAGCAGCTGCACTCGGTGCTCGACACCCTGTCCGAGCGCGAGGCGGGCGTCGTCTCCATGCGCTTCGGTCTCACCGACGGTCAGCCGAAGACCCTCGACGAGATCGGCAAGGTGTACGGCGTCACGCGTGAGCGCATCCGCCAGATCGAGTCCAAGACCATGTCGAAGCTGCGCCACCCGTCCCGTTCGCAGGTGCTGCGCGACTACCTCGACTAGGTCGCCGTACGACAGTGAAGGCCCGGTCACCCGAAAGGGTGCCGGGCCTTCGTGCTGGGCCGAGCAGGTTCGGGCCTGCTGGACCGAGCGGTTTCAGGGCTGCTGGGCTGAGCGGGTGCGGGCCGTAGCCGCCTGAATCACTCTGGGTGTCTCACAAACATCCCAGAGTGAGGAGCACGCATGCGTCGTCGCACTATACGGGCGCTGGCCCGGCCGCTGGTCCTGGCGGCCGCAGCGGCCGCGATACCGCTGGTCACCCCCACCACCGCCGCCGCGGACGGCATCGTCGTCGGCGGCTTCCCGATCGACTCCGCCGACAGTCCCTGGACGGTGGCGTTGGCCAGCCGTGACCGGTTCGGAGGTACGAGGTCGGGGCAGTTCTGCGGTGCGGTCGCGGTGGGCCGGACCACAGTCCTGACCGCTGCGCACTGCCTGGGCGAGGACGTCCTGGGGACGTCGCCGGGCAAGGTACGCGATCTCAAAGTCGTCACGGGCCGCACGGATCTGCGCTCGGCCGACGGCCAGGAGATCTCCGTCCGCGAGACATGGGTCAATCCCGCATACGACGGCGTCAGCAACGCCGGGGACTTCGCGGTGCTCACCCTCGCCGAGAACCTTCCGGACAAGGCCGTGATCGCAATGGCCGCGGCGGGCGATCCCGCGTACGCGGCGGAAACGGCTGCCACGGTCTACGGCTGGGGCGATGTCACCGGCGCCGGCGACTACCCGTACCACCTGCGGGCGGCAAGCGTGCGCGTACTGCCGGACGCGCTCTGCGAGCAGGCGTATCCGGGCAGTGCCGACGGCACGTATCGCGCGGACTCCATGCTGTGCGCGGGGGAGCGGGTGGGGGGCCGGGACGCCTGCCAAGGGGACAGCGGAGGCCCGCTGGTCGCCCAGGGGCGGCTGATCGGCCTCGTGTCCTGGGGGAGCGGCTGCGGGCGCCCTGGCAGCCCGGGCGTCTACACGCGTGTGTCCGACGTCATCCGGAAGCTGGGCTGGGACCGCCCCACATGAGGGCCGCAAGCACGCGCCGACGGCAGTAGCCGACGAGGACGGGCGGCCGGCCCTGACAGCAGGGCCGGCCGCCCGTTCACCGGTCTGTACCGGGCGCTCGTCGTAGACGCGAGGCGTCAGCGCTCTTCTTCGGAAGCGGTGTTGGGAACGGCCGTCAGCCGCTCCGTCTCGTCCTGTATCTCAGCGGCGATCTTCTTGAGTTCCGGCTCGAACTTGCGGCCATGGTGCGCGCAGAAGAGCAGCTCTCCGCCGCTGAGCAGGACGACGCGCAGGTATGCCTGGGCGCCGCAGCGGTCGCAGCGATCAGCGGCCGTCAGCGGGCTCGCGGGGGTCAGAACAGTAGTCACGTCGCCTCTTCTCTAGCTCGACGAGCTGTCGTACCAGGGTCAACATCCAACCAGCCCGAAAACGTTCCCGCTCGTGGCTTTTCCTCGAAAAAAATCTTCCGAGGCGGCTGTCTGCTGCCGGTTGGCGGCGAATGTGCCGTATTACGTGTCTGTGTGTCTTACGGGTTCGCGCAGTCTGTCAGTGTCGGTCCTCCCCGGCTGGCTTGCCGGTTGTTCATGAGGACGTGCCCGGAGCCTAAATGGTTCATGCCTCGAAGGGAACGTGATATGTGCTTCACTCCAACGAGGGATCGAACACGTATGCGATCGTGGACTAGTCTGAGTTTCGGACGAGGGTGGCGTTACAACGGCTCTACCAGGCCTCGGTACCCTCTGAGCGGCAACCGAAGCCGCGCCCATACCCAGATGGGCCCCACGTAAAATTCAGCGAGGAGCGAACCGCGTGACCGCCGAGACGTCCGTGCCGTCCACAGCGCTGCTGGCAGGAGCAGACCGGGACGGTTCCAACTACACCGCGCGGCACCTGCTCGTCCTGGAGGGGCTGGAGGCCGTCCGTAAGCGCCCTGGCATGTACATCGGCTCGACGGACAGTCGCGGCCTGATGCACTGCCTGTGGGAGATCATCGACAACTCCGTGGACGAGGCCCTCGGCGGGTACTGCGACCACATCGAGGTGATCCTGCACGACGACGGCTCGGTGGAGGTGCGCGACAACGGCCGGGGCATCCCGGTCGACGTCGAGCCCAAGACCGGCATGTCCGGCGTCGAGGTCGTCATGACCAAGCTGCACGCCGGCGGCAAGTTCGGCGGCGGCTCGTACGCCGCCTCCGGCGGTCTGCACGGCGTGGGCGCCTCCGTGGTGAACGCCCTGTCCGCGCGGCTGGACGTCGAGGTCGACCGCAGCGGCCACACCCACACCATCAGCTTCCGGCGCGGTGTCCCCGGTGCCTTCGCCGCGCTGGGGCCGGACGCGAAGTTCGAGGCCAAGGGCGGCCTGCGCAAGGCCAAGAAGATCCCCAAGACCCGCACCGGCACGCGCGTGCGGTACTGGGCCGACCGCCAGATCTTCCTCAAGGACGCCAAGCTCTCCCTGGAGAACCTGCACCAGCGCGCCCGCCAGACCGCGTTCCTCGTCCCCGGCCTGACCATCGTCGTCCGGGACGAGTACGGCCTCGGCGAGGGCGGCAGCAAGGGTGAGGAGTCCTTCCGCTTCGACGGCGGCATCAGCGAGTTCTGCGAGTTCCTGGCCACCGACAAGCCGGTCTGCGACGTCCTGAGGTTGTCCGGCCAGGGCACCTTCAAGGAGACCGTGCCGGTCCTGGACGAGCACGGGCAGATGACCCCCACCCAGGTCACCCGCGAGCTCGACGTCGATGTCGCCCTGCGGTGGGGCACGGGATACGACACGACCCTGAGGTCGTTCGTGAACATCATCGCCACCCCCAAGGGCGGTACCCACGTCGCGGGCTTCGAGCAGGCCGTGACCAGCACGCTCAACGAAGTGCTGCGCGCCAAGAAGCTGCTGCGCGTCGCCGAGGACGACATCGTCAAGGACGACGCCCTGGAAGGCCTCACGGCGGTCGTCACCGTGCGTCTCGCCGAGCCGCAGTTCGAGGGCCAGACGAAGGAGGTCCTCGGCACCTCGGCGGCCCGCCGCATCGTGAACACCGTCATCTCCAAGGAGCTGAAGGCGTTCCTGACCTCGACCAAGCGCGACGCCGCCCAGCAGGCGCGGGTCGTCATGGAGAAGGCCGTCGCCGCGGCCCGTACGCGCATCGCGGCCCGTCAGCACAAGGACGCGCAGCGCCGCAAGACCGCCCTGGAGTCCTCGTCGCTGCCGGCCAAGCTCGCCGACTGCCGCAGCGACGACGTGGACCGCAGCGAGCTGTTCATCGTCGAGGGTGACTCCGCGCTCGGCACCGCCAAGCTCGCCCGGAACTCCGAGTTCCAGGCCCTGCTGCCGATCCGCGGCAAGATCCTCAACGTCCAGAAGTCGTCCGTGACGGACATGCTCAAGAACGCCGAGTGCGGCGCGATCATCCAGGTCATAGGGGCGGGCTCGGGCCGGACCTTCGACCTCGACGCGGCCCGCTACGGCAAGATCATCATGATGACCGACGCCGATGTGGACGGCTCCCACATCCGCTGCCTGCTCCTGACGCTCTTCCAGCGCTACATGCGCCCCATGGTCGAGGCCGGCCGGGTGTTCGCCGCGGTGCCGCCGTTGCACCGGATCGAGATCATCCAGCCCAAGAAGGGCCAGGACAAGTACGTCTACACGTACTCCGACCGGGAACTGCGCGACAAGCTCATGGAGTTCCAGAGCAAGGGCATCCGCTACAAGGACTCGATCCAGCGCTACAAGGGTCTCGGTGAGATGGACGCCGACCAGCTGGCCGAGACCACCATGGACCCGCGCCACCGCACCCTGCGCCGCATCAACCTCTCCGACCTGGAGGCCGCTGAGCAGGTGTTCGACCTGCTGATGGGCAACGACGTCGCCCCGCGCAAGGAGTTCATCTCCAACTCGGCGGCGACACTGGACCGCTCGCGCATCGACGCGTAGGCGCAGGGCCTGGGCCAGGGGCGCGGCCACCAGCGGCCGAGTCACTTGACGGGGTGAAGAGCGGGAAGAAGAAGTGTCACGGATCCTCCCGCTCTGTCCATGCTTGGCCATGCACGCAAGCAAGGGTCGCCCCGGACGGTAAGACGACCACTGGTACGACGCCCTGGCCTCCGGCTGGGCGAGCCGACCGGTCCGACGGCGCCCGTGAGCCCCGCCCGTGACGAGGCCGACGACGTCTACCTCGGGCCTACGCCCGGCACGCGCGGCTGCGCCGCGACCGGGCAGCGCTCGAACTGCGCTGGGGCACCCAGGAACTGACGCGGAACCCGGGCCTCGTCTCGATCCCCCTGGGCTTCCTGGCGGGCCGGCTCGGCACGGTCACCTCGGGGGAGGCACCTGACGCCGCCAAGTACGCGGAGACGCAGGTGCGGGCGCTGACGAGGGCGGGAGCGGCGTAGGTAGGGCCTGTCGTTCGGATCACGCCGGCGTCGCGGGCCGACGTGCCCTGGCGGGGCCGTGGCTCAGCTGCGGGTCGCCCACACGTAACGGTGTTCCGGGCGGCCCGCGTCGCCGTACTTGAGGGTCAGCGTGGCCCGTCCCGTGCGCTCCAGGAGCTTCAGATAGCGCTGGGCGGTCTGGCGGCTCACCCCCGTCCGTTCGGCGATCTCCTGGGCCGACAGGGGGCCTTCCGCGTTCATCAGGGACTGCCGTACGAGTTCGGCGGTGGTGGGCGAGTGGCCTTTGGGCAGGTCCGGCTCCGAAGTCGCCGACAGCGCGCCGAAGATGCGGTCCACCTCCGCCTGTTCCGCCTCGCCGCCGCCGTCGAGGGTGCGGCGCAGCTCGGCGTACGCCTCCAGCTTGGCGCGCAGCCCCGCGAAGGCGAAGGGCTTGACGAGGTACTGCAGCGCGCCCTGCCGCATCGCCGCCTGTACGGTTGAGATGTCACGCGCTGCCGTGACCATGATCACATCGGTCTGGTGGCCGCGTCGGCGCATCTCCTGGACGACCGCGAGGCCCGTCTCGTCGGGCAGGTAGTGGTCCATGAGCACCAGGTCCACGTGCGGCAGCACCTCCAGCTGGCGCAGTGCCTCCGCCGCGTTGTGCGCCTCCCCGGCGACATGGAAGCCCCGCACCTTCTCGACGTACGCGGCGTTCACGCGCGCGACCCTGGTGTCGTCGTCCACGACCAGGACCTCGATCATCACGCCTCCTTCTCGGGCGTCGGCTGAGCCGACGGGACGGTGAGGGCCGGCTCCGCGCCCGGTTCGGCCAGGGCGTCGGGCAGGACGACGGTGAACTCCGCGCCGCCACCGGCGGCTTCGCCCGCCGTCGCGGTACCGCCCTGCCGTTCCGCCAGCCTGCGGACCATCGCGAGCCCTATGCCCCGCTTCCGGTGCGCGGGCGGCTTCTTGGTGGACCATCCGTCGGTGAAGATCAACTCCCGGAGCTCGGCCGGGATTCCAGGACCGGTGTCCCGTACCGCGAGCACGGCGGTACGACCCTTGGTGTACAACTCGACCTCCACGCGCGCGTGCGGCGTGCCCGCGGCCGCGTCCAGCGCGTTGTCCACCAGGTTGCCCACGATGGTGACCAGCCCCCGGGCGTCGACCAGCCGGTCCGGCAGGCTCGTACGGCCCGACAGGCGCAGGGCGACGCCCCGCTCGGCGGCGACGGTCGCCTTGCCGACCAGCAGCGCGGCGAGCAGGGGGTCCTGGATCTTCTCGGTGACCTGTTCCGCGGTGGCTCGGTGATCGCCGACCACCTCGCCCACGAACTCCACCGCGTCGTCGTACATCTCCAGCTCCAGCAGGCCCAGGAGCGTGTGCATCCGGTTGGCGTGCTCGTGGTCCTGCGCGCGCAGGGCGTCGATCAGGCCGCGCGTCGAGTCCAGCTCCCGGCCGAGCTGCTCCAGCTCGGTGCGGTCGCGCAGGGTGGCGACGGCGCCGCCGTCGTCGGTGGGCATGCGGTTGGCGACCAGGACGCGCTGGCCGCGCACCGTGAGCAGGTCGGTACCGGTCACCCGGCCGGCCAGGACGTCGGCCGTGCGTCCCGCGCCGAGCGCCTCGTCGGGGGAGCGGCCCACGGCCTCGTCCCCGATGCCCAGCAGGCGCTGCGCCTCGTCGTTGAGCAGCCGGACCCGGCCCGTGCGGTCCAGCGCGACGACGCCCTCCCGGATGCCGTGCAGCATCGCCTCCCGCTCCGCGAGCAGCCCCGCGATGTCGGAGAACGCCAGGTCCCGGGTCTGCCGCTGTACCCGCCGGGAGATCAACCAGGCGGCCAGCGCCCCGACAGCCAGGGCGCCGCCGGCGTACGCCAGCAGCTCCGGGATCGCGTGGATCAGCAGCGCGCGCACGCTGTCGTACGCGATCCCCACCGAGACCGCCCCGACGATCTCCCCGTCACCGTCCCGCAGCGGCACCTTCCCGCGCGCGGAGCGGCCCAGGGTGCCCTCGTCGATCTCCATGACCTCCTGGCCGGCGAGCGCGTCGCCGGGGTCGGTGGAGACGTGCTTGCCGATCCGCGAGGGCTCGGTGTGCGACCAGCGCACGCCCCGGCGGTCCATCACCACGACGTACTCGGCCTGCGTGGCCCGCCGGATCCGCTCCGCCTCCCGCTGGACGGGCCCGTCGGGCGTCGCGGGCGTGGTCCGGAGTTCTTCGGCGAGCTGCGGCTGTGCGGCGGTGGTCTGGGCGATGGCGAGCGCGCGACGCATCGCCTGGTCGTCCAGCTGGTCGCTCAAGGGTGCGAGGAACAGCCCGGTCGCGAGCACCGCGACTCCCGCGGCGATCGCCACCTGCATCATCAGCACCTGCGAGAACACCCGGCGGGGGAGACCGAGGCGCAGGCGGCGGGCGGGGGGAGTGGGGCTCATACCCATGAAGGTACGTGGGGGAGCGGGGTGTGCCGTAGAGGGGTGTGGCGGATCTCCTGGTGGGTACCGGTGTGCTCCACGCCGGGCGGCGTCAGCTCGCCAGTGCGCTCGGCCTGAGTTCGTGCACCGCCACCACGTCCATTCGCGCCGGGGCGCCCAGGATCGACGTGCCGCAGCTCTCCGCGCGCGGGGGCAGCGACGCACTCTGGGCGACGATCACTCGCCAGTGGCGTCCGTCCGCGTGGGCGACGATCACCTCCCAACGCGGTGCCGCGTCATCCGTTCGTACGGTGTTCTCGGTCCGTACGACGCTCAGAGCGTCCGCCGCGTACTCGCCGACGGCCGCGCGCACGGCCAGCTCGGCCGCCTGACCGGGCCGCTCCCAGGCAGAGCGGCCGCGGCACCCCTCCAGGACGATCCGGCGCTCCTGGACGCCGTGCAGGACGTCCTTGATGGTGTGGGCCTCGGCGCGGCCGTACGCGTAGCCGTACGGCAGCACGAGCACCGTCGGCGAGAAGCGATGACCCCCCAAATGGGTGACCTCCCAGATGCCTCCCGTCCCGGACGCGGCGAGCTCGGTCGCCAGGGGGCGCCCCAGGAGGGCGCAGCAGCGGTCGCGCTTGCCGTTGGTGCAGACGAGGGCGAGTGGGTCGCCGGTGTGGGGGCGCCCCTGCATCGTGGCGTCGAAGGTGTGGTGGTCACCCATGCCGAGGGCGGTGAAGTCGAGGCCGAGCAGTTGCGTCGGGTCGTCGGTCCTGGTGGCGTGCACCCAAGCGTTGCCGGGCACGGTGTGCGCCGCGTACACCTGGCGCACGGTGGGCGTGCCGCAGTCGGCGTGGCGCCCGGGGCGGCGGATGAGCGCGACGCGTACGCCCGTGCCCTTCGCGGCCGCCTCCAGGGCCCGGCCCAGTGCGGGGTCCAGGTGGCTCGAAGTGAGCGCCCTGGCGCCCCACGGACCCGGCTGTTCCACCAGGAGCCAGGTCCTGGCGGTCGCAGCGGTTCCGGAAACGGGCTCGTCGAGGTCCCGCGAGACGGTTGCACACCTACTCACAGAGGTGAGCCTAACCTGACTTTGTCCGGGGTGACTTCCGGACGTCCCTGTGTCCTACTCCGGCAGGGGCTGTGGCGGCCGCGGGCCCACGTACTGGCCGCTGGGCCGCATCCGTAGGGGCCGCTCCGCGTACTCCTCCAGGGCGTGGGCGATCCAGCCCGCCGTACGGGCCACCGCGAAGATCGTCTCGCCTGCGGTGGCGGGCATCCCGCAGGACGCGGTGAGCACGGCGAGCGCCAGGTCGACGTTGGCGTGCAGCGGGGTGTGCCGGGCGGCGGTGGCCACGACGTCCCGTGCGGCGGCCAGGGCGGGCTCGGCGTCGGGCATCGCCTCCAGGAGGGCGAACAGGGCACGCGCGCGCGGGTCCTCACCGGAGTACAGCCGGTGGCCGAGGCCCGGGATACGGCGGCCGGCCCGCAGCTCCGCCGCGATCACGGGCGCCGCGTCGCCCTGGTCCAGCACCTCCATGAGTATCCGGTGGGCGAGCCCGCTGGCCGCGCCGTGCAGGGGGCCCTCGATGACGCCGAGCCCGGCGGAGACGGCCGCGTAGGCGTGCGCACGGGCCGACGCCGCCACGCGCACGGCGAGCGTCGAGGCGGCCAGGTCGTGGTCGACGAGCAGGCCGAGCGCCGTGTCCAGGGCGCGCAGCGAGGCGTCGTCCGGGTCGCGCGGGCTGAGGCGCCCCCAGAGGCGCTGGGCCAGGGGGCCCTGGTCGCGGTGCGTGTACCGCACCGGGGGCAGGGCGGCGACGAGCGTGGGGATGAGCACGCGCGCGGTGCCCAGGACGGCGTCCTCGGAGAGGTCGAAGCGCAGTGGGTCCGCGCTGGCGGCGGCGACGGCCGCGACGCGCAGCCGGTCGGTGGGACCGCTGTGCTCGGGCAGCGCGTCGACCGCCCGACGTGCGACGGCGACGGAGTCCTTGGGCGCGGTGAAGGTGATCCCGGGGCGCAGCTGTCCGGTCCACAGCCACTCGGCGATCTCCTCGTAGCTGTGGCGGGCGGCCAGCTCGGTCGCGTCGACGCCCCGGAAGTAGTACCGGTCCTTGTCGATCAGCGTGATGCGGGTGCGTACGGCCATGTCGGTGCCCGGGGCCGAACTCCCGGCGCTCTCCCGCCTGTTGCGCCGGGCGAGCGCCTCCACCTCCGCGGCGTCGAAGGTGCTGCCCCGGCCGCCGGGCGTGCGGTGGCTGCTGAGCTGGCCGCGGCTCACATAGGCGTAGACGGTCTCCGCCTTCACGCCGAGCAGTTCGGCGGCCTCTTTGGTGCTCAGTCGCCGACCGGGTGGGACGTGGCCGGGTTCTTGATCGCGCATGGGGGTCACCGTAGCGGTCTGGATGGCATATTGACTCAATCAATATTGACAGAGATCCAGTCAACCATGGACAGTCACATCAAGTCCAGGGAGGAAATCATGTCCGTCAACAGGTCCGCATCCATTCCTGTCGACGTGCCGCGGGGACTCGCGGGCGTCGTCGTGACCGACACCGAGATCGGTGACGTACGGGGTCTTGAGGGCTTCTACCACTACCGGCAGTACTCGGCCGTCGAACTCGCGCAGACCCGCCCCTTCGAGGACGTCTGGCATCTCCTGGTCCACGGCGAACTGCCGGACGCCGCGAGCGCGGCCGCCTTCACCGCCGGCACCGCGGCGCTGCGGCGGCTGCCCGACGAGGTGTCGGCGGCGCTGCCCGCCATCGCGGCGGCCGGCGGACGCTTCGGCCCCCTCGCCGGGCTCCGCACGGCGCTCTCCCTGCTGGGCGCCGCGCAGGGCTTCCGACCTCTGTACGACATCGACGCGGACCGGCGGCGCGAGGACACGCTCGTGGCGACCGCGGCCGTACCGACCGTGCTCACCGCGCTGCACCGGCTGGGCAAGGGGCTGGCTCCGGTGCCGCCGCGCGAGGACCTGTCGTACGCCGCGAACTACCTGTTCATGTTGACGGGCGAGGAGCCGGATCCACAGCGCACGCGTGCGGTCGAGCAATACCTGATCTCAACCATTGATCACGGATTCAACGCATCAACCTTCACGGCGCGGGTCGTCGCGTCCACCGGCGCCGACGTGGCCGCATGCCTCGTGGGGGCGATCGGAGCGCTCTCGGGTCCGCTGCACGGAGGTGCGCCGAGCAGGGCGCTGGACACCCTGGACGCGATCGGCACGGTGGACCGTATCGACCCCTGGATCCGGGAACGCGTTCTCGCCGGCGACCGCATCATGGGTTTCGGGCACCCCGTCTACCGCACGGAGGACCCGCGCTCCCGCATGCTGCGCGGCATCGCCCAGCAGTTCGGCGGGCCGCTGGTCGACTTCGCGATGGAGGTCGAGCGCCGGGTGGAGGCGATCCTCGCCGAGCTCAAGCCGGGCCGCGAACTGCACACCAACGTCGAGTTCTACGCAGGCGTCGTCATGGAACTCTGCGGCCTGCCCCGGGAGATGTTCACCCCGACCTTCGCCGCGGCGCGGGCGGTCGGCTGGAGCGCCAACATCCTGGAACAGTCCCAGGACCCGAAGATCATCCGACCTGCGGCGCGGTATGTGGGGCCGGGGGCGCCGGTGAGGGTGCCGGAGGCGGCCTGAGCGGACGTGCGGTGACAGATGAGGTCCGGCACCAGATCTGGTGCCGGACCTGAGGGGATGGCGTCAGGCTAGGGCTGCGGTGGTGGCGGCTGATCCGGAGGCGGTTCTCCGGGCCGCGGCCTGAAGGTGTTGACCAGGGCTGCGATTCCGGCGAGCAGACTGCCCGCCGCACCGACAAGCGTCGCTATGGTGACGAGATCCATGGGGTCACTCACACATCAGGAATGTCGGGCTTTGCGCGAATCAGCGTTTCGCGGGTGATGACGACGATGCGCTCGTAGTCGGCACGAGAGGCGTCGGAGGGCAGATCCGGGGCGAGTGAGTCCGTGGCGTCCCTGCCGATGACGGCGAAGTTTCCGTCGGCCAATTCGAAGATGTCAGGGCAATTGCCTCCTCCAGTGCTTCCTCGCTGGCTTGGAGGTACACCGATCCGACGGATGATCTGACTCACTGTTTGTTCCCTTTGGTCCACGACTGAAGAGGGGTGCACTACGGCAGCTGGTGCGAAGGCAGCCTTGTGGGTGCACTCGTCGTCCGGCAGCGTGAGCGACGCTTGTGGGGTCGCTCTGCACGATCAGGCGTGAGTCAACCCCAATGGCGTCAGGGACAACTGAACTCTTCACAGGTTCGTTATGGCCCGGGTGTGTGATTTCTGGGGGTGCGCGTGGCTACTCCGTCGGCGGCTCCCCAACCACCCACCATTCCTCCGTGTCCGCCTCTTCCAGTTGCCGAAGAAGGTCGTCCACCATGTGCCCCAACTCGGCCTCGTCGGAGTCCTCGGGCAGGGTGGCGCGCTGACCGCGGGTCGCGAACCAGTACTCCCGCATCACCGGGGTCTGCAGAAGTCCACGGGCATGCCCGAAGAACTCCTCACGACTGAGGTTGCCGATGCGGTAGTAGAAGAGCAGGTTCGTGTAGACAGCATTGGCGAAGAGGTACTGGCGCCGCTCCAGCGGCGATGCCGGCACTTCGAAGATGTCCAGTACCTCGGCCAGTTCCGGGCTGTCGATCGCCTTGCTGAGCAGTTCCCAGTGCAGACGCTGCTGGTTGGCGAGGTTGGCGTGCCGGTGTGTGTGAGCCACCTGTGCTTCCAGGCGGTCGAGTCGTTCCCGCACGCCGTTCAGCGTGCGGCGTTCCGCGGCCAGCGCGGCGAGGGCTCCTGCCAGCAGGCCCAGCCCCGCTGCCGCCGCGGTGCCCAGCCCCCGTGTCCTGGTCTTCCGTGTGGCCATGTCAACCCCCGATTCAGGCGGCCGTCCGCCGGTCGTCGGGGTGCGGGTCGACGGGAGGGGACCGGCGAGCGGTGGGCGGCGCTTGCCGTCTCCCAGGGTGCCGAGCGGCTCTGATCGGCTGGGAGGCGGAGAGGAGGCGCACGGAAGGAAGCGAGGGTCGCACGAACCGGCGCCATGCCCAACGTCTGCCCCGCCCGTGCTGCTAACAATCGTTCACTTCGCGGAGATTCCGCGTGCTCGTATCCTGGCCCGGCATGCAAGTTCCGTAGGTGCGCCGGGCTGTGAACCGGTGTGCGCGTAGGCGTGAGAGAGGTCGTACGGTGGGCCAGAGCCCGAGTCGCCGGCAGATCCCGGTCGTCGTACTCGCCGGATTCCTGGGCTCCGGCAAGACCACGTTGCTCAACCACCTCCTGCACCGCAGCGGAGGCAGCCGCATCGGCGCCATCGTGAACGACTTCGGGGCCATCGAGATCGACGCCATGGCCGTGGCGGGAGCGCTGGGGGACTCCACCGTCTCCCTCGGCAACGGCTGCCTCTGCTGTGCCGTCGACGCCAGTGAGCTGGACGTCTACCTCGAACGGCTGGCCGACCCCGGAACCGGCATCGACGTCATCGTCATCGAGGCCAGCGGACTCGCCGAGCCCCAGGAACTGGTGCGGATGGTGCTGGCCAGCGAGCATCCGGGCATCGTGTACGGCGGGCTCGTCGAGGTCGTCGACGCCGCCGAGTTCGACGACACACGCGCGAAGCATCCCGAGATCGACCGGCACCTCGCCATCGCCGACCTCGTCGTGGTCAACAAGACCGACCGGGCGCCGGACGCCGAGCAGGTCCTCGCCCTCGTCCGTTCCCTCACCGACCGCGCCGCCGTCGTCCCGGCGACATACGGCCGTGTCGACCCCGACTTCCTCTTCGACTGCCGGCCCTCGCGGGAGCGCATCGGGCAGTTGTCCTTCGACGACCTGCACGACGATCACGATCACGATCACGAACACGGCGGTCATCTGCACACCGCCTACGACAGCCTCTCCTTCGTCTCCGACGTGCCTCTCGACCCCCGCCGCTTGATGACGTTCCTCGACAGCCGGCCCGAGGGGCTCTACCGGATCAAGGGGTACGTCGACTTCGGCCCGCACGACCCGCGCAACCGGTACGCCGTGCACGCCGTCGGTCGGTTCCTCCGCTTCTACCCGGAGCCCTGGCGTCCGGACGGCGAACGCCTCACCCAGCTCGTCCTCATCGGCTCCGGCGTCGACGCCCCCGCCCTCGACAAGGAACTCGCGGCGTGCAGAAGCGACACCCCACACGCCGATGAGCTCGGCATGTGGGGCGTCCTGCGCTACGTACCGGACGTACGGGATCCGGACGAGCCGGATCCCGAGGATCCCCCGGTCTAGATCTCAGGCCCAGACCGGCCCCGCCACCGCCACCACCGGCTTCGCCAGGGACACGCCCGAGCCGTCGCGGCGCGGGTCGATCTCGGGGAGGTCGGTCGGCGAGCCGTTCTTCTGCGTGGCCCGCGCCGGAACGGGGCCCGCCCAGGCGAAGGACAGGCAGTCCTCGCCCTTCAGGAACCGCTGGCAGCGCACACCGCCGGTCGCGCGGCCCTTGCGCGGGTACTGGTCGAACGGGGTCACCTTGGCGGTCGTCTGCACGGAGTCGTCCAGCGTGCCGCGCGAGCCCGCGACCGTGAAGACGACCGCGTCGGCCGCCGGGTCCACCGCCGTGAAGGAGATGACCTTGGCACCTTCGGCGAGCTTGATGCCCGCCATACCGCCCGCCGGCCGGCCCTGGGGGCGGACCTGCGAGGCCTGGTAGCGCAGCAGCTGCGCGTCGTCCGTGATGAAGACCAGGTCCTCCTCACCCGTGCGCAGCTCGACCGCGCCGACGATCCGGTCGCCCTCCTTGAGCGTGATGACCTCCAGCTCGTCCTTGTTGGCCGGGTAGTCCGGGACCACACGCTTGACGACGCCCTGCTCCGTGCCCAGCGCGAGGCCCGGGGAGGACTCGTCGAGCGTGGTCAGGCAGACCACCGTCTCGTCGTCCTCCAGGGAGACGAACTCGGCGAGCGGCGCGCCCCCCGAGAGGTTCGGCGCGGACGTCGGCTCCGGGAGCTGCGGCAGGTCGATGACGTTGATCCTCAGCAGCCGGCCCGCCGAGGTCACCGCGCCCACCTCGCCACGGGCCGTGGCCGGCACCGCCGAGACGATCACGTCGTGCTTGGCGCGCTTGGCGGCGGCGTCCTCGGGGAACGGCTCGGCGTTCAGCGTGCGGGCCAGCAGCCCCGTCGAGGACAGCAGGACCCGGCACGGGTCGTCCGCCACCTGGAGCGGAACGGCTGCCACCGGGGCGGCTCCCGACTCCAGCAGGACCGTACGCCGCTCCGTGCCGAACTTCTTGGCCACCGCCGCCAGTTCGGCGGAGACCAGCTTGCGCAGCTCGGCGTCCGACTCCAGGATCCGGGTCAGCTCCTCGATCTCCGCGGTGAGCCGGTCCTTCTCGGCGTCCAGCTCGATACGGTCGTACTTGGTCAGGCGGCGCAGCGGGGTGTCCAGGATGTACTGCGTCTGGACCTCGCTCAGCCCGAAGCGCTCGATCAGGCGCTCCTTGGCCTGCGCGGAGTTCTCGCTGGAGCGGATCAGGCGGATCACCTCGTCGATGTCCACCAGAGCCGTGAGCAGGCCCTCCACCAGGTGCAGCCGGTCGCGCCTCTTGCCGCGGCGGAACTCCGAGCGGCGGCGCACGACCTCGAAACGGTGGTCGAGGTAGACCTCCAGGAGCTCCTTCAGGCCCAGGGTGAGGGGCTGGCCGTCGACCAGGGCGACGTTGTTGATGCCGAAGGACTCCTCCATCGGCGTCAGCTTGTACAGCTGCTCCAGGACCGCCTCCGGCACGAAACCGTTCTTGATCTCGATGACCAGGCGCAGCCCGTGCTCACGGTCGGTGAGGTCCTTGACGTCGGCGATGCCCTGCAGCTTCTTCGAACCGACCAGGTCCTTGATCTTGGCGATCACCTTCTCCGGGCCGACCGCGAAGGGCAGCTCGGTGACGATCAGGCCCTTGCGTCGCGCCGTGACGTCCTCCACGGTCACGGTCGCCCGCATCTTGAACGTGCCGCGGCCCGTCTCGTACGCGTCTCGGATCCCGGCGAGGCCGACGATCCGGCCGCCGGTGGGCAGGTCGGGCCCCGGGACGTGCCGCATCAGGGCGTCGAGATCGGCGTTCGGGTGCTTGATCAGGTGGCGGGCGGCCGCGATCACCTCGCGCAGGTTGTGCGGCGGCATGTTCGTGGCCATGCCGACCGCGATCCCGGACGAGCCGTTGACCAGCAGGTTCGGGAAGGCGGCGGGCAGGGCCACCGGCTCCTGCTCCTGGCCGTCGTAGTTGGGCGCGAAGTCGACCGTGTCCTCTTCGATCGACTCCGTCATCAGGCTCGTGGCCTCGGCCATCCGGCACTCGGTGTACCGCATGGCGGCGGGCGGGTCGTCGTTGCCCAGCGAGCCGAAGTTGCCGTGGCCGTCGACCAGGGGCACCCGCATGGAGAACGGCTGGGCCATGCGCACCAGGGCGTCGTAGATCGACGCGTCGCCGTGCGGGTGCAACTTACCCATGACCTCGCCGACCACGCGGGCGCACTTCACATAGCCGCGGTCGGGGCGCACGCCCATCTCGTTCATCTGGTACACGATGCGGCGGTGCACCGGCTTGAGACCGTCACGCGCGTCCGGCAGGGCTCGGGAGTAGATGACCGAGTACGCGTACTCGAGGAAGGAGCCCTGCATCTCGTCCACGACGTCGATGTCGAGGATCCGCTCCTCGTACGAGTCGTCGGGCGGCGGGGTCTTCGTGCTGCGGCGGGCCATCGCTGCCGGCTCCTCCTGTTTTCTGTTCGTTCGCCCACGGGGCGCTCAGGTCCCTGCGGCTCACTCTTGCTGAAGCGTGAACGGCGTCTGACGCGACCATTGTGGACCGCGCCACTGACAACGCGGACCCTGGATCCGACGTCGGCCGCCCGGCCCCGCGCTGTCCCGCAGGCTACGCCCTCACTGCGGGCGACCCGGTCCTCGCTCCGGGCGGACGCGCTCCGGGAACTTCACACCAGGTCCGCACGCTTGCATACAGTGGCAGGACTGGCAGGAAATTCCGCGGTTTCCCGACCGCCCCGCGATCGAAGGGACGTACATGCCCATGGGTCACACGGCCACAGCCGAGGCAGGCTCCGGCGGCCTGACAGCGACTGAGCACCGCCTGGAAAACGGCCTGCGCGTGGTGCTCTCCGAGGACCACCTGACCCCGGTCGCGGCGGTGTGCCTCTGGTACGACGTCGGCTCGCGCCACGAGGTCAAGGGACGCACCGGTCTGGCTCACCTTTTCGAGCACTTGATGTTCCAGGGCTCCGCCCAGGTCAAGGGCAACGGACACTTCGAGCTGGTGCAGGGCGCGGGTGGCTCGCTCAACGGCACCACCAGCTTCGAGCGCACCAACTACTTCGAGACCATGCCCACCCATCAGCTGGAGCTCGCCCTCTGGCTGGAGGCCGACCGCATGGGCTCCCTGCTCGCCGCCCTGGACGACGAGTCCATGGAGAACCAGCGGGACGTCGTCAAGAACGAGCGCCGGCAGCGCTACGACAACGTCCCCTACGGGACCGCCTTCGAGAAGCTCACCGCCCTCGTCTACCCGGAGGGGCACCCCTACCACCACACGCCGATCGGCTCCATGGCCGACCTGGACGCGGCGACCCTGGAGGACGCGCGCGCGTTCTTCCGCACGTACTACGCGCCCAACAACGCGGTGCTCTCGGTCGTCGGTGACATCGACCCGGTGCAGACGCTGGCCTGGATCGAGAAGTACTTCGGCTCCATCGCCTCGCACGACGGCAAGCCCGCCCCGCGCGACGGCTCGCTGCCCGAGATCATCGGCGGGCAGCTGCGCGAGATCGTCGAGGAGGAGGTCCCGGCGCGCGCCCTGATGGCCGCCTACCGGCTCCCGCACGACGGCACGCGCACGTGCGACGCGGCCGACCTCGCGCTGACCATCCTCGGCGGCGGCGAGTCGTCCCGCCTGTACAACCGGCTGGTACGACGGGACCGTACGGCGGTCGCGGCCGGGTTCGGCCTGCTGCGGCTGGCCGGAGCGCCTTCCCTGGGGTGGCTGGACGTGAAGACGTCCGGGGACGTCGAGGTGCCGGTCATCGAGGCCGCCATCGACGAGGAGCTCGCCCGGTTCGCCGAGGAGGGCCCGACGGCCGAGGAAATGGAGCGCGCCCAGGCCCAGTTGGAGCGTGAATGGCTGGACCGGCTCGGCACGGTCGCCGGCCGCGCCGACGAACTGTGCCGGTACGCCGTGCTGTTCGGCGACCCGAAGCTCGCCCTCACGGCCGTCCAGCGCGTGCTCGAAGTGACGGCCGAGGAGGTTCAGGAGGTCGCCAAGGCCCGCCTGCGGCCCGACAACCGCGCGGTGCTGGTCTACGAGCCCACCGCCCCCGAAGCCACCGACGACAGCGACGGCGCCGAAGCCGCCGCCACCGACGACACCGAGGAGGCTGCCCAGTGACCGAGCTCGCCACGATGGACTTCCACCCCCAGCCGCAGGCGGGCGAGGCCCGCCCCTGGGCCTTCCCGGCCCCCACGCGCGGGACGCTCGACAACGGCCTGACGGTCCTGCGCTGCCACCGCCCCGGCCAGCAGGTCGTCGCCGTCGAGGTGCTCCTCGGCGCGCCCCTGGACGCCGAGCCGGCCGGCCTCGACGGCGTCGCCACGATCATGGCCCGGGCCTTCTCCGAGGGCACCGACAAGCACTCCGCCGAGGAGTTCGCCGCCGAGCTGGAGCGCTGCGGCGCCACCCTCGACTCGCACGCCGACCACCCTGGCGTCCGGCTGAGCCTGGAGGTCCCGGCCTCCCGCCTGTCCAAGGCCCTGGGGTTGCTCGCCGACGCCCTCAGGGCGCCCGCGTTCGCCGACAGCGAGGTCGAGCGGCTGGTCCGCAACCGCCTGGACGAGATCCCGCACGAGCTGGCCAACCCCGCCCGGCGGGCCGCCAAGGAGCTCTCCAAGGAGCTGTTCCCGGCGACCTCGCGCATGTCGCGTCCGCGCCAGGGCACGGAGGAGACGGTCCAGAAGATCGACTCCGCCGCCGTGCGCGCCTTCTACGAGCGGCACGTCCGCCCCGCCACCGCCACCGCCGTGGTCGTCGGCGACCTCACCGGCGTGGACCTCGACGCGCTGCTCGGCGACACCCTGGGCGCCTGGGCGGGCTCCCAGGCGCAGCCGCGGCCCGTGCCGCCGGTGACCGCCGACGACACCGGCCGCGTGGTCATCGTGGACCGCCCCGGCGCCGTCCAGACCCAGCTGCTGATCGGCCGCGTCGGCCCCGACCGGCACGACCGCGTGTGGCCGGCCCAGGTGCTCGGCACGTACTGCCTGGGCGGCACCCTCACCTCCCGTCTGGACCGCGTCCTGCGCGAGGAGAAGGGCTACACCTACGGGGTGCGCTCGTTCGGCCAGGTGCTGCGCTCCACCTCCGACGGCACCGGCGCCTCGCTGCTCGCCATCAGCGGTTCCGTCGACACGCCGAACACCGGCCCCGCGCTGGAGGACCTGTGGACGGTGCTGCGCAGGCTCGCCGCCGAGGGCCTCACGGACGCCGAGCGGGACGTCGCCGTGCAGAACCTCGTCGGTGTGGCGCCGCTGAAGTACGAGACCGCGGCGGCCGTGGCGGGCACCCTGGCCGACCAGGTCGAGCAGCACCTGCCCGACGACTACCAGGCGACGCTGTATCAGCAGCTCGCCGCGACCGGGACGGTGGAGGCCACCGCGGCCGTCGTCAACGCCTTCCCGGTGGACCGTCTGGTGACGGTGCTCGTCGGTGACGCGGCGCAGATCAAGGCGCCCGTCGAGGCGCTCGGCATCGGCGAGGTCACCGTCGTGACGGCCGAGTAGAGGCCGCCGAACGGCACGCGCGCGTAGGGGCCCTGGTGACGGATCCGTCACCAGGGCCCCTTTATGTCCGAATTGGGGGAGAGGTTGCCTGTCTGACCTGTGGGATGCGCTACAAACCCCCTGATGCGTTTGGGGATTGAAAGACGTCCCGCTTAGCGTCTTCCGGGCTGTCCGTCAGGCAGTGCGCCGCGCCCGCGGCACCGGACAGCCATCGCCGAGTCCCCGTACGGCGCGAGCCAGGGGAGCCGGGGACCCAATCGTGCAGTCCCTGGGGTGAATCGGACGCCCGCGCGCAGCGAGGGCGTCCGTAGGAGACCTTCCTGCTCCGAACCCGTCAGCTAACCCGGTAGGCGAGAGGGAAGGAAAGGACCAGCCACTACATGGCGTTCACGCGCGCCACCGGGAAGCATCGTCGTCCCAGCCGGATGAAGCGCACCGCCGCCCACGCGACGGGCGTCGCGGCGCTCACCACGACCGGCGTCATCGGCACCCTGGCCGTTCCCGCGCTCGCCGCCGAGCCCGCGGCCGAGCAGACCGGCCTGCTCCCGGTGATCACCATCGGCGACTCGGTCGCCGAGCAGATAGACGCCCAGGCCGCCGCTCAGGAGCAGGCCGCGGCGGAGGCCGCCGCCGAGAAGAAGGCCGAGGCGGCCGCCAAGAAGCGCGCGGAGGAACGGGCCAAGGAGGCGCGCGAGGCCAAGGAGCGCGCCGCCCGCGAGGCCGAGCGCAAGCGTCTCAACACCTATGTGGTGCCGATCAGCGGCTCCTACGTCTCCACCGGCTACCAGGCCGGCGGCTCCCTGTGGTCCTCCGGCAGCCACACCGGTGTCGACTTCCACGCCGCGAGCGGTACGCCCGTGCACGCGGTCGGCTCCGGCACCGTGGTCGAGGCCGGCTGGGGTGGGGCGTACGGCAATCAAGTCGTGATCAAGATGAACGATGGTACGTACACCCAGTACGGTCACCTGTCGTCCGTCGCGGTCTCGGTGGGCCAGACGGTCACCCCGGGGCAGCAGATCGCCCTGTCCGGCGCCACCGGCAACGTCACCGGAGCGCATCTGCACTTCGAGGCCCGGACAACCGCGGAGTACGGCACGGACATCGATCCGGTCGCCTACCTCCGCTCGCACGGCGTCTCCGTCTGACAGCGGATCAGCCCGCGGCCCCGGCTCACGAGCCGGGGCTTTCGGCGTTTCGTACGCCTGTATGTCCAAAAAATATCCATGGATTCCGGCCCGCCATCGGAAATTCCGGCTCATTGCAATAGAGTCACGGAACACACGTCAATCGTCGACGTTTCACGGGGATTAAGGCGGAGGTCGGTCATGCGTATTCCGGCGCACTCGGTGTGCACGGCGATCCGGGACGACATCGTCGCGGGTGTCTACGAGCGTGGCGGCCGGCTCACCGAGGAACTCCTCGCGCGCCGCTACGGCGTCTCGCGCGTCCCCGTCCGGGAGGCCCTGCGCACGCTGGAGGCCGAGGGCTTCGTGGTGACCCGGCGGCACGCGGGCGCGTGCGTGGCGGAACCGACCGAGCAGGAGGCCGCCGACCTGCTGGAGATGCGCATGCTGCTGGAACCGCTCGGCGCCTCCCGGGCCGCCCAGCGGCGCACCGAGGCCCATCTGAAGGTGCTGCGCGGCCTGGTCCGGCTGGGCCAGGAGCGGGCCAGGCGGGGCAACAGCGAGGACCTGCGCTCCTTGGGCGGCTGGTTCCACGAGACGCTCGCCCAGGCCTCCGGCAGCCCCGCGCTGATCGCCATGCTGACCCAGCTGCGGCACAAGATCGCCTGGATGTACGCGGTGGAGGCGCCGGTCAGCCCCATGGAGTCGTGGACGGAGCACGGCGCGATCGTGGACGCGGTGGCGCGCGGCGACAGTGAGCGCGCCCGGGCGATCACGGCGCTGCACACCGAGCGTGCGACCGGCGCGCACCGGCTCCGTTTTTCCGGCAACGGGGACCGCGCGGACCGTGTGAGGACTTCGCAACATCCCGTAAACATGTCGGGCCTGCGGCATTAACACGGGCACCGTATACAAAGAAGTGATATTCGGTGGCGGTGTATTTCCGCTGCCCTTTTTCGGTGTGCTCTGAATTCCCGTGACCGCGGCCGTGAAAACCCGACCGAACGGCGAGGCCGCGCCGCCCGGAAATGGGCGACGCGGCCTGAAGGAATGCCGTGAGCCGGCTCAGACGGTCTCGGGGAGCTCCTCGAGGCCCTCGGAGACCAGCTTGGCCAGCCGGTCGAGCGCGGTGTCGGCGCCGTCGGCGTCGGAGGTCAGGACGATCTCCTCGCCACCCTGGGCGCCCAGACCCAGGACGGCCAGCATGGAGGCCGCGTTGACGGGGTTGCCGCCCGCCTTGGCGATCGTCACCGGGACGCCTGCGGCCGTGGCGGCTCGGACGAAGATGGAGGCGGGGCGGGCGTGGAGGCCCTCGGCCCAGCCGACGTTGACGCGGCGCTCAGCCATGTGATGCTGCCCTTCAGGTGTTCAGGGTTGTCTAGACCAGTTTCCCATATCGTGAAGCATGCCCGGACGGGTCGTTCGTCCCGTCCGGAAGTGGCACCGGACCGCGGCCTCGGTCCGGCGTTCGTCCTTCCACAGACTGCCTCGCGCCGTTGTCGGACGCGAGCCGTACTCTGGGGCCCATGCAGAGCCCGTCGGACCGGCACGAGTACCCCGCCCACTGGGAGGCCGACGTGGTGCTGCGCGACGGCGGCACCGCACGCGTCCGGCCCATCACCGTTGATGACGCCGAGCGCCTGGTCAGCTTCTATGAGCAGGTCTCGGACGAGTCGAAGTACTACCGCTTCTTCGCGCCCTACCCGCGCCTGTCCGCGAAGGACGTCCACCGCTTCACGCACCACGACTTTGTGGACCGGGTGGGACTCGCGGCCACGATCGGCGGCGAGTTCATCGCCACCGTACGCTATGACCGCATCGGCGCCGACGGGCTGCCCGCTTCCGCGCCCGCCGACGAGGCCGAGGTCGCCTTCCTGGTGCAGGACGCCCACCAGGGGCGTGGTGTCGCCTCCGCCCTGCTGGAGCACATCGCCGCCGTCGCCCGCGAGCGCGGCATCCGCCGCTTCGCCGCCGAGGTGCTGCCCGCCAACACCAAGATGATCAAGGTGTTCACGGACGCCGGATACACCCAGAAGCGCAGCTTCGAGGACGGCGTCGTACGTCTGGAGTTCGACCTCGAGCCCACCGACCGCTCACTGGCGGTGCAGCACGCGCGTGAGCAGCGCGCCGAGGCGCGCTCGGTACGACGGCTGCTGGCGCCCGGTTCGATCGCCGTCGTCGGCGCGGGGCGCACGCCCGGGGGTGTGGGCCGGAGCGTGCTCGGCAACATCCGGGGGGCCGGCTTCACCGGCCGTCTCCACGCCGTGAACAGGGCGCTGCCCGAGGGACAGCAGGACCTGGACGGCGTGCCGGCGTACCGGTCGGTGCGGGACATCGAGACGCCCGTCGACCTCGCGGTCGTGGCGGTGCCCGCGGAGCACGTGCCCGAGGTGGTCGCCAAGTGCGGGGAGCACGGGGTGCAGGGGCTCGTCGTGCTCTCCGCCGGGTACGCCGAGAGCGGGCCCGAGGGGCGCGAGCGCCAACGTGAACTCGTGCGGCACGCGCGCGCGTACGGCATGCGGATCATCGGGCCGAACGCCTTCGGGATCATCAACACCTCCCCGGAGGTCCGGCTCAACGCCTCGCTCGCCCCGGAGATGCCGCGCCCCGGGCGCATCGGGCTGTTCGCGCAGTCCGGGGCCATCGGCATCGCGCTGCTGTCCCGGCTGCACCGGCGCGGTGGCGGGGTCACCGGCGTCACGGGCGTGTCGACATTCGTCTCGTCCGGCAACCGCGCGGACGTCTCCGGCAACGACGTACTCCAGTACTGGTACGACGATCCCGACACCGACGTCGTCCTCATGTACCTGGAGTCCATCGGCAACCCGCGCAAGTTCACCCGTCTCGCCCGGCGGACGGCGGCGGCGAAGCCGCTGGTCGTGGTGCAGGGCGCACGCCACGGGGGCGCGGCACCGCAGGGGCACGCCGTACGGGCGACGCGGCTGCCGCACGCCACGGTGTCCGAGCTGCTGCGCCAGGCCGGGGTGATCCGGGTGGACACGATCACCGAACTGGTGGACGCCGGGCTGCTGCTCGCGCGCCAGCCACTGCCGACGGGGCCGCGCGTGGCGATCCTCGGGAACTCCGAGTCGCTGGGACTGCTGACGTACGACGCCTGTCTGGCCGAGGGGCTGCGGCCGCAGGCTCCGCTGGACCTCACGACGGGGGCGTCACCGGAGGACTTCCGGGAGGCGCTGGCGCGGGCGCTGGCCGACGACACGTGTGACGCCGTCGTGGTGACCGCGATACCGATGGTGGGGGAGGGGTCGGCCGGGGACGCGGCGCTGGCGGAGGCCCTGAGGTCGGCCGCGGCGGTGGTCCCCTCCAAGCCGGTGCTGGTGGTGCATGTGGAGCTGGGCGGGCTCGCGGACGCGCTGTCGGCGGCTGCGAGCACCGCACCCCAGGCCGGCCCGAGAGTGAGACCGGCCCCTGAATCGGAAGCGCGCACCGCCCCCGCACCGCCCCCCGCCGGCTCCCACCTCATCCCCGCCTACCCCGCCGCCGAACGCGCCGTTCGCGCCCTCGCCGAGGCCGTCAAGTACGCGCAGTGGCGACGGGAGGCAGCCGACCCCGGAAAGGTGCCCGAGTACGACGACATCGACGAGAAGGGAGCCGCGGAGCTGATCGGCGGGCTGCTCGCGCGCGGGCAGGGGCTCACGCTCGGCACGGAGGAGACCTGCGAGCTGCTGGGCCGGTACGGCGTCCACGTGCACCGCGCCCTGCACGCCCCGACACCGGACGACGCCGCGGAAGCCGCCCGCACCCTCGGCTACCCGGTCGCCCTCAAGGCCACCGCCCCCCACCTGCGCCACCGCGCCGACCTCGGCGGCGTACGGCTCGATCTCGCTGACGAGGAGCAACTGCGGCGGGCCTACACCGAGTTGACGGAGCTGTTCGGCAAGCCCGAGGAGCTGCGGCCGGTCGTCCAGCGGATGGCGCCGCGCGGGGTGGACACCGTCGTACGGTCCGTGATCGACCCGGCCGCCGGAGCGGTGCTCTCCTTCGGGCTCGCCGGAGCCGCCTCCCAGCTGCTCGGCGACACCGCGCACCGGCTGATCCCGGTCACCGACCGCGAGGCCACCTCGCTGATCCGGTCGATCCGGACCGCGCCGCTCCTGTTCGGCTGGCGCGGCTCCACCCCCGTCGACACCCCCGCCCTTCAGCAGCTGCTCCTGAGGGTGTCCCGCCTGGTCGACGACCACCCGGAGGTGGTCGCGGTCACCCTCGAGCCGGTCGTCGTCGCCCCGCACGGCCTGAGCGTCCTCGGCGCGTCGGTCCGCCTGGCCCCGCCCCCCGTCCGCGACGACCTGGGCCCACGGACCCTGCCGACGTACTGAGCCCCGGCCCGGACCGCCCGAGCGGTGCCTCGCAGTCAGTGGGCCCCCGTAGGATGGACGGCATGGCCAAGACCAGTACGACGACCCAGGGGCTGCGTGCGGCGATCGAGCGCAGCGGCTACTACCCGGCCCTCGTGGCCGAGGCGGTGGAGGCCGCTGTGGGTGGCGAGCCCATCCGGTCGTACCTGGTCCATCAGGAGACGACGTTCGACCAGAACGAGGTGCGACGGCATGTGACCGTGCTCGTTCTCACCGACCACCGCTTCATCGTCAGCCACACCGACGAGCAGGCCGCCGACAGCACCTCCCCGACGCCGTACGCCACGACGTCGACGGAGTCGGTGAAGCTCGACCGGATCTCCTCGGTCGTGGTCAGCCGAGTGGTCGCCAACCCGGAGTCGTACACGCCGGGCACCCTCCCGCGCGAGGTCGTGCTGACCATCGGCTGGGGTGCCGTCTCCCGGATCGACCTGGAGCCCGCCGCCTGCGGCGACCCCAACTGCGAGGCCGACCACGGCTACACGGGCAACTCGACGGCGGACGACCTCAGCCTGCGCGTCAGCGAGGCCGGGGACGGCCCCGACACGGTCCGCCAGGCGCTCGCCTTCGCGCAGGCCATCTCCGAGGCGACCGCGGACCCCGCACGCTGATGGCCCAGCCCGCCCACGCCTGGGACGACCACTTCGAGCCCCTCGCCGTCGAATCCGCCCCCCGCCCCGAGTACGGCACGGGCTCGCTCGCCGACCTGCTGCCCACGCTGGCCGCGGGCATAGGCGTACCCGGCATGACCGCCGCGATCACCGAGCTGACCCCAGCCGACCGGGTCTGCGTGTTCCTGATCGACGGGCTCGGCTGGGAGCAGCTGAAGGCGCACCCCCAGGAAGCGCCCTTCATGACCTCGCTGCTCGCCACCTCACGCGGCGGCACGGGCCGTCCCCTCACCGCCGGCTACCCGGCGACCACCGCGACCTCCCTCGCCTCCGTCGGCACCGGCCTCCCGCCGGGCGTGCACGGCCTGCCGGGCTACACGGTGCGCAACCCGGCGACCGGCGAGCTGATGAACCAGCTCCGCTGGCAACCCTGGACGCCGCCGGCGCCCTGGCAGCCGTACCCCACGGTCTTCGAGCTGGCCCACCGCGCCGGCGTGCACGCCGCCCAGGTCTCGTCCCCCGCCTTCGAGCGCACCCCGCTGACGAAGGTCGCGCTCAGCGGCGGATCGTTCCACGGGCGGCTGACCGGCGAGGAGCGCATGGACCTCGCCGCGGAGCAGCTCGCCTCCGGGGACCGCAGCCTCGTCTACACGTACTACGCCGAACTCGACGGAGCCGGACACCGCTTCGGCCTCGCCTCCGACACCTGGGTCGGCCAGCTCATGTACGTCGACCGCCTCGTCCAGCGACTGGCCGAACAGCTGCCGCCGCGCAGCGCGCTGTACGTCACCGCCGATCACGGCATGGTCGACGTGCCCTTCGACGAGCAGCACCGCATCGACTTCGACGAGGACTGGGAGCTGCGCGCGGGCGTCGCCCTGCTGGGCGGCGAGGGCCGCGCACGCCACGTGTACGCGGTGCCGGGCGCCGAGAACGACGTACTGACCTGCTGGCGCGAGGTGCTCGGCGAGCAGTTCTGGGTGGCCTCGCGGGACGAGGCGATCGCGGCGGGCTGGTTCGGCCCGCACATCGACGAGCGGGTGTACGCGCGCATCGGCGACGTGGTCGCGGCCGCGCGCGACGACGTCCTGCTCATCGCCTCCGAGCGCGAGCCCAAGGAGTCCTCGATGGTCGGCAACCACGGCTCGATGACCCCTGCCGAGCAGCTGGTCCCGCTGCTCGAAGTACGCTCCTGACACCCGCCCTCTCCCCGTCTCCTCGCCGAAAGGTGCTCAACTCCCCATGTCCGAGCTGGTGTTCTTCTCCGGAACGATGGACTGCGGGAAGTCGACGCTGGCCCTCCAGATCGAGCACAACCGCTCCGCGCGCGGGCTGCAGGGCATGATCTTCACCCGCGACGACCGGGCCGGCGAAGGCAAGCTGTCCTCCCGGCTCGGCCTGGTGACGGACGCGGTCGAGGTCACCGACGGCATGGACCTGTACGGGTACCTGGTCGACCACCTCTCGCAGGGCGGGCGCGCGGACTACGTGATCGCGGACGAGGCGCAGTTCCTGGCGCCGGAGCAGATCGACCAACTCGCGCGCGTCGTCGACGACCTGGGCCTGGACGTCTACGCCTTCGGCATCACGACCGACTTCCGCACCAAGCTCTTCCCCGGCTCCCAGCGGCTGGTGGAGTTGGCGGACCGGGTCGAGGTGCTCCAGGTGGAGGCCCTGTGCTGGTGCGGCGCCCGGGCCACGCACAACGCCCGCACGGTCGGCGGCCAGATGGTCGTCGAGGGCGCCCAGGTGGTTGTCGGCGACGTCAACCGGGCGGACGCCGTCGGCTACGAGGTGCTGTGCCGCCGGCATCACCAGCGCCGGATGACGGCCGCTTCGGCGAACGCGGCGGCGCTGTCGCCCGACGTGCTGCCGGTGTCGTCGGCATGAGCGGTCAGCGCCGGGCCGTCTGAATCAGCGCGAAGCACGCGCCCTCGGGGTCGGCGACCGTGGCCACGCGCCCGTGCGCGCTGTCGTGCGCCGGTTTGAGGACATGTCCGCCCAGTCCGACGACATGGTCCAGCGCCTCGTCCATGTCGGCGACTTCGAAGTACGTCAACCAGTGCGGGCCCCGGTCGCGGGGCAGCGACATGCCCAGGCCGTGCAGGCCGGCGACCGGGCGGCCGTCGAGGTGCAGGGTGAGGTAGTCGATGTCCGCGGAGACGACGGGCTCCTCCTCGTAGCCGAAGACGCTCCCGTAGAACTTGGCGACGCTCTCCGACTCGAAGGTCAGCAGCTCGTGCCAGGCCGGTGTCCCGGGCACTCCGGCGATGCCGGTGCCGCGATGCGCCGCCCCCTGCCAGACCCCGAAGACGGCACCCGAGGGGTCCGAGCAGATGGCGAGGCGCCCCGCCTCCTCCGCGTCGAGCGGGCCCACGCCGACCGTGCCGCCGCACAGGCGAATCGTCTCAGCGGTCCGGTCGACGTCGTCGGAGGCCAAGTAGGGCGTCCAGGCGACGGGGAGATGCCGGTCCGCGGGCAGTCGGCCGATGCCCGCCACCTCGCGGCCGTCGAGCAGGGCCCGTACATAGGGGCCGAGCTGCTGCGGGCCGGGGCGGAACTCCCAGCCGAACAGAGTCCCGTAGAACTCCTCGGTCGCGGCCAGGCCGTGCACCATCAGGCTCACCCAGCAGGGCGTGCCGGGCGTGTACCGGGCGTGCGCTGTGCCGTCGCGGCGGGCCGACCCCCGTGCCTCGGTCATCGTCACTCTCTCCTCGGCCCCTCGCGGTGGCCGCGTCGATTCCGCTCTCCGACCCCCGTGCCGATGCTCGCACCACCCTCGGCGTCCAGCGCTCCGGGCGCGCCGCCGCTTCCCGCTCCGCGCCCGGTAGTTGCCCGATCTGCGGTTTCTTGCCCGTTTCGAGGTGATTGCCCTCGGGTGTCGATCGGCTCTACAGCATGTGCCCGATCCCGTACGCCCGGTGATCGGGTCTGTCCGGCCGAGCAGAGTAGCCGGACCTGGACGATGAGGCCACCCTGTGCGCAAGGATGGTGGCCATGAACGCCATCATCACCGCATCCGAGCTCGCGAGCGCCCTGGCGGGGCCCAACCCGCCCGTGCTGCTCGACGTCCGCTGGCAGCTCAGCGTGGCCAAGGCGGCCGGTGAGCCGCCGTTCGACGGACGGGCCGCATACGCGGCCGGGCACATCCCCGGCGCGGTCTTCGTCGACCTGGACCGCGAACTGGCCGCCGCGCCGGGCGCCAACGGGCGCCACCCGCTGCCGGATCTGGCGGAGTTCGGCGCGGCGATGCGTCGTGCGGGTGTGTCGTCCGGGCGCCGGGTCGTTGTGTACGACGGTGGCCAGGGCTGGGCCGCGGCCCGCGCCTGGTGGCTGTTGCGCTGGACGGGTCACCCGGATGTGCGGGTGCTCGACGGGGGGTTGCCCGCGTGGGAGGGCGCCCTGTCGGTGGCGGAGCCGACGCCGGAGGAGGGCGACTTCCGGCCGGAGGCGGCCGCCGAGGGGCTCCTGGACGCGGACGCGGCCGCGGCGCTGGCCCGTTCGGGGGTGCTGCTCGACGCGCGGGCGGCGGAGCGGTACCGGGGCGACGTGGAGCCGATCGACCGGGTGGGCGGGCACATCCCCGGGGCGGTGTCGGCGCCGACGAACGAGAACGTGGGGGCGGACGGTCGCTTCCTGCCCGCCGAGGAGCTCCGGGCGCGCTTCAACGCACTGGGGGCGCACGACGGGGCGAAGGTGGGCGTGTACTGCGGTTCCGGGGTCTCCGCGGCGCACGAGGTGCTGGCACTGGCGGTCGCCGGGATTCCGGCGGCGCTGTACGTCGGGTCGTGGTCGCAGTGGTCGTCGGATCCGTCGCGGCCGGTTGCGGTGGGGCCGGATCCGCAGTAGCCGACCGCCCGAAGCACCCGCCCACGCCGAGGGCCCGCGCCTGGTCAGGCGCGGGCCCTCGTTCCGTACCGTCGGGTGCTACTCCTGCTTCTTCCGCCGCGTCCCGAACACGATTTCGTCCCAGCTCGGGACCGCCGCTCTGCGGCCGGGGCGGACGCCGTCGGCCTCGGCCTGGCGGTCGGTCGCGCCGACGAGGCGGTCGCGGTGGCTGCCGACCGAGCGCGGCATCAGGACGTCCGCGTAGGCGGAACCGGCCGAGGCCGCGGGCGCCGGTGGCTCCTCCGCCTCGGGCTCGGCGGCGGGCTCCTCCACCGGCTCGGGCGCCGGACGCTCCGGGACCACCAGGTCGCCCCGGAAGCTCGGAACCGCCTCCAGCAGGCTGGTCAGCGAATCCCGCTCACCCGCGCTCTCCTCGACGGGCTCGGCCGGAGGCGCCGGCAGGCTCGGCCGCTCCCGGTCGGCGGAACGGTCCAGCGTGCGCTCGCGCGGCAGCCGGGCGATACGCGGAACGAAGGGGAAGCTGGGCTCGGGCGCGCCGAGGTCGTCCGCCTCACCGATCAGCGAGCGGGCCTCGTCGTCGACGGCCTGCACGAGCCGCCGGGGCGGGTCGTACGTCCAGCTCGCCGAGTGCGGCTCGCCCGCGACGCGGTAGACCAGCAGTACCTCCCAGGTGCCGTCGTCGCGGCGCCAGGAGTCCCACTGCACGGTGTCCTTCTCGGCGCCGCGCAGCACCAGCCGCTCCTGCACGGCCTCGCCGAGCAGCGGCCCGGAGTTCTCGCCGGGGCGGCGGACCGGGGTCTTGCGGGCCCGCTCGGCCATGAAGGCGCGCTCGGCCAGCACGGGACCCTCGAAACGGCGTACGCGATCGACCGGGATGCCCGCCATCTGGGCGACCTCTTCGGCGGTCGCGCCCGCCCGTATCCGCGCCTGGATGTCTCGGGGGCGGAGATGGCTCTCCACCTCGATCTCGATCTGGCCGAGGCGGGGACGGTCGCCGCGCACGGCGGCGCGGAGCCGTTCGTCGATCGGAAGCGTGTACTCCGTGCTGTCCGCAGCCTTCAGCACCAGCCGTGTGCCGTCATTGGAGACGGCCACGACACGCAGTTCGGGCATGGGGACCTCCCGGGTGGTGCCTGCCGACGTCACGTGCGTCGCTGCTTCCGCTAGTCGAGTGTGGCCTGCCCGGGTGCAGCCTGCCACAACCTTGCCGAGTTGCCCGGCGTGTCGGGCACGGGCCCTGGATCGCCGTTATGGCACGGTTACCTATTCGCAACGCTAAGTGACCAACTCCGTCACCCTGTGCAACAAGCCCCCTCCCGGCGGTCCTTCAAGGTTCCGGACAGCCTGGCGGTAGCCCGGACCCAGGGCTCGCAACAGTACTCCATTTGGACCACGTGCGTGGATTGGCGCGCCGCTCAACTTCTCCCGGGGGGCGGCACTTGGCCGCCGCTGACGGATTCTCCCGATCACACACGTGGCGTACTTCACGGAATCACCAGAAACGGAACTACCGGTTTCGACCGTACGTCCCCCTCTCGTACCCCCAGTCGATCAAGTACGGGAAAGGCAGGCAAGGCCCCGGAATGCGCCAAAGGCCCGATGTCGTCCAGGAGTCGAGCACCGGGGAGGAGGTGAAGCAGAAGCGGATCGACCTGAGCGTGCCCCAGGTCGCGAGCAGCGCCGTGGCCGCGGTGGTGGCCGCCAAACTCGCCTCCTCCTTCGGGGTCTACGGGACGATCCTCGGCGCCGGAGTCGTCAGCGTCATCGCCACCTGCGGCGGTTCGCTGTTCCAGCACTTCTTCACGCGGACCGGTGAGCAGTTCCGCGATGTCGCGGCGCCCGCCAGACCCCCGGAGCAAGCGCCGCGCGCCGTCGGGGAGTTCACCGAGGGCACGGTCTACCGCGCGCGGGTCAGAAGCTGGAAGCGCCCGCTGCTGGCGGCGGCCCTGGTCTTCGGCGTCACGATGACCGGCATCACGGCCTATGAACTGGCCTCCGGAAGCAGCTTCGGCGGCCGGGGCGGCACGACGGTCGGGGACGCCCTCTCCGGCCACGGCAAATCCTCCTCGAACTCCGGGGACTCGGACCCCGACTCCCGCGGGGACGATTCGACGTCCGCTCCCTCCGGGGTGCCGGACGCGGACACCGACACGGACACCACCGGTGGCGCCACGCCGTCGGACGGTGCCTCGTCCGGAAGCGACGGCGGCGGTACGACGGGCAGTTCGGCGCCGACTCCGAGCGCGAGCTCCGGTGACGAGCAGGACACCGGCGGGGAGCCGGCCCCGACCCCCACGCCCACCGCGTCCGCTACGACCCCAGCACCCTCCGCAAGTAGTCGTTCTGAAACCGCCGTTCCGGATCCAGCCGGTCCCGCAGCGCCGTGAACTCCCCGAAGCGCGGGTAGACCCCGGCGAAGTACTCCGCGTCCCGCGTGTGCACCTTGCCCCAGTGCGGCCGCCCCTCGTGCGCGGTGAAGATCCGCTCGGCGGCGGTGAAGTACGCCTGATAGGGGGTGCCCTGGAACATGTGGACGGCGATGTACGCGGTGTCCCGGCCCGACGCCGTGGACAGCGTGATGTCGTCGGCCGGGGCGGTGCGCACCTCGACGGGGAAGCTGATCCGCAGTCGGGACCGGTCGACCGTCGCCTTCAGCTCGCGCAGCGTCTCCACGACGGCCTCGCGCGGGACGGCGTACTCCATCTCCACGAAACGCACCCGGCGCGGGGAGGTGAAGACCTTGTACGGGATGTCCGTGTACGTGCGTGGGGAGAGGGCCTTGCTGGAGATCTGGGCGATCGTCGGGATGGCGGCGGGCACCGCGCGGCCGACCCAGTTGGCCACCTGGAAGACGCCGTTGGAGAGGAACTCGTCCTCGAACCAGCCCTTGAGCTGCCCCACCGGGCGCTCCGGGCCGGCGCTGCGGTTGTTGCGCTTGGTGTTGGTGCTTCCGGTGTGCGGGAACCAGTAGAACTCGAAGTGCTCGTTCTCGGCCCAGAGTTCGTCGAAGGAGTTGGTGACCCGGTCGAAGGTCATCGGCTCCTCGCGCGCGGTGAGCAGAAAGACCGGCTCGACGGCGAAGGTGATCGCGGTGACGATGCCGAGGGCGCCGAGGCCGATCCGGGCGGCCGCGAAGACATCCGGGTTTTCCTTATCGGAGCAGGTGAGCACCGTGCCGTCGGCGGTGACCAGCTCCAGGCCCCGGATCTGGGCGGCGATCGAGGCGGAGTCGCGGCCCGTGCCGTGGGTGCCGGTGCTGGTGGCCCCGGAGACGGTCTGCTCCATGATGTCGCCCATGTTGGTCAGCGACAGCCCCTCGCGCGCGAGGGCCACATTGAGTCTCTTGAGCGGGGTGCCGGCCTCGACCGTGACGGTGCCGGCCTCCCGGTCAATGTTGCGTATGCCCGTCAACAGTTGAGGTCGGATCAACACACCGTCGGTCGCCGCTATGGACGTGAAGGAGTGCCCGGTGCCGACGGCCTTCACCTTCAGGCCGTCCTGCGCCGCCTGCCGTACCGCCTCGGTCAGCTCCTCCACGGAGGCGGGCGTGACCTCCCGCGCCGGGCGGGCGGCGACATTGCCGCCCCAGTTACGCCACGTGCCGTTCTTCCCGCTCGCTGTGCTGCTCAACGGTGCCTCCCCGACGCGGAGCCGGCCGCTTGAGCCGGCGGTACCCGAGGAAACCGACCGCGACCGCGACGGCGCCGGACACCGCCGGAACCCCGTACCCGGCGCGCGCACCGGCGGCGTCGATCACCCAGCCGGCCACGGAGGAGCCGAGGGCGACCCCCACCGCGAGCCCGGTGCTCACCCAGGTCATGCCCTCGGTCAGTTGCGCGCGTGGTACGTGCTCTTCGATCAGGGACATCGTCGTGATCATCGTGGGAGCGATGGACAGGCCCGCGACGAAGAGCGCCACGGCCAGAAACGGCAAGTTTCCGACCAGTAGGAGGGGGATCATACTCACGGCCATCGCGCATACACCCAGCAACCACCGAGGTTCGGGCGCACCCGCGAAGTGGAGCAACCCGAAGACGGCCCCCGCCACGCAGGAGCCCAGCGCGTACACCGCGAGGACGACGCTGGCGGCCCCCTTGTGGCCCTGCTCGTCGGCGAAGGCCACCGTGACCACGTCCACCGCGCCGAAGATCGCGCCGGTGGCCACGAAGGTGGTCACCAGGACCTGCAGTCCCGGGGAGCGCATGGCGGAGCCGCCGCCGTGCCGCTCGCGCGGGTGCGGGGCGGGCTCGGTGGACCGCTGCGCGGTCAGCCAGAAGACGCCGGCCGCGAGGAAGCAGGCGGCCAGCAGCGGGCCGGCCTCCGGGAACCAGGCGGTGGACAGGCCGATGGAGATGATCGGCCCGAAGATGAAGCAGATCTCGTCCACCACGGACTCGAAGGAGTACGCGGTGTGCAGCTGCGGGGTGCCCCGGTACAGGGCTGCCCAGCGGGCCCGGATCATCGCGCCGACGCTCGGCACGCACCCGATGCCCGCACAGGCCACGAACAGCACCCAGTCCGGCCACCCGTAGTGCGCGGCGACCAGCAGCACGGCCGCCGCGGTGAGCGCCAGCAGGGTCGCCGGGCGCAGCACCCGCCGCTGCCCGTACTGGTCGACCAGCCGCGAGACCTGCGGCCCCGCCACCGCCGCCGCCAGCGCGATGGTCGCCGACAGCGCGCCCGCCAGCCCGTACCGCCCGGTGAGCTGGGAGACCATCGTGACCACGCCGATGCCCATCATCGACAGCGGCATCCGACCGAGGAGGCCTGCGGCGGAGAAGCCCTTGGAGCCGGGGGCGGCGAACAGGGCGCGGTAGGGGCTGGGCACTGGGTCTCCGGCAGTTCGGAAGGGACGACGAGGGGGCCGATACCGCCGCGGCAGGGCTGCGTACGGCTCGGTACTGATGCGTAAGGCGCGAAGGTGGCCCATACAGGTTACGAGTGAGGTGGCCCCGATGCACCCGTGGGTATGGCCATGAACACCCGCGGCACCCCGCCGTTACCTCACTGTCAGTGCCGGGTGGCAGGATCGGAGCCATGCCAGACGCGCTCGATGCCACCCCCTACGACGCCCTGCTCCTGCTCTCGTTCGGCGGCCCCGAGGGGCCGGACGACGTGGTCCCGTTCCTGGAGAACGTGACGCGCGGGCGCGGCATCCCCAGAGAACGCCTCAAGGAAGTCGGCCGGCACTACTTCCTGTTCGGCGGGGTCAGCCCGATCAACGACCAGAACCGCGCCCTGCTGGACGCCCTGCGCAAGGACTTCGCCGACCACGGCCTGGACCTGCCGGTCTACTGGGGCAATCGCAACTGGGCGCCGTACCTCACGGACACGCTGCGCGAGATGGTCCGCGACGGCCGCCGCCGCGTCCTGGTCCTCGCTACGAGCGCTTACGCCTCGTACTCGGGCTGCCGGCAGTACCGCGAGAACCTCGCCGACTCGCTCGCCGCCCTGGAGGCCGAGGGCTTGGAGCCGCCGAAGATCGACAAGCTGCGGCACTACTTCAACCACCCCGGCTTCGTCGAGCCCATGATCGAGGGCGTGCTCCAGTGCCTCGCCTCCCTCCCCGAGGACGTCCGGGACGGCGCGCACATCGCGTTCACGACCCACTCGATCCCGAACTCCGCCGCGGACACCTCCGGCCCGGTCGAGGAACACGGGGACGGCGGGGCGTACGTCAAGCAGCATCTGGACGTGGCGCGGCTGATCGCCGACGCCGTCCGTGAGCGCACCGGCGTCGACCACCCCTGGCAGCTCGTCTACCAGTCGCGCTCCGGCGCCCCGCACATCCCGTGGCTGGAGCCCGACATCTGCGATCACTTGGAGGAGCGGCACGCGGCGGGCGTCCCGGCCGTCGTGATGGCCCCCATCGGCTTCGTCTCCGACCACATGGAGGTCCTCTACGACCTCGACACGGAGGCCAAGGCCAAGGCCGAGGAGCTGGGCCTGCCGGTGCGTCGCTCGGCGACCGTCGGTGCCGACCCGAGGTTCGCCGCCGCGATCCGCGACCTCGTCACCGAGCGCGCCGCCGTCGAGCGTGGCCAGGAGGTCACACCGTGCGCCCTGGGCGCCCTCGGCGCGAGCCACAACCTCTGCCCGGTGGGCTGCTGCCCGGCCCGCGCCCCGCGTCCCGCCGCCGCGGGCGCCGACAGCCCCTACGCATGAGGAGCGCCGTGTCCGACGCCCACCACCCGGACCTGCTGCGGCTCGCCCAGGAGGCCGCCCGCCGCGCCGGTGAGCTGCTGCGGGACGGCCGCCCGGCCGACCTCGCGGTGGCCGCCACCAAGTCCAGCCCCATCGACGTGGTGACCGAGATGGACATCGCGGCCGAGAAGCTGATCACCGACCTGATCGCCGACCACCGCCCCGACGACGGCTTCCTCGGCGAGGAGGGCGCCGCCAGCGAGGGCAGCAGCGGCGTCCGCTGGGTGATCGACCCGCTCGACGGCACGGTGAACTACCTCTACGGGCTGCCCACCTGGGCCGTGTCCATAGCCGCCGAGCAGGACGGCGAGACCGTGGTCGGGGTCGTCGCGGCGCCGATGCGCGGCGAGACGTACCACGCGGTGCGCGGCGGCGGGGCCTGGGCCACCGGAGCCTGGGACGGCGAGCGCAGGCTGGCCTGCCGGCCGTCCGCGCCGCTGGACCAGGCCCTGGTCTCCACCGGCTTCAACTACGTCACCGAGGTCCGCGCGCACCAGGCCGAGGTCGCCCGGAAACTGATCCCGCTCGTGAGGGACATCCGCCGCAGCGGCTCCGCCGCCGTCGACCTGTGCGACGTGGCCGCCGGCCGCCTCGACGGCTACTACGAGCGCGGACTCAACGCCTGGGACTACGGCGCCGGTGACCTGATCGCCCGGGAGGCGGGCGCCCTGACCGGCGGACGCCCCTCAGAGCGACCGTCACGCGAGCTGACGGTCGCGGGCACCCCCGGCGTCTTCGAGCCCCTCCAGCGGCTCCTGGAGGACTTCGGCGCCTGGCACGACTGAACCGGCCGGCCGACCCAGGTGTTGGCCGAAAGCACGAGCGGGCCCCCGGCGCTGGATTCGCCGGGGGCCCGCTGTCGTGCCGGTCAGACGCTTGACGCGCCGACTTCCACACCGTGCTCGGCGGCGAGACGGCGCAGGTCGTCGAGCTCGCCCTGCTCCACCTCGACGAGGAAGTCGTCGCCCTCGTCCCGGGCCCGCGTCAGGTCGGACTCGGTCGCCCTTATGCGCTGCAGAAGTCCTGCGGTGAATGCGTCCATGCTGCGCCCCCTCGTCCTGGGTCGTGGGTCGATGGCACGGGGGTGTGCCGTTCGGAAGGGGCGATCACGTCTCCCATGGGTGCCCAGCGCTGCCCTGCTGGGCGGCGACGGTGCCGGACACCCACGCCCGCTCTGCGTCAAGCGGACCGTGGCGTACCGCATGGTGCTGCGGCACAAGCAGAGCGTGATCGCGGGGTGTAAACCGTCCTCCCCCCGCTCCCTCCCGCAGAAACCTCAACCGGAGGAGAAAATCTCGCATTCCCGGATCCGGCGCCCGGTTCGCGCTGTGCCGCCACGGCGCTCGGCGCGGAGATCGCCGAGGTCCCGGCGAGGTCCGCGCCCGCTGCCGCTCCACCGCCTTACTGCCGACTTATGGCCGAAAAGGGCAGGATGGAGGTCAACACACCCCCGAAGACTCCTGCTCGCGTGCGCCCCGATGCGCTGTGCGGGCGGACAGAGGAAGGACAAGCGACGTGCGCGTACTCGTCGTCGAGGACGAGCAACTGCTCGCCGATGCGGTGGCCACCGGACTGCGCCGGGAGGCCATGGCCGTCGACGTCGTGTACGACGGTGCGGCCGCCCTGGAGCGCATCGGCGTCAACGACTACGACGTGGTCGTCCTCGACCGCGACCTCCCCCTGGTGCACGGTGACGACGTCTGCCGCAAGATCGTCGAGCTCGGCATGCCCACACGCGTGCTGATGCTCACGGCGTCCGGCGACGTCAGTGACCGCGTCGAGGGCCTGGAGATCGGCGCCGACGACTATCTCCCCAAGCCCTTCGCGTTCAGCGAGCTGACCGCACGCGTGCGTGCCCTCGGCCGCCGTACGAGCGTGCCCCTGCCGCCCGTCCTGGAGCGCGCCGGGATCAAGCTGGACCCGAACCGCCGCGAGGTCTTCCGGGACGGCAAGGAGGTGCAGCTCGCGCCGAAGGAGTTCGCCGTCCTGGAGGTGCTGATGCGCAGCGAGGGCGCCGTCGTCTCCGCCGAGCAGCTCCTGGAGAAGGCCTGGGACGAGAACACCGACCCGTTCACCAACGTGGTGCGCGTCACCGTCATGACCCTGCGCCGCAAGCTGGGCGAGCCGCCCGTCATCGTGACCGTGCCCGGCTCCGGTTACCGGATCTGATCGGCGGTGGCCGCGCACCCCGCGCCTCCCCAGGCGCCCCCGAAGCCCACCTGGGACCCCAGGAAGGCAGCCCCTCCGTTCCCGCTCCTGCGGCCGACCATCCGGATACGGCTCACGCTGCTGTACGGCGGCATGTTCCTGATCGCCGGCATCATGCTGCTGTCGATCATCTACCTGCTCGCCGCGAACGCCATGAACGTCGGCAGTGACCTGCCCTTCAAGATCCTCTCCGGCCAGGTGGCGAGCGAGACCTGCAACTTCCCGGGCTCGCCGACCGCGAGCGAGCTCAACGAGGCCATGAACGCCTGCGTCAACGAGCAGCGCCAGCACGCCTTGGACAACCTGCTCAGCCGCTCGCTGCTGGCCCTGCTCGGTCTCGCCGTGATCGCCTTCGCGTTCGGCTACGCCATGGCCGGCCGGGTGCTCTCGCCGCTCGGGCGGATCACCCGCACCGCGCGCGCGGTCGCCGGATCGGATCTGTCCCGGCGGATCGAGCTGGACGGTCCGGACGACGAGCTCAAGGAGCTGGCCGACACCTTCGACGACATGCTGGAGCGGCTGCAGCGGGCCTTCACCGCCCAGCAGCGCTTCGTCGGCAACGCCTCCCACGAGCTCAGAACCCCGCTCGCGATCAACCGCACGCTCCTCGAAGTGCACCTGTCCGACCCGGGCGCGCCCGTGGAGCTCCAGCAGCTCGGCAAGACGCTGCTGGCCACCAACGAGCGCAGCGAGCAGCTCGTGGAGGGCCTGCTGCTGCTCGCCCGCAGCGACAACCAGATCGTGGAGCGGGGGCCCGTGGACCTCGCCGAGGTCGCCTCGCAGGCCATCGACCAGGTGCACGCAGAAGCGGCGGCCAAGGGCGTGCGGTTCCGTGGCAAGCGCGAGCCCGCGGTCGTCCAGGGCAACGGCGTCCTGCTGGAGCGGATCGCGCTGAACCTGGTGCAGAACGCCGTGCGGTACAACGTCCCCGAGGACGGCTGGGTCGAGGTCACCACCGAGATCCAGCACGGCCAGGCCGTCCTGGTCGTCGCGAACACCGGGCCGGTGGTGCCGGCGTACGAGATCGACAACCTCTTCGAGCCCTTCCGGAGACTGCGCACGGAGCGCACCGGAAGCGACAAGGGCGTCGGCCTCGGCCTGTCCATCGTCCGGTCCGTGGCCCGCGCGCACGGCGGGCACATCGCGGCGCGGCCGCGGGAGGGAGGCGGCCTCGTGATGCGGGTCACTTTCCCGATCTGAGAGCCTGGCGACACACCCGGGGATGTTCGCTTTGCGCGGAATTCTCGGGGCACCCGTCCGGACGTCCCATGTGTGATCGATCACAAAGGCGATTTTCCGGCCATCTACTCTCCGTGATCATGTGAGTGGCCGAGAAGCCCGGAAAATCCGGGTTTTCCAGGGGGCTGATCACGGGAAGTACACGGTGAGACGCCTTTGAAGTGCGACATTCGGACCGTGTACGGTCCCGATCGCCATCCAAGCCGATCACTCGTGAGGAGTCCGGTTGGGTGTCGATTGAGTAACAGACCTTGATGTGAGGCAAAATCTCCGCCTCGGGTCGGGCACAAGTCCGGCCTCTCACGCGTTACGTGCGCTGGAGACACCGCAGACACCCGGAGGGGGAGAGCGACATGGCAACCGATTACGACACTCCACGCAAGACCGACGACGACGTCGACTCGGACAGCCTTGAAGAGCTGAAGGCCCGGCGGAACGACAAGTCCGCCTCGGCCGTGGACGTCGACGAATTCGAGGCCGCCGAGGGCCTTGAGCTGCCCGGCGCCGACCTCTCGAACGAGGAGCTGGCGGTCCGCGTCCTGCCGAAGCAGCAGGACGAGTTCACGTGCATGAGCTGCTTCCTGGTCCACCACCGCAGCCAGCTGGCCCGGGAGAAGAACGGTCAGCCGATCTGCCGCGACTGCGACTGAGGCGGGGTCGGCCGTGACTGGCTCGACCCCACCCAGGAAGCGCCGCTTCCCCTGGGGAGCGGACTCGGGGCCGTCCGACGGCCCTCACGGCGTGCGTGACGACGAGCGGGGCTCCTCCGCCACGGGACCGGTCCCTACGGGGTCGGCCTCGCTCGAACGCGCCGGTGACCGGGCTGACCTCCCGGTGCCGGCCCAGGGTCCCACCCCCGTCGCCAGACGGCGGGCGGCGGTGATCCGGGACAGGGCCAGGGAGCTGGCCAGGGACGGCGTCCGCAAGGGCGGCCAGCACGCCAGGGCGGGCCTCGGGTATCTCGCCGACCGGCTGATCGAGATGGCCCCCCGGATCCCCGTACGAGACCTGGCGACGCTGCGCAGGCACTTCCCCGGCCTCGGTCCCGAGCAGCTCGCGGACAAGCTGGTCGCGGGCGCGGCGAACGCGTCGGGGACGGTCGGAGCGGGCGTGGGAGCGGCGGCGATGCTGCCCGTGCCGCCCGCGATGCCCGCCGAGCTGGCCGCGGAGATCACCGGGGTCGCGGCGATAGAGCTGAAGCTGATCGCCGAGCTCCACGAGGTCTACGGCGTGCGGCCGCCGGGCAACCTCAAGGACCGCAGCAGCGCCTACCTGAGGTCCTGGTCGGAGGAGCGGGGCATCGATCCCCTGAAGCCCTCGACGGTCAACTCCGCCCTCGGCGGTCACATGAAGCGGCAGCTGCGCCAGCAGATCATGAAGCGCATGGTGCGCAACCTGCCCAACCTGATGCCGTTCATGGTCGGTGCCGCGGTCGGCGCGGTCATGAACCGGCGGGACACCAAGAAGCTCGCCTCGCGGATCCGAGCGGACCTGCGCAAGATGCAGGTGCCCTGGGACCAGCTGACGGAGCTGCCGCCCCTGGAGCGCCCCCCGGACGCGCTGCCGATGGGCAACGGGGAGCCGCCGGAGCCCGGGCGCTGAGCGGCGCCGCCGTTACGCGGCAGCCGCTTCCCTCGCCGTCCTGATCGCCTCCGCCAGCCGCTCCGGCTCACGCGTCGACAGGTACAGGTACGGCGTCGGGTCCGCGGGATCGGTGATCGCGACGCGCAGGGCCGTGGGGATGTAGGCGCGCAGCAGCATGAAGGCGCGGGTGTCGGCCTTGTGGGTGCGCCAGGCCCGGGCCTCCTCGGGGCTCAGGATCTCGACCTCGCCCAGCGCCGTGACCGGGACCTTCGCCTCGCCGGCGATCAGGGAACCGCCCACCACGCGGATGCGGACCGAGCCGTAGGAACTCGCCGCCACCGCCGCGGCGGCCGTGCCGCCGACCAGGCCGCCCAGCATCGGCAGCGTGCCGAACGGCAGCAGGATCAGGGCGAGCGAGACCCCGGCCAGGAAGCTGATCAGCCACCAGGAGCGGGGCGCGGTGAGGCGTTCTTCGTAAGGGGCGGCGGAGAGCTGCATGACGTCAAGCTTGGCACGGTGTCCGCGCGCCGCCAGGATCAGGGGGGCCAGTGCGCAGCGCTGTCAGGCAGGGCGGTGGTGGGAGACGGGCGGGCGGGTAAGGTCTGCGCCTGTGAGTGGTACATCCCCGACTTTGACGCCGCCCGCCGACGCGAAGAAGCCGGTGCGGCACGCCGACGCTCCCGCGCCCGGTGAGCTCCTCGGCGCGCACTACGGCCAGTGCTTCGGCTGCGGCGGTGAACAGCCGCACGGGCTGCACCTGGCGGCGCGGGCCGGCGAAGGGGTGTCGATCACCGCTGAGTTCACCGTACGGCCCGAACACCAGGGCGCTCCCGGCCTCGCGCACGGCGGAGTGCTCGCCACCGCCCTCGACGAGACACTCGGCTCGCTGAACTGGCTGCTGCGCACCATCGCCGTGACCGGCCGGCTGGAGACCGACTTCGTCCGTCCCGTGCCGGTGGGCACCACACTGCACCTCGCGGCCGAGGTGACCGCGGTGGCCGGACGGAAGATCTACTCGACGGCCACCGGACGCGTCGGCGCCCCCGACGGCCCCGTCGCCGTCCGTGCCGACGCCCTCTTCATCGAGGTCAAGGTCGAACACTTCGTCGACCATGGCCGCGAGGAGGAGATCCAGGCCGCCATGAACGACCCCGACCAGATTCGGCGCGCCCGCGCCTTCGAGGTGAACCCGTGAGCCGCGACCCCGTGAACGTGCTGATCCGGCGCGTCGACCCGGACGTACCGCTTCCCGCGTATGCACACCCCGGTGACGCGGGAGCCGATCTGCGCACCACCGAGGCCTGCGAACTGGCGCCGGGTGAACGAGCCGTGCTGCCCACGGGAGTGTCTGTGGCGCTGCCCGAGGGGTACGCGGCCTTCGTGCACCCGCGTTCCGGTCTCGCCGCCCGCTGCGGTGTCGCCCTCGTGAATGCCCCGGGGACGGTTGATGCCGGGTACCGTGGGGAGATCAAGGTGATCGTGGTGAATCTCGACCCGCGCGAGACCGTGCGGTTCGAGCGCTTCGACCGGATTGCCCAACTGGTCGTCCAGCAGGTCGAGAGGGTCCGCTTCCAGGTGGTGGCGGAGCTTCCCGGCTCGGCGCGGGCCGCGGGGGGCTTCGGGTCCACCGGCGGTCATGCCGCGGTGGGCGACGGGGGCGGCACAAGCGGTCATGCCGCCGTCGGCGGCAAGGCGGGTGGGAATCGATACGCTTCGGTCGTATCCGACCGGGAAGGACAGTGACGTGTTCGGACGTCGCAAGAAGAAGGGTGCCGCCGAGGACGCGGCCGGCGAGGCCGAGCAGGTCGTCGACAGCGTCGACACTGAGGCGGACGACGAGGTCGGTCGCGAGCGGGTGCGGCTGGAGCCGGAGCCGCGTCCCGACGGACCGTGGGACAGCTCCGAGGTGCGGGATCCGGCCGAGGGCCGGGTCGACCTGGGCGGGCTGTTCGTGCCGGGAGTCGACGGCATGGAGCTGCGGGTGGAGGTCGCGGGTGACGCGATCGTCGCGGCGACCGTCGCGCTCCGGGACAGCGCCATCCAGCTCCAGGCCTTCGCCGCCCCCAAGCGCGAGGGCATCTGGGGCGAGGTGCGCGAGGAGATCGGCACCGGCATCACGCAGCAGGGCGGCATCGTCGACGAGGTCGAGGGCTCGCTCGGCTGGGAGCTGCGGGCCCAGGTGCCGGTGCAGCTGCCGGACGGCACGGGCGGCTTCCAGGTCGTCCGGTTCGTCGGTGTGGACGGGCCCCGCTGGTTCCTGCGCGGTGTGATCTCGGGTCAGGCCGCGGTGCAGCCGCAGGCGGCCGGGCTGCTGGAGAACATCTTCCGGGACACGGTCGTGGTCCGCGGCGAGGGCCCGATGGCGCCCCGCGACCCGATCGTCCTCAAGCTGCCGAACGACGCGCAGATGGTCCCCGAGGGCGTCCAGCAGGACGACCAGGCCAACTCCCGCTTCTCCGGCGGCATGGGGCAGCTGCAGCGCGGACCGGAGATCACCGAGGTCCGCTGAGTAAGGAAGCTGAGAAGGAAAAGGAAAACGGACACGACAAGGGCCGCATCCCGTGGGGGTGCGGCCTTTGTCGATGCCCGGCGCGTCAGGGTTCTGTCAAAGACGTCCCCGCACCCCCTCGTCGTCCCGTTTGCCCGGAACGTTGGCCGTAAGGTCGACGCTGCGTACGCAGCAGTTTGCGGAAGACGGACAATGAGGCCATGGCACGCGGCAAGCTTCGGATCTACCTCGGTGCGGCACCGGGCGTGGGCAAGACGTACGCCATGCTGTCCGAGGCCCACCGCCGGGTGGAGCGCGGCACGGACTGCGTGGTGGCCTTCGTCGAGCACTACGACCGGCCCCGCACCGAGGTGATGCTGCACGGCCTGGAACAGATCCCGCGCAAGCGGCTGGAGTACCGCGGCGGCACCTTCACCGAGATGGACGTGGACGCCGTCCTGGCCCGCCGCCCGCAGGTCGCCCTGGTGGACGAACTCGCCCACACCAACGTCCCGGGCTCACGCAACGCCAAGCGCTGGCAGGACGTCGAGGAACTGCTGGCGGCCGGCGTCGACGTGATCTCCACCGTCAACATCCAGCACCTGGAGTCCCTCGGAGACGTGGTCGAGTCGATCACGGGGGTCCGGCAGCGGGAGACCGTGCCGGACGAAGTCGTCCGGCGGGCGGACCAGATCGAGCTTGTCGACATGTCGCCGGAGGCGCTGCGCCGCCGTATGGCGCACGGCAACATCTACACGCCCGACAAGGTGGATGCCGCCCTGTCGAACTACTTCCGGCCGGGAAACCTGACCGCCCTGCGCGAGTTGGCGCTGCTGTGGGTGGCCGACCGGGTCGACGAGTATCTGAAGCAGTACCGCAGCGAGCACCGGGTGTCGAAGATCTGGGGCTCGCGGGAGCGGATCGTGGTGGGTCTGACCGGCGGCCCGGAGGGGCGCACCCTGATCCGGCGTGCGGCCCGCCTGGCGGAGAAGGGCGCCGGCGGCGAGGTGCTCGCCGTCTACATAGCGCGCAGCGACGGACTCACGGCCGCCTCCCCGAAGGAACTCGCCGTCCAGCGCACCCTGGTCGAGGACCTCGGCGGCACCTTCCACCACGTCGTCGGCGACGACATACCGGCCGCGCTGCTGGACTTCGCGCGCGGTGTGAACGCCACCCAGATCGTCCTCGGGTCGTCGCGGCGCAAGACCTGGCAGTACGTCTTCGGACCCGGCGTCGGCGCGACGGTCGCCCGCGAGTCCGGTCCCGACCTCGACGTCCACATCGTCACCCACGAGGAGGTCGCCAAGGGACGCGGACTGCCCGTGGCCCGGGGCGCGCGGCTGGGGCGGGCCCGGATCATCTGGGGCTGGACCGTCGGCCTCGCCGGTCCGGCGATCATGGCGGTGGTGCTGAACGCCGTCGACCTCGGCCTCGCCAACAACGTGCTGCTCTTCCTGACCCTGACGGTCGCGGCGGCCCTGCTCGGCGGGCTGCTGCCGGCGCTGGCCTCGGCAGCCTTCGGATCGTTCCTGCTGAACTACTTCTTCACCCCGCCCCTGCACCGGCTGACCATCGCCGACTCGAAGAACATCGTCGCGCTGGTGATCTTCGTGGCCGTCGCGGTGTCCGTGGCGTCGGTGGTGGACATCGCCGCCCGGCGCACCCACCAGGCGGCCCGGCTGCGGGCGGAGTCGGAGATCCTGTCCTTCCTCGCGGGCAATGTGCTGCGCGGCGAGACCAGTCTGGAGGCCCTGCTGGAGCGGGTGCGCGAGACCTTCGGCATGGAGTCGGCCGCGCTGCTGGAGCGCCAGAGCGACGTCGACCCGTGGACGTGCGTGGGCCGCGCCGGCTTCGGCGGGCCGGTGGCACGCCCCGAGGACGCGGACGTGGACATGCCCGTCGGTGACCACATGGCGCTCGCGCTGACCGGCCGGGTGCTGCCCGCCGAGGACCGCCGGGTGCTGGCCGCGTTCGCCGCCCAGGCCGTGGTCGTACTGGACCGCCGCCGCCTGAAGGAGGAGGCCGACCAGGCGCGTGCGCTGGCCGAGGGCAACCGCATCCGCACGGCCCTGCTGGCCGCCGTCAGCCACGACCTGCGTACTCCACTGGCCGGGATCAAGGCGGCCGTCTCCAGCCTGCGGTCCGACGACGTGGCGTGGTCCGAGGAGGACCGGGCGGAGCTGCTCGAAGGCATCGAGGAGGGCGCCGACCGGCTCGACCATCTGGTCGGCAACCTGCTCGACATGTCCCGCCTGCAGACCGGCACGGTCACGCCGATCATCCGCGAGGTCGACCTCGACGAGGTCGTCCCGATGGCGCTGGGCGGCGTACCCGAGGACAGCGTGGTCCTGGACGTGCCGGAGACGCTGCCCATGGTCCGGGTGGACGCCGGGCTGCTGGAGCGGGCGGTGGCCAACGTCGTGGAGAACGCGGTCAAGTACAGCCCGGACGGTACGCCCGTGCTGGTCGCCGCCAGCGCCATCGCCGACCGCGTCGAGGTGCGGGTCGTGGACCGGGGACCGGGCGTGCCGGACGACGTGAAGGAACGCATCTTCGAGCCGTTCCAGCGGTACGGCGACGCCCCGCGCGGTGCCGGAGTCGGCCTTGGTCTCGCGGTCGCCCGCGGCTTCGCCGAGGCCATGGGCGGCACCCTCAACGCCGAGGACACCCCCGGCGGCGGCCTCACCATGGTCCTCACCCTCCGCGCGGGAACGCGCCCCGAGTTTCTCTCCGTACCCTCAGAAAGGCAGGCTTCATGGTGAGTCTCACTGGGGGTGCTCCCCAGACCCCCAGAGTGCTCGTGGTCGACGACGAGCCACAGATCGTGCGCGCTCTCGTGATCAACCTCAAGGCGCGCAAGTACGAGGTCGACGCGGCCCACGACGGGGCCACCGCCCTCCAGCTCGCCGCCGCCCGCCACCCCGACGTGGTGGTCCTCGACCTGGGGCTGCCCGACATGGACGGCGTCGAGGTGATCAGGGGGCTGCGGGGCTGGACGAGGGTGCCGATCATCGTGCTCTCGGCCCGGCACTCCTCCGACGAGAAGGTCGAGGCGCTCGACGCGGGCGCCGACGACTACGTCACCAAGCCCTTCGGCATGGACGAGCTGCTCGCCCGGCTGCGCGCCGCCGTTCGCCGTGCCGAGCCCGTCGGGGCCGGTGAGGACGAGGTGGTCGTGGAGACCGACGAGTTCACCGTCGACCTCGCCGCGAAGAAGGTCAACCGCGGCGGCCGAGACGTACGGCTGACGCCCACGGAGTGGCATCTGCTGGAGGTGCTGGTGCGCAACACCGGCCGACTGGTCAGCCAGAAGCAGCTGTTGCAGGAGGTGTGGGGGCCGTCGTACGGGACGGAGACGAACTACCTGCGCGTGTACATGGCGCAGTTGCGGCGCAAGCTGGAGCCGGATCCGTCGCATCCGAAGCACTTCATTACCGAGCCGGGGATGGGGTACCGCTTCGAGAAGTGACTCGGGACCGCGGTGTCGGTTCGGGCCGTGGCACGGGGGTAGGTGACGGGGGTACGTTGCTGTCAGTCACCCCGGTAGGCTTCAGACATGAGTGCTGTTCCTCGTTCCGAAAAGCCGGTGGGCCGGTTCCGGCGCATGCTCGACCGGCTCTCCTCTTCGCAGGAGGACCTGGAGTCCGAGGAGCTGCGGGAGGACGCCGAGACCGCGGGCTGTACGCGCATCGGTGACTGCCATGACCGACAGATCGTCACGGTTACTGGTACCTTGCGCACGGTCACGCTGCGTCCGCGCGCGGGAGTCCCGGCTCTGGAGGCCGAGCTGTTCGACGGCTCCGCCGCACTGGACGTCGTGTGGCTGGGCCGGCGCTCCATCGTCGGGATAGAACCGGGGCGCAAGCTGATCGCATCGGGCCGGATCTCCATGAGCCGGGGCCGCCGGGTGCTCTTCAACCCCAAGTACGAACTGAGACCCCTCGGACGGGAGTAGCCGGTGACGTCGCTCGACAAGCCGACTGAACACACCGAAGACACGGAGCACGACACCCGGGCAGTGACGGAGGCCGCGCTGTTCGAGGCCTTCGGCGGCGTGCGGGGCATGATCGAGACGGTGCTGCCCGGCCTCCTCTTCGTGACCATCTTCACGATCAACAAGGACCTGCACCTGTCGGCGTTCGCCGCTCTGGGCGTGTCCGTGCTGCTCGTGCTGGTCCGCCTGGCCATGAAGGACACCGTCAAGCACGCCTTCAGCGGTGTCTTCGGCGTGGCCTTCGGTGTCGTCTTCGCGATGATGACCGGCGAGGCCAGGGACTTCTACCTGCCGGGCATGCTCTACACGCTGGGCCTGGCGCTGGCGTACATCATCACCACGCTGGCCGGCGTGCCGCTGATCGGCCTGATGCTTGGCCCGGTCTTCAAGGAGAACCTCTCCTGGCGCACCCGCAACCCGGGCCGCAAGAAGGCGTACGCCAAGGCCAGCTGGGCGTGGGGACTGATCCTGCTCGCCAAGTGCGCGATCCTCTTCCCGCTGTACTGGTGGGCCGACACCACGCAGCTCGGCTGGGTGCTGGTCACGCTGAAGATCCCGCCCTTCCTGCTGGCGGTGTGGCTGACCTGGGTCTTCCTGGCCAAGGCGCCGCCGCCCATCGACGTCTTCGCCGAGATGGAGGCGGAGGAGAAGCGCCGGGAGGCCGAGGCGCGGTCGGCGTCGGCCGAGTAGACATCCGGGCATCCGGGTTCAACGAGCGAGGGCGCCCTGCGATCGCAGGGCGCCCTCGCTCGTCGTGGGAGAGCTACTCCACCGGGTGTTCCCGGCGGACCGACAGCAGGTCCTCCAGCTGCTCCTCACGGGCCTGCGCCGCCACGAAGAGCAGTTCGTCGCCGGCCTCCAGGGAGTCCTCCCGGGACGGGGTGAGGACGCGGGTGCCGCGGATGATGGTGACCAGGGAGGTGTCCTCGGGCCACTCCACGTCGCCGACCTGGGTGCCGGCCAGGGCCGACTCCTCCGGCAGGGTCAGCTCGACGAGGTTGGCGTCGCCGTGGCTGAAGCGCAGCAGGCGGACCAGGTCGCCGACGCTGACCGCCTCCTCGACCAGGGCCGACATCAGGCGCGGGGTGGAGACGGCGACGTCGACGCCCCAGGCCTCGTTGAACAGCCACTCGTTCTTCGGGTTGTTGACGCGGGCGACGACGCGCGGGACGCCGTACTCCGTCTTGGCCAGCAGGGAGACGACCAGGTTCACCTTGTCGTCGCCCGTCGCGGCGATCACGACGTTGCAGCGCTGGAGCGCCGCCTCGTCCAGGGACGTGATCTCGCAGGCGTCGGCGAGCAGCCACTCCGCCTGCGGAACGCGCTCGACCGAGATGGCGGTCGGCGCCTTGTCGATGAGCAGGACCTCGTGGCCGTTCTCCAGCAGCTCACCGGCGATCGACCGGCCGACCGCGCCGGCTCCGGCAATGGCGACGCGCATCAGTGACCGCCCTCCTTCACGGGTCCCTCGGCGAACGACGCCTCGACCTTCTCGACATCGTCGCTGCGCATCATGACGTGCACCAGGTCGCCCTCCTGCAACACCGTCTGCGAGGTGGGCAGTATGGCCTCGCCGAGCCGGGTGAGGAACGCGACGCGGACGCCCGTCTCCTCCTGCAGCTTGCTGATCTTGTGGCCGACCCAGGCGCTGGAGGCGTGCACCTCGGCGAGCTGGACGCCGCCGGTCGGGTCGCGCCACAGCGGCTCGGAGCCGGACGGCAGCAGCCGGCGCAGCATCTGGTCCGCCGTCCAGCGGACCGTGGCGACCGTCGGAATGCCGAGGCGCTGGTAGACCTCGGCGCGCCGGGGGTCGTAGATGCGGGCCGCGACGTTCTCGACGCCGAACATCTCGCGGGCCACCCGGGCGGCGATGATGTTGGAGTTGTCGCCGCTGGAGACCGCGGCGAAGGCGCCGGCCTCCTCGATGCCGGCCTCGCGCAGGGTGTCCTGGTCGAAGCCGACGCCGGTGACCCTTCGGCCACCGAACGAGGAGCCCAGTCGTCGGAAGGCGGTGGGGTCCTGGTCGATCACGGCGACCGTGTGCCCCTGTTGCTCCAGGGTCTGGGCGAGAGCGGACCCCACTCTGCCGCAGCCCATGATGACGATGTGCACGACCGTCCTTCCGAGGTCAGGAGATGTTGACTTGGCTTGAAACAGGGTCTCAGACCGCCGTCCAAGCTACACACGCACGGTCCTCGGCGGGGACCCCCGTGCAGGGGGCGCGGTGGTCAACGGCGGCTGATGCTCCAGACACTGAGGACGGTGAGGATGCCGAGGCCTACGAGGGCGGCGGTGGCGCCGATGAGCTCTGCGGTCGCGGGCATGGGACCTCCAGGGGGATCGTTCAGACAGGAGGATGGTCTGACAGGAAGGGTTTTGTCATATAGGCATGCGGATGTTGGTGTCGGCCGGATCCATGGCCTGACCTGCCGGGTTTTTCACTCGGGGGGCAGATGCGGGGGAGGCCGGTGGGCGCCCCCCTGTTCGAAGGCTTACGATCCTCTGTTGTGTCCAAACTGACCGACGTGCCCAAACGGATCCTGATCGGGCGCGCACTGCGCAGTGACCGGCTGGGGGAAACACTCCTGCCCAAGCGCGTCGCACTCCCCGTCTTCGCCTCCGACCCGCTCTCCTCCGTGGCGTACGCGCCCGGCGAGGTGCTGCTGGTCCTGTCCATCGCGGGTGTGTCGGCCTACCACTTCAGCCCCTGGATCGCCGCCGCGGTCGTCGTGCTGATGTTCACGGTCGTCGCCTCCTACCGGCAGAACGTGCACGCCTACCCGAGCGGCGGCGGCGACTACGAGGTCGCGACCACCAACCTCGGCCCCAAGGCCGGTCTCACCGTGGCCAGCGCCCTGCTCGTCGACTACGTGCTGACCGTCGCCGTCTCCATCTCCTCCGGCATCGAGAACCTCGGCTCGGCGATCCCGTTCGTCGTCGAGCACAAGGTGTTCTGCGCGATGGCCGTGATCCTCCTGCTGACCCTGATGAACCTGCGCGGGGTCAAGGAGTCGGGCACGCTGTTCGCCATTCCGACCTACGTCTTCGTCACCGGCGTCTTCATCATGATCGCCTGGGGTTCCTTCCGCGGACTGGTGCTGGACGACACCATGCGGGCGCCGACCGCCGACTTCGAGATCAAGGCCGAGCACCAGGGCCTCGCGGGTTTCGCGCTGGTCTTCCTGCTGCTGCGGGCCTTCTCCTCCGGCTGCGCCGCGCTCACCGGCGTCGAGGCGATCTCCAACGGCGTCCCCGCCTTTCGCAAGCCCAAGTCGCGCAACGCGGCGACCACGCTGGCGCTGATGGGCCTGCTGGCCGTCACCATGTTCTGCGGCATCATCGGCCTCGCCATGGCCTCCAACGTCCGGATGGCCGAGAACCCGGCCCACGACCTGCTCGTCAACGGCGTCCCGGTCGGCTCCGACTACGTGCAGAACCCGGTGATCTCGCAGGTCGCGGAGGCGGTCTTCGGCAAGGGCAGCTTCCTGTTCATCGTGCTGGCCGCGGCCACCGCGCTGGTGCTGTTCCTCGCCGCGAACACCGCGTACAACGGTTTCCCCGTGCTCGGCTCGATCCTCGCTCAGGACCGCTACCTCCCGCGCCAGCTGCACACCCGCGGCGACCGCCTCGCCTTCTCCAACGGCATCGTGCTGCTGGCCGGCGCCGCCGCACTGCTGGTGTGGATCTACGAGGCCGACTCCACGCGGCTGATCCAGCTGTACATCGTCGGCGTGTTCGTGTCCTTCACGCTCAGCCAGACCGGCATGGTCCGCCACTGGAACCGCCACCTGGCCACGGAGAAGGACCCCGCCAAGCGCCGCCACATGATCCGCTCCCGCGCGATCAACGCCTTCGGCGCCTTCTTCACCGCCCTGGTCCTGGTCGTCGTGCTGGTGACCAAGTTCAGCCACGGCGCCTGGGTCGCGCTGCTCGGCATGGTGATCTTCTACGTGATGATGACCGCGATCCGCCGCCACTACGACCACGTGTCCAAGGAACTCGCCGCCCCCGAGGGCCCGAGCGACGACATCGTCCGCCCCTCCCGGATCCACTCCGTGGTGCTGATCTCCAAGATCCACCGACCGGCGCTGCGCGCCCTGGCCTACGCCAAGCTGCTGCGCTCGGACACCCTTGAGGCCCTCAGCGTCAACGTCGACCCGGCCGACACCAAGGTGCTGCGCGAGGAGTGGGAACGACGCGGGATCACCGTACCGCTGAAGGTGCTGGACTCGCCCTACCGCGAGGTCACGCGGCCGGTCATCGAGTACGTGAAGAGTCTGCGGCGGGAGTCGCCGCGCGACGTGGTGTCCGTGATCATCCCGGAGTACGTGGTCGGGCACTGGTACGAGCATCTGCTGCACAACCAGAGCGCGTTGCGCCTGAAGGGCCGGCTGCTGTTCACGCCGGGTGTGATGGTGACGTCGGTGCCGTACCAGCTGGCGTCGTCGGAGGTGGCGAAGAAGCGGGCCGGGAAGCGGCAGGAGTGGAACGCGCCCGGGTCGGTGCGGCGGGGGCCCGCCCAGGAGCGGCCGCGCGAGCCGAGCGGCAAGGAGTGAGCGGGGCCGGTGCCGGGGACCGCGCTGCGGTGCCCGCCACCGGCGTCCGGGGGAGCACGTAGACTGGTGGGCTGTTGTCCGGTCGTACCCTCTCTCGTATCTGGAGCGCCCCCGCCATGCAGGCAGAACCGAAGAAACCGCAGGTGGGGTCGCTCGTCGGGGAGGAGTACGAGGTCGAGGTCGGCCCCGTCGCCCATGGCGGGCACTGCATCGCGCGCACCGAGTCGGGGCAGGTGCTGTTCGTCCGGCACGCGCTGCCCGGTGAGCGGGTCGTCGCCCGGGTGACCGAGGGCGAGGAGGGCGCGCGTTTCCTGCGGGCGGACGCGGTCGAGGTGCGCTCGGCGTCCAAGGACCGCATCGAGGCGCCCTGCCCCTACGCCGGTCCCGGCCGGTGCGGCGGCTGCGACTGGCAGCACGCCAAGCCGGGGGCGCAGCGGCGACTGAAGGGCGAGGTCGTCGCCGAGCAGTTGCGGCGGCTCGCGGGGCTCACGCCCGAGGAAGTGGGCTGGGACGGCACGGTGATGCCGGCCGAGGGCGACAAGCTGCCGGCGGGGCAGGTGCCGCAGTGGCGGACGCGCGTGCAGTACGCCGTGGACGCCTCGGGGCGCGCCGGTCTGCGCCGGCACCGCTCGCACGAGGTGGAGCCGATCGACCACTGCATGATCGCCGCCGAGGGCGTCAGTGAGCTGGGCATCGAGAAGCGCGAGTGGCCCGGCATGGCGTCGGTGGAGGCGATCGCCGCCACGGGTTCGCAGGACCGGCAGGTGATTCTGACGCCGCGGCCGGGGGCGCGGCTGCCGATCGTGGAGCTGGACCGGCCGGTGTCGGTGATGCGGGTCGAGGAGAAGGACGGGGGCGTGCACCGGGTCCACGGCCGCCCCTTCGTCCGCGAGCGCGCGGACGGCCGTACCTACCGGGTGGGGTCCGGCGGCTTCTGGCAGGTCCATCCGAAGGCGGCGGACACGCTGGTGACGGCGGTCATGCAGGGCCTGCTGCCGCGCAAGGGCGAGATGGCGCTCGACCTGTACTGCGGCGTCGGCCTGTTCGCGGGTGCGCTCGCCGACCGGGTGGGGGAGAAGGGCGCGGTCCTCGGTATCGAGTCGGGCAAGCGGGCGGTGGAGGACGCTCGGCACAACCTCGCCGAGTTTCCGCGGGTGCGGATCGAGCAGGGCAAGGTCGAGACGGTCCTGCCGCGCACGGGGATCACCGAGGTCGACCTCGTCGTCCTGGATCCGCCGCGGGCGGGGGCGGGGCGGAAGACGGTGGAGCATCTGGCGTCGTTGGGGGCGCGGCGGATCGCGTATGTGGCGTGTGATCCGGCGGCGTTGGCGCGGGATTTGGGGTACTTCCGGGATGGGGGGTATCGGGTGCGGATGTTGCGGGTGTTCGATCTTTTTCCGATGACGCATCATGTGGAGTGCGTCGCCATCCTTGAACCGGCCGACAAGGGCGCCTGACCTGCGGTTTTGTCGGTGCGCACCATGTGCGGTGGGTCGCCGGGGCGGCCGTCGGGGACGGCGCGTATGCGGGGACTGGATCGTCCTGGTGCGTCAACACGCGGGCTCCTGCTGAGGGGACGGATGGGCATGCCGGGGCACGTTGCGTCGTGTCGGGGGACGAGCGGTCGTGGCCGTTGCCCGCTCTGGAGAGCATGGAATCTGGTCGGCAGTCACGTTGACAAAAGGGTTGGGGTGATTCGTGGGAGGTCCACAGCTGTCCATGGCTACGGAGGGCCGGGACCGTGCGTGACCTGTGATCGCTGAGCAATAAGCCGCACTGAACCACTCCGGTCCAAGGGGACGGTGCTGCTGAGCGCGCGAGGCACGGAGCTGACCGTGTGGATCAAGTCGGAGGGCATGGTGCCCGGTCAGCCCTCCGCGCAGCACCTGCACGGCTCCATCGAGGGGCACGACTTCGAGTGCCCCGACGACAGCGCCGATATACCAACGGCGACGGGATCCTCAACAACACCGAGGCCACCGTCCACTACGGCGACAGCAACATCGCGCTCACCGTGTCCGGCGACACCGACGCGGCGACCAGCGGCCTGGCGGTGGACCGGATGCCGGTGGCCGGCAAGGAGGGGAAGATCTCCTGCAAGCGGACCATCCCCGTCTCGCAGGACGTGGTCGACCACATCAAGGACCTGCACGTCGTGCAGCACGGCATCGACCGCAACGACAACGGCAAGTACGACTTCGAAGGTGCCGGCAAGAGCGAACTCGACCCGAAGCTGCCCCAGGAGGCGACCGCGCCGACCAACTGCGGTGAGGTGAAGGGCGCCGCGGTCGGTCCGTCCCGGTCGGCGGGATCGAGACCAGCAGTGCGCCGGGGGCGGCGGGGATGTCCTGGGCCACGGTTCTCGGCACAGGCGCCGGGGCCTCGGCGGTGGCAGCGGGCGTTTTCGTCGTCACGCGTCGGCGGACGGAGTCCCGTACGGTGGCCGTGGCGGAGGCCGGGAGCGCCGAGTGAACCCGTCGACTGGGGGTGGCGTACGGGACTCCGTCCGCCGGCGTGCCACGGGTGTTCTGATCGCCGCGGCGACTGCGGCGCTGCTGCTCAGCGGTTGCGCGGGCAAGGATTCGGCGGCTTCGCAGAACTCCCCGGGGCAGACAACGGGCCTGGGCGCAGCGGGAGTTGAGGCGCCACGTCAACCTCGTCCTCGCCATCCTGTGCGCCCGCCAGATCTGGGGCGGCGCCACCGCCCTGCCCGGTCTGCGCGAGGCCCTCGGCCTGGACGAGTCCGCCGCGACCCGTACGACGGCCGATGAGGCGGAGGAGAAGGCCCGCGCCCTCGTCCAGGCGATGGAGGACGCGGGCTGGAACCCTGCCGCCGTACCCACCGAGCACGGCGAACAGGTCGCCGCCAGCCTGGAGTTCGCCGCCCGCGAGGTCGTCCCCCGCCTGGCCGCGACCACCGCCGAACTCGACCACGTCATCCACGCCCTTAACGACGGCTTCGTCCCGGCGGGTCCCTCCGGCTCTCCGCTTCGCGGCCTGGTCAACGTCCTGCCGACCGGCCGCGACTTCTACTCCGTCGACCCGAAAGCCGTCCCCTCCCGCCTCGCCCGGGAGACCGGCCAGGCCCTCGCGGACTCCCTGCTGGAGCGCTACCGCACCGACAACGGAGACTGGCCCCACCTCCGTGGGCCTCTCCCTCTGGGGCACGAGCGCCATGCGCACGGCCGGCGACGACGTGGCCGAGGCACTCGCGCTGCTCGGCGTCCGTCCGGTCTGGGACGACGCCTCCCGCCGGGTGACGGGCCTGGAGGCCATCCCGTACGAGGAGTTGGGCCGCCCGCGTATCGACGTGACCCTGCGCATCTCGGGCTTCTTCCGGGACGCCTTCCCGCACACCATCGGCCTGTTGGACGACGCCGTACGCCTGGCCGCTTCCCTCGACGAACCGGCCGGGGCCAACCACGTCCGCGCCCACGTCCGGGCCGACCTGACGGCCCACGGCGACGAACGCCACGCCACCACCCGCATCTTCGGCTCCCGCCCCAGCACTTACGGCGCCGGCCTGCTCCAGCTCATCGACTCCCGCGACTGGCGCACCGACGCCGACCTCGCCGAGGTCTACACGGTCTGGGGCGGCTACGCCCATGGCCGTGAACTGGACGGCCGCCCGGCGCGCGACGAGATGGAGACGGCGTACAAGCGCATTGCGGTCGCCGCCAAGAACACGGACACGCGCGAGCACGACATCGCCGACTCCGACGACTACTTCCAGTACCACGGCGGCATGGTGGTCACCGTCCGCGCCCTGCGCGGCACGGCCCCCGAGGCATACATCGGCGACTCCACCCGCCCCGAGACGGTCCGCACCCGCACGCTGGTCGAGGAGACCTCCCGCGTCTTCCGGGCCCGCGTCGTCAACGCCAAGTGGATCGAGGCGATGCGCCGCCACGGCTACAAGGGAGCCTTCGAACTCGCCGCCACCGTGGACTACTTGTTCGGCTACGACGCCACGCCGGCGTGATCGCCGACTGGATGTACGACAAGCTCACCGAGACCTATGTCCTGGACTCGACCAACCGCGAGTTCCTCCAGCGGGCCAACCCCTGGGCCCTGCACGGCATCGCGGAGCGGCTGCTGGAGGCGGAGTCGCGCGGAATGTGGGAGAAGCCGGATCCGGCGGTGTGGGAGGCGCTACGGCAGGTGTACCTGGAGACGGAGGGGGACCTTGCGGGCGGCGACTGAAGCGCCTCCCGCTTATTGCACAATACTTGCAATAGATCGCCCTCATCCCTACAGATCGGTCTCACATCCCGGCTGCCGCTTGGGTGCTGATCGCCGTCCGGCAATCATGTCGGTATGCCCCGTCCGCTCCGCCTCCCTGCCCCCGACTGGTTCACAGCCGACGATTCATCCCTGAACGTCGCGCTCGTGTACCCGATGCAGGGGCCTGCCGGGATCTTCGGTCCCGCCTGCGAGGCATGCGCGCGGCTGGCCGCTGAGGAGATCAACAAATCCGGCGGCGTGCTCGGCAAGGAGCTCCGGCTGCTGGAGGTCGACGGCGGAGCGGACCCGCGGACGGTCGCCGCCGAGGTCGAGGCTCTGGTGGCGACCGGTGCGGTGCACGGTGTCACCGGCTGGCACATCTCCTCGGTCCGGCAGGCGGTGGCGCCGCGCATCGCGCACCGGGTGCCGTACGTGTACACCGCACTGTACGAGGGCGGGGAGCACACCGACGGTGTCTTCCTCACCAGCGAGACCCCTGACTGGCAGCTCCTGCCCGCGATGCGGCTGCTGGCCGAGTCGCGGCGGGTGCGGCGGTGGTTCGTCGTCGGCAACAACTACGTCTGGCCCCGCCGCACGGCCCGCGCCGCCCGCCGCTACGCCCGCGAAAGCCGGGGCGGGCGAGTGTGCGGTGAGGCGTATCTGCCGCTGGGTACCGATGACTTCCGCGAGGTTCTGCGGCGCATCGAGCACACGGACGCGGACGGCGTACTGATGCTGCTGGTCGGCAGTGACGCCGTCCGCTTCAACCGGGCCTTCGCGGCCTCGGGCCTCGACCAGCGGTGTCTGAGGCTGAGCACGCTGATGGACGAGAACATGCTGATGGCCAGCGGACCGGAGGCGACCGGGGACCTGTTCAGCACGGCCGGTTTCTTCGCCTCACTGGCCAACCAGGACACCCTGGACTTCCACGGTCAGTACGCCGACCGCTTCGGCTTCGAAGCCCCGGCCCCGGGAAGCCTCGGCGAGTCCTGCTACGAGGGCGTGCTGCTGCTCGCGTCGCTCATCGAGCGCGCCCGCACCCTGGACGTCTCCGCGATCTCGGCCGCCGCGGAGACCGTCTCCTACGAGGGGCCGCGCGGGCTGCTCCACCTCCACGACCGGCACGTGCGTCAGCGTATCTACCTCGCGCAGGCGGACGGGCTCGACTTCAACGTGCTCGCCCAACTGCGCGCTCCCCACGACCTGTTGTGACCCGTCGCACACCTGCCGGGCCCCGCCCCTCGAAGGCGTCGGCCATGCGCTCCAGGAGGTCGCCGAGCCGTTCCGTCTCCTCGCTCGTGAGGAGGTCGCCCAAGTCCGCCCAGTCGGCGCGCACTTCACGGATCAGAAGCTGCCAACGCTGCATTCCGCGCGGGGTCAGATGGGCCAGTACCCGGCGCCGGTCGGCGGGGTCGACACGGCGGAACACCAGATTCTGATCCACGAGTTGGTCGATGAGCTTCGTCAGACTCGGCGCCGGCAGAAAGGCGTGCTCAGCGAGGGCCGTCATGTTGTGCCCCTGCCCGTCGGACAGCAGATCCAGCACCCGCCACGCCTCGACCGAGCAGTCGAACTCGTCCAGTACGGACTGCACTCGGCGGACGGCCAGGCGTTCGGCCCGTGTCAGCAGGTGGAGCAGTTCCTGGGGCCGTCTCGCCATCTTGCTCCTCCGCTCGTGCCCTTGACCGCTGCCCGAGCGTACCTTCGATCACCCGAGGCATGACAAGGGGGACCGGGGAAACTGATCCTTCCCGCGGGAAGCATTAATTGCCGTTTCTGTGATGCCGTCAACCCCGCATCAGCAGTGGCGGCCTCCTTTGTATTACCCGCAGTTTTACTTCCGTTGGAAACTGTCCTTCAATTGCATCGAAACGCATTGGAAACAGTTTCCTCGCAGGCTGTGGTCGCACTTCAGCGACCAGCCCGGACGCCACCCCGGAACGGCTGGGGAACCCGTGCGTCAACGCCGCCGCGTCTGAAGCGCGTCGCATCCATTCCCTCCCTCGGCTCCACTCGGAGCCGTTCCGCTCTTTCCCCATCGCCCTTCGGGGCAAGGAGGTTGTGCATGTCCGGGCTCAGCATCAGCAGACGTGGTCTCCTGACCGGCATATCGGCCGTCGGCGCGTCCGCCGCCCTCAGCGCCTGCGGCGCCAAGACCGGCAGTGACACCTCGTCCGCGGCCGGCGCCAAGGCGGACACCTCGGGCGACACCGTCAAGGTCGGCCTGCTGAATTCGCTCTCCGGCACCATGGCCATCAGCGAGGTCACGGTCCACAACGCGCTGCTGCTGGCGGTCAAGGAGATCAACGCGGCCGGCGGTGTACTGGGCAAGAAGCTCAAGCCCATCAGTCAGGACGGCGCCTCCGACTGGCCGACCTTCGCCGAGAAGGCCGAGGCCCTGATCACCGACGACAAGGTCGCCGCCACCTTCGGCTGCTGGACCTCGGCCAGCCGCAAGGCCGTCAAGCCGGTCTTCGAGCGGTACAAGTCGCCGCTCTTCTACCCCGTTCAGTACGAGGGCCTGGAGGAGTCGCCGTACATCTTCTACATCGGCGCCACCACCAACCAGCAGATCGTGCCGGCGCTGGACTATCTGAAGAAGCAGGGGCTGACCAAGCTCTACCTGGTCGGCAGCGACTACGTCTTCCCGCGCACCGCCAACAAGATCATCAGGGCGTACGCCAAGGCCAACGGCATGGAGATCAAGGGCGAGGACTACGCGCCGCTCGGCTCCACGGAGTTCAGCACCATCGTCAACAAGGTCAAGGACGCCGGCGCGGACGCCGTGTTCAACACCCTCAACGGCGACAGCAACGTGGCCTTCTTCAAGGAGTACAAGTCCGCGGGCCTCACCGCGAAGAGCCTGCCGGTGCTCTCCGTCTCGATCGCCGAGGAAGAGGTCAAGAGCATCGGCACCCAGTACCTGGAAGGCCAGTTGACGGCCTGGAACTACTACCAGACCACGCCGGGCGCGGCCAACACCAAGTTCGTCGCGGCATACCAGGCCGCATATGGCAAGGACAAGCCGACCAGCGACCCGATGGAGGCCGCGTACATCTCGGTCTACCTCTGGAAGGACATGGTCGAGAAGGCAGGCTCCTTCGACATCGCCAAGGTCAAGGCGGCCTCCGACGGCATTGAACTCGACGCACCCGAAGGCAAGGTCACCGTCGACGGCGCTTCCCAGCACGTCTACAAGACAGCCCGCATCGGCAGGGTCGGCGCCGACGGCCTCATCGAGGAGGTCTGGAACTCGGGCAAGCCGATCAAGCCGGACCCGTACCTGAAGGGCTACTCCTGGGCCTCCGGCCTGTCCTGAGCCCCGGGTCCCTCCCGGCGCCCGGCCTCGTCACCGAGGCCGGGCCGCGCGCATGGAACGCCCGCACGCCCGTCCCCGACCCGGAGCCGCTTCATGACGGTCATCCTCAACCAGTCCTTCACCGGCATCAGCATCGGTGCCGTCCTGCTGCTCATCGCCCTCGGCCTGACCCTGACGTTCGGTCAGATGGGCGTGATCAACATGGCGCACGGCGAGTTCATCATGGCCGGCGCCTACACGACGTACGTCCTGCAGAAGTCCATCAGCAGCGCCGGTGTCTCGCTGCTCGTCGCGCTGCCGCTGGCCTTCCTGGTCGCCGGAGCCATGGGCGCGCTGCTCGAATGGCTGCTGATCCGGCGCCTGTACACCCGGCCGCTGGACACGCTGCTGGTCACCTGGGGGGTCTCGCTGATGCTCCAGCAGCTCGCCCGTGACATCTTCGGCGCCCCCAACGTGCAGACCAGCGCCCCCGACCTGCTCACCGGCAACATCTCCCTGGGCGGCGGCATCACCTTCGCCAACAGCCGGCTGTTCATCCTCGGCCTCGCCCTGCTGTGCGTCCTCGGCCTCACGCTGATCCTCCGGCTCACCCCGCTGGGCCGCCGCATCCGCGCCGTCGTACAGAACCGGGACCTCGCGGAGGTGTCCGGGATCGCGACCGGCCAGGTCGACCGCATCACCTTCTTCATCGGCTCGGGACTCGCGGGCGTGGCCGGTGTCGCGCTCACCCTGGTCGGCCCGATCGGCCCGACGATGGGCACCAACTACATCGTCGACGCCTTCCTGGTCGTCGTCGTGGGCGGCATCGGCCGGCTCAAGGGCAGCGTCATCACCGCCTTCGCGCTCGGCGTGCTCCAGTCCGTCCTCGAATACTCGACGACGGTCAGCGTCGCCAAGGTCATCGTGCTCGTGGCGATCGTCGCCTTCCTCCAGTGGCGACCCCAGGGCCTGTACACACTGCGCACCCGGAGCCTGGCATGACGACAACGACCACCCCCACCCCCTCGGTGGTGACCCCGCCGCCCCCGTCCCCGCTGGAGCGCTTCCGCGTCCCCGCCGGCTTCGTCCTCGGCGCGGTACTCCTCCTCGGAGTCGCCCCGCTCGTGCTGACCGATTTCCGCCTCAACCTCCTCGCCAAGTACCTGTGTTACGCGATCGTCGCCGTCGGCGTCAGCCTGGCCTGGGGCCGGGGCGGGCTCATGGTGCTCGGCCAGGGCGTCTTCTTCGGCCTCGGCGGCTACGCCATGGCCATGCACCTCAAGCTCGCCGACGCCGCCACGACGGGCGAGACGCTGCCCGACTTCATGCAGCTGTACGGCAGTGGCGACGGTCTGCCGTGGTGGTGGAAGCCCTTCGCCAACCCGGCGTTCGCGCTCGCCATGACCGTGCTGCTGCCGATGGCGGTCGCCGCGGTGCTCGGGTTCTTCGTCTTCCGGCGCCGAGTGAAGGGCGCCTACTTCGCCATCCTCAGCCAGGCGCTGGCGGCTGCCCTGTCCATCTGGCTGATCGGCCAGCAGGCCACCACCGGCGGCACGAACGGGCTCACCGACATCCAGGGCTTCTTCGGCTACTCGCTGGACGACCCCGTCAACCTGCGGATGGTCTACTTCATCATCGCCGCCGTCCTACTGCTCCTGATGGTCCTGGCCCGCCAGCTGTTCGTCAGCCGGTACGGCGAACTCCTGGTCGCAGTGCGGGACTCCGAGGAGCGGGTGCGCTTCCTCGGGTACGACCCGGCGGGCGTCAAGCTCGTGGCGTACGTCGTCGCGGCCGGTATGGCCGGACTGGCGGGCGCGCTCTTCGTGCCGGCCGTCGGGATCATCTCCCCGGCGCTGATCGGGATCGTGCCGTCCATCGGCTTCGTCATCGGCGCGGCCGTCGGGGGACGCGCCTCGCTGGTCGGCGCGGTACTCGGCGCGATCGCCGTGGCCTGGGCACAGAGCGAGCTGTCCGACGCCTTCCCGGCCGCGTGGACCTACCTCCAGGGCCTGCTGTTCGTCCTCGCGGTCGGCTTCCTGCCCGGCGGCCTCGCCTCCCTGGGCGTCGTGCTGCGCAGGCGCCGGGCCGCCACTCGTACGACAGGAGAATCGGCATGAGCGGCGAAGGACTGACGGTCCGCGACCTCAGGGTCACCTTCGACGGGTTCACCGCGGTCGACGGCGTGGACCTCGACATCCACCCCGGCGACCTGCGCTTCCTCATCGGCCCGAACGGCGCAGGCAAGACCACCCTGGTCGACGCCGTCACCGGACTGGTGAAGGCCACCGGTTCGGTCCGGTTCGGAGACCAGGACCTGCTGGGCAAGCCGGTGCAGAAGATCGCCCGCATGGGCATCGGACGCACGTTCCAGACCGCCACGGTCTTCGAGGAACTGACCGTTCTTCAGAACCTGGACATCGCCGCCGGTGCCGGGCGCGGCGTGTGGACGATGCTGCGCCGCCGCAAGGGCATACCGGAGGAGGTCGACAAGGCGCTGGAGACGACGGGGCTGACGGACCTGCGTGACCGCCCCGCCGGAGTGCTCGCACACGGCCAGAAGCAGTGGCTGGAGATCGGCATGCTGCTCGTCCAGGACGTCAAACTGCTCCTGCTCGACGAGCCGGTGGCGGGCATGAGCCACGACGAACGCGAGGCCACCGGCGAACTCCTGCAACGCGTCAGCGCCGACCACACGGTCGTCGTCATCGAGCACGACATGGACTTCATGCGCTCCTTCGCCCGCAGCGTCAGCGTCCTGCACGCCGGCAAGGTCCTCAGCGAGGGCACGGTCGCCGACGTCCAGGCAGACGCCAAGGTCCAGGAGGTCTACCTGGGCCGCGCCTCCGAGCCGGAGACCGACAAGCCCGAACCCGCCCCCACCACCATGCCGGTGGCCGTCGCCGAGGAGGCGTGACCATGCTGGAGATCAGTTCCGTCCAGGCCGGCTACGACCGCACCACGGTGCTGCACGGCGTGACGGTCTCGGTCCCGAAGGACGGCGTCGCCACCGTCCTCGGCCACAACGGCGCCGGCAAGAGCACCCTGCTGCGCGCCGCCATGGGCCTGATCAAGCCGAAGAACGGCACCGTCCTGCTCGACGGCGAGAACATCACCCGCCTCGCCCCGCACCAGCGGGTGGCCCGCGGCATGGCCTACGTCCCACAGGGACAGCAGTCCTTCCCGCACCTGACCACGGCCGAGAACCTCCAACTCGTCGCGGACGGCCGCAGCGGCGGCAAGGAGGCCGTCGCCGAGGCCCTGGACCTCTTCCCCGTCCTGCGCGAGCTGTCCGGCCGCCGCGCCGGTCTCCTCTCCGGCGGTCAGCGCCAGCAACTCGCCATCGCCCGCGCCCTGATCACCCGACCGAAGCTGCTCCTCCTCGACGAACCCACCGAGGGCATCCAGCCCTCGGTCGTCGCCGAGATCGAGGAGACGATCCTCGCCCTGACCCGGCGCGGTGGCCTGTCCGTGCTCCTCGTCGAACAACACGTCGGCTTCGCCATGCGGGCTGCCCAGCACTACTACGTCCTGGAAGCGGGCCGGGTGACCTCGACCGGAGAGGGCGGCACGGGCGCCGAACAGATCGTACGGGCGGCACTCAGCGTGTGAGATTCGGGTCGGCTATCCGCCGAAGCGGGCCCTCGACTGCGAGACGTCGGTCTCGGTCGAGGGCCCGCTTCGGGGCGCGGGTGCTGGAGCAGCCGGGAAGGTTCAGGCACCGGCACTGCATCTGGCGCACCGGCCGAAGATCGAGGAGCTGACCGGGCTACAGCCGGACGGGGCGGGATCGCTGCTGGTGCAACAGTGAGAACGCCCCCTGGTCTGCGACGCGACCGTGGTCCTAGCTTGATCTTTAACGTCCGGCGTCGAGTGGTGCCTCTCCAGCGCGAAGGCCGTGGGGATGAGTCTGCTGCATCACGATGCCCGGTGAGAGCCGTTGGCCGAACTGTCATGCTTCCCGGGTGAGTTCTACTCCTGTCTGACCGCTCGTTCGGACGCGGGCCCGGTCTGGTGCTGGGTCTGATCACGGTGGCTCGGCAGATGAGACGGACCAGGCGCGCCCAGGGGCGAGGCTGTGGAACTTCGCGTGCGTGTGTCCGCGAGCTGGATGGCGCGGCCCCTCCCGCTCAGACGCCGAGCGTGCGAGCGTATGGGGAGAAGTCATGAGACGGTGGGGCGGGGTCCGGGGGGAGCCCCAGGAGACGGGCAGCGGCCCACATGGCGTCCTGGGCGAACAGGGCACAGGCCAGCGGGAGGGCCAGGTCGTCCGGGGACGGAGCCGGTGATGTTCCGGGCGTGGGGCGTTCGGGTTCACCATGCATGAGGGAAGCGTCGCCGGTGGCGGTGGAGACGCGACAGAGCGCGGCTCCAAGCCCCGGCACTGTGCTCGTACGGCCGAACGCTTCGTGCTCGTACACATGCCGGGCCATGTCTGCAGCCCGGCCAGCCCACGGTGCGCGTAGGCCATCCGAACCGCTCACTGCACCCACTCGTCGGTGTGGAGCGGTTGGGACGGTGAGCGGACTTCCTGTCCCCTCGCGACGACGAGGCGCAGGGCCCGCAGGGCCGTGACGTCGTGCAGCGGGTCGCCCTCGACCGCTATGAGGTCGGCGCGCAGGCCGGGTGCGATCCGGCCAGTCAGCGTCTCGACGCGCAGGGCGCGGGCCGCGCGGGACGTCGCGGCCTCCAGGATCTCCGCGGGCGGCAGACCGAGCCGGGCCATGCCGATCAGGCCCTCGACGTACGCGCGGTGAGGCGCGCCGTCGGTGCCCGCGTCGGTGCCCGCGACGACAAGGACGCCCTGCCGGTACAGGGCCGGCAGGGCGGGCAGTCGGTCCGGGGTGCGTCGGTCCCAGTGCTTGGTGAAGCGGACGCTGATGGTCGGACAGACATAAACGCCCTTCGCGGCGAGCCGGCGTATGAGGCCGTGATCCGGGACGATCGCGCCGGACGCGTCGAGGAAGCTGCAGTGCTCGATGGTGTGCACCCCGGCCCGCAGGGAGGCTGCTATCCCCTCCGTACCGTGCGCGTGCGCGGCGACGGGCAGACCCGCACGCGTCGCCTCGTCGAAGACCGCCGCAAGCTCCGCCTCCGTGAACTGCCCCTCCCATGCGGCCGAACCGTGCGTCAGCGCCCCGCCGGTCGCCATGACCTTGATGACGTCGACACCGGCGCGGATCTGTTCCCGTACCACCTGCCGCAACGCCTGTTCGCCGACGCCGGCCCCACCCATGAACCAGCAGTGCCCGTGCGGCACGGTCAGCGGCGCTCCGGACACCACCAGTTCGGGCCCGGGAGCGAGGCCCGAGCGGATCGTGTCGCGGACGCGCACACCGAGACCGCCGGGCGCGCCGAGGTCCCGGGCGGTGGTCACGCCCGCGCACAGCAACTCGGCCGCGTTGCGCAGCATCTGCGCGTACAACTCGTCTTGGGAGGCCGTCCGCACCCGGTCCATGGCGCCGGGCGTGCCGTCCAGCGCCAGATGGACATGGCTGTCGATGAGCCCGGGCAGCAGCGTGAGCGGTCCGAGCGCCACATGCTCGCTCTCCCTCCGCAGCCGCCGCGGCACCTCCTTGTCGGGCCCTGCCCATCGGATCAGGCCGTCGTCCACCAGCACTCCGCCGTCCCGGATGCATCTGCCCCGATCGCCGGTGATCAGCCGGTCCGCCGTGTAGTACCTGATCAAGGTCCCTCGTTTCTGCCGGGGGCGCTGCCCCCGGCATCCGTAGGCTGCGCCCGGGATTCAGGGCGTGCTCGGTCCGGGACGCTCACGGGTCGGGGGCGGGACCACGCTCCCCGCCCCCGCCCCCGCCCTCGACCCGGCCGCCGTCAGTAGTTACCCAGACCGCCGCACACGTTCAGGGCCTGAGCCGTGATCGAGGCGGCCAGGTCGCCGGCGAGGTAGCCGACCAGGCCCGCGACCTCCTCGGGGGTCGAGTAGCGGCCGAGGGGGATCTTCGCCTGAAACTTCGTCAGGACCTCGTCCTCCGTGGTGCCCCAGTGCGCCGCGTAACCCTGGCGCACCCGGGCTGCCATCGGGGTCTCCACATAGCCGGGACAGACCGCGTTCACGGTGACCCCGGACTGCGCGAGTTCCTTGCCGAGCGCCTTCGTGAATCCGATGACGCCGTGCTTCGACGCGGAGTACGGGGCGGCCAGTTCGACGCCCTGCTTGCCGCCGGTGGAGGCGATGTTGATGACACGGCCGTGGCCGCGTTCCAGCATGCCGCCGTGGGACAGCACCTCGCGGGTGATGCGGAAGACACTGTTGAGGTTGGTCTCGATGACCGCCTCCCAAAGCTCGTCGGGGAGTTCGGCGGTCATCCCCCCACCGCCTCGCCCCGCGTTGTTGACGAGGACGTGGATGGGGCCGAAGCGGTCCACCGTGGAGCGGACCAGGCGCTGGATGTCCGATTTCGACGTGACGTCGGCGGCGACGCCGTCGGCCTCGAAGCCACGGCCGCGCAGTTTGTCCACGGCGGCGGCGACCGTCGCGCCGTCCCGGCCACACAGGAACACCGCGTGCCCCTGCTCCGCGAGCAGTTCGGCGACGGCGAGGCCGATACCGCTCGTGCCACCGGTGACCAGAGCGACCCGCCGGTCCTCCGCCTTCGCGTTCTCGTTGTGAGCGGCTGCTTCTGCCACTGCCATGCTGAGTCCTTTCGCCACGGCTATCAGGGAGGTTCGGTGCGGTTCGAGAAGCGGGCCGTTCAGTGCACGGGCCGGTGCAGTACGTGCCGCAGCACGCGCTCGATCTCGGCGGCCGGGTCCGGGTGCGCTCCCGCGGACCGCCATGCCACGAACCGGTCGGGCCGCACCAGAGAGGCCCCGTCGGAGCCGATGCCGTACGCGTCGGCGAACGCCCCCTCGGCGTCCAGCAATTCGGTACCGGGCCCGACGCGGTGCACCTGGACGGCCACGCCGAGGGCGTCCGCTGAGGCGGAGGCGCCCTCGGTCCATGCCGCCCCGTCGGGCCCGGTGAGGAGCACGAACGCGTGCCCGAAAAGAGCCGTCGTCGAGGTGGCTGAGCCGTCAGCCCGGGTGAGAGGGACGTACGGGGCGTGGGAGCCGGGACGGCCGGTGGGCCGGGCGGGATCCTCGAACAACTCGCCGTCGTCATGCGGCTCGCTGAGCACGGCCCCCTTCGGGTAGCGGTAACCGAACGCCATGACCGGCGGCGGCAGCGGCGCGGCCAGGGACTTGTCCGCGAGTTCAGGCGAGATACGGTCCACGAGGTTGGCGAACTGCTGCTCCACCAGTTCCTCGGCGTACGGGCGGCGCTCGGCCTCGTGGCTGTCGAGCAGCGCCTCGCCCGCCGTGCCGTTCAGCACTGCCGCGAGCTTCCAGCCGAGGTAAAGACCGTCCAGGTAGGCGGTGTTGCCACCCATGCCACCGGTCGGCGGCATCACATGCGCGGCGTCACCGACGAGCAGCACCCGGCCATCGCGGAAGCGTTCGGCGACACCACAGGAGATCTCCGTCTCGCCTATCTCCTCGATCTTCAGCGGGGTGTCCGGGATACCGAGGTCGGAACCGATCTGCGCGGCGACGGTGTCCCTGTTCGTCCACCAGCCGTCCGGCAGCTCGGGCGTGAGGTTGCGGAAATACCCGTACAGGCCGGGGACCTCGGTGTTGAACAGGACCGCGTGCCCCACGTGCAGTGCGGTGAACCGGCGGCCGTCGGCGGCGCCGTCCGTGTGGGACAGCGGCTCGCTCAGATCGGCCTCGAACAGGACGCGCAGCACCTTGCCGACCGTGCCCCGGCCGCGCATCGCGATGCCGAGGGACTGCCGGATGCCGCTGCGCCAGCCGTCCGCCGCTACCAGGTACTTCGCCCGGATGACGCGCTGCTCCCCGGTTTCCGTGTGCTCGGCGATCCCTGTGACCCCGTCGGCGTCCTGGGTGATCGACATCAGCCGGGTCGAGAAACGCAGCCGGGCGCCAAGTTCCGCCGCCCGGTCCGCGAGCACGCCCTCCACGGCGGACTGGCTCGCGGTGCCCCAGTCCTCTGGCGAGACGTGCCGCATGCTCAGCTGGTCGCCGCTCATCAGCGTGCGCAGTACGGGACCCGCGAGGGTCTTCGCGACGACCATGTGGAAGTCGCTGCGGTACGCGCGCCCCCGCTCCCGTACGGTCTCGGCGGCGCCCGCGATGGCCAGGGCCTCCATCGTGTGCGGGTACTGGCCTGTGGCCTTCACCGCGGTCGACGTGCTCGGGTGCCGCTCTACCACCAGGGCCGGTACGCCGTGCAGGCCGAGGAAGACGGCCGCGCTGAGGCCGCCGGGGCCCGCCCCCGCGATGAGGACGGGGACGGTCTCGTCGGGCACGGCGGTCGGCAACGGTGTGCCGGGCGGATCGGACTGCTGCGTTCTCTGCGTCATTGGACGGGCTCCCTCCGGGCTTGCTCTGGGCTCAGGGGACGAGGACGACACGGCCCAGCTGGGTACGGTTCTCGATGACCCGGTGGGCCTCGGCCGCCTCGGTCAGCGGCAGCGTGGCGTGCACGGCGACGCGCAGATCGCCCGACGCCACCATGCGCACCAGCTCCGCGCGCGCTTCGGCGACGCGCGTCGGGTCGGCCTTGGCCCAGGCATCGAGCGAGGTGCCCACCACGTAGGTGAGACCGAGGAGTTCGGTCATCGCCACCTTCGCCACCTCGCCGTCGGCGCCCGCGAAGCCGTAGTAGACGAGCCGCCCGTACGGCTTGAGCAGCTTCAAGCCGTCCTTGAACACGGCGCCCTCGACGCTGTCGAGCACCACGTCGACACCCTGGCCGCCAGTGAGTTCGCGGACCTTGTCGGCCCAGTCGGGCTGCCGGTAGTCGATGACGTCGTCCGCGCCGTGCGCGAGGACGAAGTCGGCCTTCGCCGGCGAGCCGACCGTGCCGATGACCCGCCCCGCCCCACGAAGTTTCGCGAGCTGGGTGACGAGATGTCCGATCGCGCCGGCCGCGGCATGCACGAGCACCGTGTCGCCCTTGGCGACACGGGCCGCGTCGAGAACGCTCCACGCGGTCTGCGCGGTGGATCCGAGGGCGGTCGCGGTGGCCGCGTCGATCCCCTCGGGCACGATGAGGACGCGCTCGGCCTCGACGACGACCTGGTCCGCGTACGCGGCGGGCACGCCGAACGCCGCGACCCGGGTGCCCGGCGCCGGGCCGTCGGTCTCCGGGCCAAGTACCTCGACCCGGCCCACCACATCACCGCCGGGGCGGCCGGGCAACGGGGACGGGAACGGGGCGGTGTTGCCGCGCATCTGGGTCTCGATGAAGTTGACGCCGACGGCCTCGGTGCGCAGCAGCAGTTGGCCGGGGCCCGGGCTGGGGACCGGGGCGTCCTCGACACGCAGGACATCGGGGGAGCCGTGCTCGTGGTAACTGATCAGTCGCATGGGAACCTCGTGGTGCGGTGACGGGGTGGGTGACGCGGCAGGACGGAGGGTCGCGGCATCCGCGGGTCACATGGACAGGACGACCTTGCCGTTGACCTCGCGGGAGTACAGCGCGCCGATCGCGCGCTGCGGATCGGTCCAGGGTGTGAGCAGACCCGGTTCGGCCACGAGCTTTCCGGTGGCGACCAGGTCCAGGAGGAGGGTCAGGTCTGCCGGTACGTCGCGTCGGGTGACCTCGTCGAGCAGGAACAGGTACTCGATGCGGACGCCCGGTCGGGCGTGGCCCCAGTCGGCGGGCAGGCGCAGCTCGGCGCGGACCGTGTTGCCGAAGACGGTCGCGACGCCGCCGCGGCGCAGGAGCCGGTAGCCGGTGCTGAACACCTCGCCTCCGACGCTGTCGACGAGGATGTCGACGCCAGCGGTGGGCGGCTCGTCGTAGCCGGCGACGACCTCGGCGCCGAAGTCGGCGAGGCCCGTGCCGCGGGCCGGGGAACCGACCCAGGCGGTCACCTCGCTGCCGCCCGCGCGGGCCAGTTGCACGGCCACACGGCCGACGCCGCCGCTCGCGCCGGTGACGAGGGTGTGCTTGCCGAGGAGCCAGCCGGCTTTCCGGAGCGCGTAGAGGGCCGTGAGACCGGCGACAGGGAGGGTGGCCGCGTCGGTGTCGGTGACCGCGTCAGGGATGACCGCCAGGCGGTCGGTGCGGACCGCGGCGAGTTCCGCCCAGGCGTCGTTCGCGGCCAGGCCGGTGACGCGGGCGCCGGTGGGTGGGCCGCTGCCATCGGACGCGGCGCGCAGGACCGTGCCGACGACGTCCAGGCCGAGACCGGAGCCGACCGGGCGGCGCACCGCGAGGAGGAGGTCGGCCCTGTTCAGGGCCGTCGCGTGGACCTCGACCAGTGCCTCGTCCGGGCGGGGGCGGGGGTCGGGTACGGAGCGCAGCTCCAGGGTCAGCGGGTCCAGGTTGGTGGTGACCAGTGCCTTCATCGTTCCTCGCGGGCGGTAGCGGGTGGATTCCCAGGTGTAGGTGGGGGCGCTGGATTTCTGGTCCAGCGATGTTGGGGCGCGCCGCGAACGCCACCGGCCCGCCCAGAGGCGTTCTGGACGGGCCGGTGGCAGGGGAGGCGGTGGTTCGTGGATCAGGCGGGGGTGGACTGGGGGGCCGTGGTCTGCGTGCTGTCGGGCTGCTGCTCCTGTGGGGGCTCCGCGCGGAAGGAGCCGGGTAGGACCAGGGCCGCGAGGGCCGCGATCACACTGAAGGCGATGATGACCCAGTACGAATCGCCGTACGCCGCGGCGGGGTGGCCGTCCGTGTCACCGAGCCGCTCCTGCAGGGTGATCGCGATGGCCGCGATGCCGAGCGCTCCGCCGATCTGGTTGAAGATGAACAGCGCGCTGGTGGCCCGCGGCGCGCTGGCCTCGCCGACAGCCTTGTACATGAACGCCATTGTGCCGGGCGCGGTCAGGCCGATGCCGTAGCCGGTGAGGCCGATCGCGACGGACAGCCACGCGGTGTTCGTGCTGGAGCCGATCTGTGAGAAGGCGAGCGCGCCGAGCGCGGTGACCAGCATGCCGACCGTGGAGGTCAACCGCGCGGTGACCTTGTTCGCGGTCTTGCCGGAGGTGATCGCGCCCGCGGCGCCGAGAACGCCCGAGGGGATCAGCAGCAGGCCGGCGTGCAGGGCGCCGAACTCGCGGGACTGCTGGTAGTACAGCGGGGTCAGGAGCAACAGGGCGTTGGCGACGGCGCCGACGAAGAACATCGTGATGACGGCCATCGTGAAGCCGCGCTTGGTGAACATGCGCAGGTCGATGAGCGGAGTGACCGAAGTGCGCAGCGCGTGCACCACGTACCCGACGAGCAGCAGCGCACCGATGGCGAAGGCGACCAGCACCTTCGGGGACGAGGCGTCTCCGGAGTGCGCGGCCGTCGTGAAGCCGTAGACCAACGCGGCGAAGCCGGGGGAGAGGAGCGCGAGGCCGAGGACGTCGAGGCGCTCCTCGGGGCGGCCGGCGTGCTGGTCGGCGGGCAGGGTGCGCAGCGCGAGCAGCAGGGCGATCAGGCCGATGGGCAGATTGATCAGGAACATCCAGCGCCAGCTCACCGCGTCCACGAGGACACCGCCGAGGACAGGGCCGAGAATCGGGCCGAGAGTGAGCGGCAGCGAGATCAGGGCCATGGCCTTGGCGACTCGCGCGGGTCCCGCCGTCGTCGCGAGGACGCTCTGCACGACCGGCACGATCATGCCGCCGCCGAGGCCCTGGAGCACTCGGAACACGATGAGCGACTCGATCGACCAGGCGAAGCCGGAGAGCACCGAGCCGAGCACGAACAGGGAAACGGCGGCGAGCCACATCGTGCGCCCGCCGAAGCGGTCGACGGCCCAGCCGGCGAACGGCGTGGCGACGGCGACGGCGAGCAGATAGCCGGCGGTGACCCATTGGACGGTCGCGAGCGGCGAGCCGAACTCACCGCTCAGCGTCTTGACGCCGACGTTGACGATGGTCTCGTCGAGCAGTGCCATCAGCAAGGCCAGCAGCAGGACAGCGGCCATGCGCATGAACGCCGGGTCGAGTTTGTCGCTCGCCGCGGCGGTCGTCTCCGCCGGCGCTGGAGCAGTCTGCGAGGGCTCCGTTGTCGTATCGGGTGCTGTGGAGGATTCGGGAGTTCCACGTGTCATGCGTACCGCCTGGGTCGATGCAGTCGGGGACGTGCGCGGATGCGCCCTGGGACGGGCGCGGAAGAACGCCGCGCTCTCTGGGGCTCCCACATTAGAGATAAATGCGGGTGCCTGCATCTAATTTTCGGCCAAGTCTCTTGGTCTCTTGCTGGGTGACGGATCGTTGGGGCAGGCTGCTTGGCGGGACGCGCAACAGATATTGAATGTGCACACATGGATCGTGCATAGAGGCGTCTATACTGGAGGGGGAGCGAACGAAGGGGAGGCGGACATGTCGGCCGATGACCACGCTGGGCGTTCCGGCGAGTTCGACCTGTGGCGTCGGCTGACGCTGATGGTCGGTCAGCTCAACCAGTCACTGGAGAGGATGCTCGCGAGCGAGTACCAGATCTCGCTGCCCGAGCTGATGGTGCTGATCGAGTTGCGGCACGGCCATGAGCGCGGTACCCGGGTCCAGGAGCTGTCGGCCGCGGTCGGGCTCGACCAGTCGTCCATGAGCCGGCTCGTCACCCGGCTGGACAACAAGGGCCTGACAACCCGGGTCTCCTGCGAACACGACCGGCGCGGTGTGTACTGCATGCTGACGCCGGCCGGCGCTGAGCGCGGTCAGCGTGCCGAGGACCGCTGCCGTGAGGAGCTGACGGGACTGCTCGACGTCGCCTCGTTCGACGACCGCTGGGCATCGCTCGTCGCCCGCCTCCGGCACACCGCGGCCGGAACCGCCACCCCTTGATCGCTTCGTCCTCCTTACGGCCCCGATCGTGAAGGAGACCAGCGTGAAACTGTCCGTCCTGGACCAGTCCGTCGTGCCGGAGGGATCCACTCCGGCCACCGCCCTGCACAACTCCCTGGAGTTGGCGCGTCTCGCCGACCAACTCGGTTACCACCGCTACTGGCTGGCCGAGCATCACGCAACGCCCTCCTTCGCGGGCCCGGCTCCGGAGATCATGGCCGCCAGGGTCGCGGCCGAGACCAGCCGTATCCGTGTCGGCTCCGGCGGGGTGCTGCTGCCGCACTACAGCCCGCTGAAGGTCGCCGAGGTGTTCCGGGTGCTCGGCGCACTCTCACCCGGTCGGATCGACCTCGGTATCGGCCGCGGTATCGGCGCCAGCAGTATCGAGGCGCACGCTCTCGCTCCCGGCTCCTCCTCCGGCGGCGGTGACGACGGTGACTTCCCTGGCAAGCTCGCCGAACTGCTTGCGTTCCTGCACGGCGGCTTCCCCGAGGAGCATCCGTACGGGCGTATCCAACTGATGCCCACCGCCGGGGCGCCCGAGGTGTGGCTACTGGTTGCCAGCCCGCAGAGCGCCGAACTCGCCGCCCGGCTCGGGTTGCCCGTGTCCATAGCCCACTTCGGTCGGCCGCAGGTCACCCGGTCCGTCGTCGAGGCGTACCGCACCGCCTTCGACAGCCGCGACGGGTCCCGGCCACGCGTCCAGATCGGCGTCGGCGTGTACTGCGGGCCCACCGAGGAGGAAGCCCAGCGGGTCTTCGCCAGTCAGCGGCTGTTCCGGCTGCGCATGGGGCGCGGGCTGCTGCTGCCGCTGCCGTCCCCGGAGGCCGCGCTCGACGGGCTGCGCGGTGAGGTGGAACCGCTCGCGGACGAGGTGGCCGAGTGGCCGAGGTGCGTCGTCGGTGGCCCCGACCACGTGTACAAGGTGCTCACGTCCATGACCGAGGCGCTGGAAGTGGACGAGTTCATGGTCCTCTCCACGATCCACGCGCCCCACGAACGCATGCGGTCCTACGAGTTGCTCGCACAGCGCTTCGGGCTGGCCGCGGAGACTGACGGCGACAAGGTCGCATGACGCAAACGCTGTGGCGGACATTCAACTAAAAATGTCCGGAACACTGAGGCGCCCCGCCCCTCGAATGTGACCTGGATCATATCGCTGCTGTCTCGTGCGCAACTGCGTTCTACTGTGTCGCCGTGCACGGCCGACCGTGCACAGGGGCACCGACCAGGCAGGTGTGCACTTGAACGGGGAACACGCTTCGACCTACGACTTCCGAATACTGGGGCCCTTGGCGGTCCGCGTGAGGGGAAGGGACCTGACGGTTTCCTCTCCCAAGCAGCGGGTGCTCCTCGCATCGCTGCTGCTGCGGGCCGACCAGGTGGTCACGTCCGACGACCTCATCCGAAGACTCTGGGACGATCAGCCACCCAGGGATACCCGCGCCGCGCTGCACGTCCACACCACCCGGCTGAGAGCGCTGCTGCGCGAGTCACTCGACATCGGCGACCGCCCGGTCATCGAGACCCATCCGGGCGGCTACCGGCTCGCGATCGATCCGGCCGCCCTCGACCTCACCCGCTACCGGCGCGCGGCCGACGAGGCCCGCGCCGCCCGCGGCGAGGGAGACACCGCCCGTGAACTGGCCGCCCTCGAACGGGCGCTCGCCGAATGGCGTGGTGACCCCTTCGAGACCGTGCCCTCCGCCTCGCTCCAGACCGAAGTCGTACCGCAGCTCGGCGAGGAGCGCCTCACCCTCGTCGAACGGCGCTTCGCGCTCCTCCACGACCTCGGTGGCAGTGCGGACATCGTCCCGCAGCTGCGCACCCTCACGGCCGAGCACCCCTTACGGGAACGGCTGCGCGCGTACCTGATGCGGGCGCTGCACCGCACCGGGCAGGTCGCCGCGGCCCTGGAGGAGTACCGCGACTACTACCGGATGCTCGATCGCGAACTCGGACTGCTGCCGGGGCAGGAACTGCAGGAACTGCACCGGCAACTGCTCGCCGAGACCGGTGAACTCCACGCCCCTCAGCCCGGGCCCTCGGGCGCCAGCGTTACGGACACGGCACGGGAGGTCCACCGGCCTGCAGGGGTACGGCCCACCAACCCCAGCGCGCCCTGGGTGGTGCACAGGCAATTGCCGCCTGAGGCCACCCACTTCGTCGGCCGAGAGGAGCTGCTGGAGGAGGTCGTCACCGCGCTCACCCCGCGCCAGCGCGCGGCCGTACCGCTCGTCAGTCTCGTCGGCCCTCCCGGCATCGGCAAGACCGCGCTCGCGCTGCGCGCCGCACACCGGCTCAGCTCAACCTACCCCGACGGGCAGTGGTATGTACGCCTCCACGACGCCCGCGGCGGGACGCGGCCCGTCCACGACATCATCGCCGAGCTGCTGCACTCCTCCGGCGCCGACGTCTCCGCGCTGCCCACCGAACGGCACCAGCTCACCGGTGTGCTGCGCAGCCGACTGGCCGACCGGCGTGTGCTCATCGTCATCGACGACGTCAACGACAGCGAACAAGTCCCCGATCTGCTGCCCGGTTCGTCGAGCTGCGCCGTGCTCGCCCTGCACCGCGAGTACCGGCCCGACCTCGTCGCTGTCTACGGCGCCCGCAGCTTCAGCCTCGACCTGCTGTCGCAGCAGGAGAGCGAGGAAGTCGTCACCGCCGTCCTCGGCCGGGCACCGGAGACCTTCTCCCGCACGGCCGTCGCCGAACTCGTCGACCTGTGCGGCAGACTCCCGCTCGCCCTGCGCATCGCAGCCGGACACCTCGCCGGACGGCCCTGGCGGTCCGTCGAATCCTTCGTCAAGGCGCTGCGCGAGGGCGACCCGCTGGAGCTCCTCGCCCTCGGCGACAGCCCCTCGACCGCCGTTCGGGCCGCGTTCAGCGTCGCCTACGAGGCGCTCCCCGCGCTGTCCCGCCGGTTCTTCCGGCTCCTCGGCGTCGTCGGAGACATCGCCTTCACCGCCAGTACCGCCGCTCAGCTCGCCGATTGTGAACCCCAAGTGGCCGACCAGCTCCTCGACAAGCTCGCCGCGGCACAGCTCATCGAGGTCGAGTCGCAAGACACGTACCGCTTCCACAGCCTCATCGCACTGTACGCGGCGGAGCGCAGCGTCCAGGAGGACGGTCCCGCCGACCGTAGTCAAGCCCTGAACCGGCTGTGCCGCTGGTATCAGCACCGCACCGACGAGGCCGTGCAGTCCTGCTACCCGGGTTTCCTGCGCGTGTTCCGGTCCGAGCCGCAGGTGCCGGGACGCGAGATCGACGCACGGGTCGCGCAGGCGTGGCTGCGCGCCGAGCAGTCCAACCTCGTCGCACTCGTGGTCCGCGCGGCCGACGAGAAGCTGGACGAGGTGTGCGTACGCCTCGTCGACATGCTCCGCGGCTACTTCACCCTGGGCCGGCTCCAGACCGACTGGCTCACCATCGCCCAGGCCGGGCTGCGCGCCGCGATCTCCCTCGGCGACCAGCGGGTCACCGCCGTGATGCGGCTCAGCGTCGGACTCGCCCTGCAGGGCCTCAACCGGCTCCAGGAAGCGGCACGCGAACTACGCGCGGCGCACCGCACGTTCGTCCGGCTCGGCGTGCGTGACTTCGAGGCCGTCACCGTCAACGCCATCGCGATGAACCAGCTCCAACGGCCCACCAAGCACATCGACAGCGCGGTCACCCTGCTGGAACGCGGCCTGGAGATCAGCAGACGGCTGAAGCTGCGGCACGTTGAGGCCCGTGGGCTGATGTACCTCGGCATGGCCCGGCACAGCCAGGGCCGACTGCGGGCGGCCCAGGCCCACTTCAGTCACGCCGCGGCCATCCTCGACGAGGACGGCGTCCAGCGCTCCCGCCCAGAGGTGCTGGCCCGGCTCGGCTCCGTCCACGCCGACCTGTGCGAATGGGACGAGGCCATGGCCAGACTCAGCCTCGCGCTGTCCCTCAGCAATGAGTTCAACGCCCCGCACTCCACGGTCCTCGCCTCCTACGGGCTCGCCCAGGTCTATGCCTGCAACAACCAGGTCGGACTCGCCTACCAGCACGCCGAGAGTGCCGTCGTCATCGCCCGCGACCATGGCTACATCGCCCTGGAGGCCAACGCCCGCAACATCCTCGGCGGACTGCACCTCATCCGGGGCCGGTCCGCCGACGCCCGCGAGGAGTTCTGCCGCACCCTCGGCATCGCCGAACGCATCGGCCACCCGCAGTCCGAGACCCATTCGCTCATCGGCCTCGGCCGGCTCGAACTCGCGGGCGGACGGCCCCGCGAGGCATACGAACTCGGCATGCGCGCGGCAGCCGTCGCGGACAGGTCGGGGCTGCTGCTCCTGCGCGCCCATGCCGAGGAACTGTGCAGGCGCTCCGGCCACGCGCCCGGCCAGGAACGCCGAGTGCCGACCGGTGAAGAGCCCACGGACGGAGGCGGCACCGGCCTGTTCAAGGCGCCCGACAGCCTTCGCGCACTTTTTCCGGACTGCAGTGCCTGAGGCGTATCCGGAGGGCGGTTCACGGGGTGAAAGGAGTGACGGGGGTGTTCTCCGCGGAGAACACCCCCGATCATTGCAGGCACGTGTCCGCAACGTAGTGTTGCGGCTTCATGACGGCCGCGGCCTGCGACGACCCACGAAAGGAAACGCCCGCCCGGGTGAAAGGCCGCCGAAGGTGAGGCGCAAGGTCCAGGGAACACCATGGTGCCGGTACCCCACCCGGCCAGCCCTGGAGGCCAGATGTACGCACGGATTCTCGGACCGCTTACCCTCACGGTCGGCCTGCGGAACGTCACCCCGCGAGCCCCGAAGCAGCGTCAGCTCCTGTCCCTCCTGCTGCTCCACGCCGGGCAGGTCGTCACCGTCGACGAATGCGTGGACGAGCTGTGGGCGGACTCGCCCCCGCACAGCGCCCACTCCACGCTCCAGACGTATGTGATGCAGATACGCAAGACGCTCAGAAGCGCCGCGTCCGCCACCAGCGCCCTCGCGGAGATGCACCTGGAGACCCGCGACCGCGGCTACCTCCTCGCCGTCGGCCCCGGCCGACTGGACCTGCACCAGTTCGAGAAGCTCGTCGAGCAGGCTTCCCTCGCCCGGTTCGCCGGCGACCACGCCCGCGAGTCCGAACTGCTGCACCGCGCCCTCGACCTGTGGTCGGGCAAAGCACTCGCCGACGTCACCTGCGGACCGCTGCTCCGCACCCGGCTCAGCGGACTGCGCGAGACTTGGCTCGGCGCCCTCGAACAGCGCATCGACGCCGATCTGCGGATCGGTCGCCACTGCCGGCTCATCGGCGAACTCAGCGTGCTCACCCGCCAGTACCCAACGTACGAGAACCTGCACGCCCAGCTGATGATCGCCCTCTACCGGTCCGGGCGCACCGCCGACGCCCTGGATGTGTTCGCCGGGCTCCGTCGCACGCTCAGCACCGAACTCGGCCTGGAGCCCTCGGCCCGCATCCGGGACCTGCACGCGGACCTGCTCAACTCCGCACCCGTCGCGGAGTCCGTGTACCTGCCGGGGCCGGACAGCGCGCCCGTGCCGCTGCGGTCGGCCGGCTGACCGGGTGGAGCCGGACTCCACGCCCACTCCACCGGAGGCGGAGAACCTGGCCCGGACTCAGCGCCCCGACCGGCGCCCACGAAGCACAGGAGGAAGACCGTGACGCGGACCGCACCGCCGGACACCAAGACCGTGTCCGACCTGGACTACGCGGCCATCATCCAGTTCTACGCCGGGCACGCGCAGTTGCTGGACGCCGGCCGGGCGGAGGAGTGGGCCGAGCAGTTCACCGAGGACGGCATGTTCGCCCAGAACGTCAAGCCCGGCGTCAAGCGGGGCCGGGCGGACATCGCCGAGGGCATGCGCAAGGGCATCGACGCGCTCGCCGCACGCGGTCTGACCCGCCGCCACTGGTTCGGCATGGTCGCCGCGGAACCCGTCGAGCCCGACGTCGTCCGCACCCGCTACTACGCCGTCGTGTTCGAGACCCCGCAGGGCGGCGAATCCCGGCTGTACCTGAGCACCACCGCCGAGGACGTCCTCGAACGCCGGGACGGGACCTGGTTCGTGCGCAGCCGCTACATCAGCCACGATGGCGCCGAGACGATCACCGGGATCGAAGCCGTCGCCGAGGCCGGCGCATGAGCGGCCTGTTCGACCCGGTCCCGTTCGGCGGCCTCACCCTGCCGAACCGGCTCGTCATGTCCCCGATGGGCCGCGGCCGCACCACTGCCGACGGCACACCGCTGCCCGTCATGGCCGAGTACTACGCGCAGCGGGCCGCCGCCGGACTCGTCATCAGTGAGGCCACTCACCCGAGCCCGGTCGCTGTCGGGCACGCCCACAGCGTCCGGCTGCACACCGCCGAACAGGCCCGCGCCTGGGCCGAGGTCGTCGACGCCGTGCACCGGGCGGGCGGGCGGATGTACCTCCAGATCATGCACGCGGGCCGGATCAGCCACCCCGACCTGCACGGCGAGACACCCGTCGCGCCGTCCGCCGTCCAGGCCGACGGCACCGCCCGTGTCTTCCGTGGCAAGCCCGGCTACCCGATGCCGCGGCCCATGACGGCCGATGACATCGCCGCCACCATCGAGGACTTCACGCGCTGCGCCCGTAAGGCCACCGACATCGGCTTCGACGGTGTCGAGATCCACGGCGCGAACGGATATCTGCTGCACCAGTTCCTGTCTTCGGTGACCAATGTGCGTGACGACGAGTACGGTGGCGACGCCAAGGGCCGTATCCGGTTCGCCGTCGAGGTGGCCCGGGCCGTCGCCACGGAGGTCGGGCCCGAACGCACCGGCATCCGGCTCTCCCCGGGCTTCCCGCTCAACGACATGGCCGAGCCGGACCGCGCCGAGGTGTACCCGGTGCTGCTCGACGGACTCGACGAACTCGGTCTCGGCCACGTCCACTTCGTCGCCGGCAGCGACCTCGGCCTCGTCCACGAGCTGAGCCGCCGGTGGCAGCGCACCGTCGTCGTCAACGCCGGCACAGGGCCGCTCGACACCGACGCCACGCTCGGCGCCGCCGACCGGGCCCTTGCCGACGGCGCCCACTTGCTGTCCTTCGGCCGGCAGTTCCTCGCCAACCCCGACCTGCCCGAGCGGCTGCGCACCCGCGCCTCGCTCAACGCCTGGAATCCGCGCTTCTTTTACGAGGGCGGCAGCCAGGGCTACACCGACTACCCCGCGCTCGCCGCGAGCGCCGCAGGCTGACCGGCTCCCGTGCGGACGCCCCGTCCGGAGGGCGCGCACATGCCGGCGGCCCACGACCATCCGCCAACGACCACCCACCCCAGGGAGACCACCATGGCCGTCGTGTTCGTCAACAAGCTCACGCTGATCGGCGACGCCGAGGAGTTCGAGAACCGCTACGAGGCCGTCGGCGCCTTCATGGAGACCCAGCCGGGCCTCATCCGCTACTCCCTCGTGCGGTCCTCCAAGGACGAGTCCGTCTACTTCAACATCGCCGAGTGGGACGACGAGAAGACCTTCCGCAATGCGCTCGCCGAGCCGGAGTTCCGCCGCCGGCTCGACGCCCTCGCCGGGCTCATCAAAGGCGAGCCGCACCTGAGCGTGCCGGTGCGGCAGGGGCAGGCCGCGCAGCTCTGAGCCAACGGGTCCCGGGGCGGCGCGTCTCGTACGCGCCGCCCCGCGGTGCCCGAGGCCGGGATACGTGCTCAGCTCACCCCGCCGTCCACGCGCAGCACCTGACCGTTGACGTAACTGCTCTCCGGCGAGGCCAGGAACAGCACTGCCTGGGCCACCTCGTCGCCCGTACCCGGACGTCCCGCCGCGAGTGACGGGGCGAGCTTCGGCCACAGCGCCTCGTTGCCGATCAGCGCCTTGCCCATGCCGGAGCTGATGTAGCCGGGCGCCACGCAGTTCACGGTCGCCCCGTCCGCGGCCAGTTCCAGCGCGGCGACGGCGGTGAACGCCTCGACGGCAGCCTTCGACGCGCAGTATGCCGCGGCCCCCGGCATGACCCGCGAGCCCAGCAGAGAGGACATGGTGATGACACGCCCGCCCGGTGCCTCGCGCACGTACGGCACGGCCGCCTGCACGGTGTGGAACACACCGTGCAGATTCGTGTCGACGACCTCCCTCCAGTGTTCGACGGACAGCGCGGCGACTGGGCCCGGGCGGCTGACGCCCGCGTTCGCGACAACGATGTGCGGGCCCCCGTACCGCTCGTGGACGGTCTCCATCAGTGCCGCCACCGAGTCGGGCGCCGTCACGTCCGCCTTCAGTGCGATCAGTCCGTCCCCCGAGGCGTCCGGGACCTCCCGGGCGGCGGCGACGACGGTGGCGCCCGCACTGGCGAGCGCGAGCGCCACGTCCCGTCCGAGCCCCCGGGTGCCCCCGGTGACGATCGCGGTCCTGCCACGCAGTTTCATCTTTCCTCCACAGCATCGGCTTCTGGACTCCGTCGATCCTGTGCGCCACGGCTCGCACCCCGCCGGAGCGGTACTGGAGACAGACAGGCCCGCGCGGACACTGGGCTGTGCGAAGACGCCCGCGTACGCCGTCCAGCGCACCTGGAGTCCCGCTCCAGCGGGCGCGGAAACGCTCGGCGGTATGAACCACTCCGTAGCGCGGTGCCCGGGGCCAGGCGCCCGTCAGGCCAGGCAGCGCAGCGGGCGGCCGCCATTGAAGGCGACCATCTCGCGCATCGCCGGCGCCGATTCGATGCGGGCGCCGGGGGCGCCGCCGGTCACCTCGTGGAAGGCGCGGTGGAGGTTGCCGACCAGCCGCTCGCGGTCGAGCAGCGTCGCGAAGGCGCCTTCGTCGGCGCGCGTCGCCGTCTCCAGCGGGCTCAGTCCGTCCGAGAGACCCCGCTCGGCGAGCACCGCGACCCAGCGCAGGTACTGCTCGGTGAAGTCGAGCAGTTCAGGCCCACCGACCGGGCCGTGCCCGCCGACGACGACCAGCGGATCGAGCTGCCGCAGTCGTGCGAGCGCCGTGAGGGACCCGGCAAGCGAACCCATCAGCACGAACGGCGCCGCCCCGGAGAACACGAGGTCGCCCGCGAACAGGACCCGCTGCTCGGGCAGCCACACCACCAGATCGTCCGAGGTGTGTGCGACACCGGGGTGGATCAGCTCCGCGGTGATGCCGTCGAGATGCAGTGTGGCCCCCTCGCGCACGGTCAGCGTCGGCAGCACGGTCGGGGTGTGGCCCCACTCGACGTGCGGCCACAGCGACTGCAGTGCCGTGCCCTTGCGCACCAGTTCGGCGGGACCTGCCTCGTGGCTGACCAGCAGCGTGTGCGGGCCCGAGAACACATGGTTGCCGAAGGTGTGGTCGCCGTGGTGGTGGGTGCTCACCACTACGCGGCGCGGACCCGGCGCCAGCTTGTCCACGGCGTCCCGCAGCGCGAGCGCCCGCTTCTCGGTGGCCGCGGTGTCCACGATGAGGACCGTGTCCCCACCGGCGACGATCCCCGAGTTGTTCACGCACCAGCCGCCCGGCTCCTGCACGTACGCGTGCACTCCGTCGGCCACGCTCACGACTCTCCCCGGCATGACCCCTCCGCCTCTCTCCCACGATCTCGGCTCCTTGCCCGTTCCATTGGGCCGACATCCGGTGGAGCGTCACTGGAGCAGCCGAGGAACCCGACCCTGAACGGCGACAGACAGAAGGCGACGAGAGGAACCACGATGGAGTTCGGCGTGCTCGGGGGACTGTCCGTCGAGGACAGCGACGGCCGCCATCTGCCCACCGCGCCCAAGCAGCGCCAACTGCTCGGACTGCTGCTGCTCCACGCCGGCGAGGTCATGCCCGTCCGCACCTGCGTGAGCGAGATCTGGGGCGAGTACCCGCCACCCAGCGCGGCCACCACCTTGCAGACGTACGTGATGCACCTGCGCCGACTGCTCGCCCGGATGCCGTCCGTGGGCTCCCGGGAGGCCGCCCACGAGCGACTGCGGACGACGGGCCAGGGCTATCTCATCTCGGTACGGACCGACGAACTGGACCTGCTGCGGTTCGAGCAGTTCGTCGGGCAGGCGGGCCGGGCCACGGACGACTACGCCACCATGGCCCGGCTGCTGAGCAGCGCACTCGCACTGTGGGACCGGCCCGTCCTCGCCGACGTGCGCACCGGACCGGTGCTCCAGTCCGCGGTCACGCACTGGGAGCGGCGCCGTCTGGAGGTCCACGAGGCGTACCTCGACGCCCTGCTGCGGATCGGACGGCACCGCGACGTGCTCGCCGAACTCGCCGTCCTCACCCGTCGCCACCCCACCCACGAAACACTGCACGCCCGCTACATGACCGCCCTCTACCAGACCGGACGGGTCGGTGACGCACTCGATGTCGCCGCCCGGCTCACCTCCCGGCTCGCCCGCGACCTGGGCGTCGCGCCGGGCCCCGCGATCGGGCGGCTGCAGTCCGCGATCCGCCGCGGCGGCAGCATCGTCGCGCCCTTCCCGCCCGCCCTTCCGTCCGTACCCGGCTTGCGCCGGGCGTGAGGAGGCCCCCGTGCCCGTACCCCTGCAACGCGACCCCGACCTGACCCGCGCCGTGCTCACCCATTGGTTCGGTACCCGCTCCGACGCGATCGGCGCGGTCGAGCTCGGATCCGTCACCGTGCCGAAGGAGGCCGGCTTCTCCGGCGAGATCCTGCTGTTCGACGCCGAGTGGACCGAGGCCGACACCCTTCGGCGGCAGGCGCTCGCCGTTCGTGTCGCCCCCACCGGGCACCGGGTCTTCCCCGAGGACTTCTGGGACAGCCAGGTACGGCTGCTGAAGCTGCTCGGCGACACCGACCTGCCCGTGCCGCGAGTGCTGTGGGACGAGCCGTCCCCCGAGTATCTGGGCGCGCCGTTCCTCGTCATGCAACGCATCGACGGGCAGGTTCCCGCCGATCTGCCCTCCTACCACCGGCAGGGCTGGCTCGCGGACCTGCCGGTCGCGGACCGGGCCGCCGTATGGAACGGTGGAGTGGACGCGCTCGCCGCCGTTCACCGTGTCGATCCCAAGGAGATCGGCGCCGACTTCCTCGACCGGCCCCGGTTCGGCCCCACCGGTTCGGCGCAGCTGTTGCGGCACTTCACGCACCACCTCGACTTCTACGGGGTCGCTGACGACAACACGACCGCGGCCACCGCCCTCGACTGGCTGCGCGCTCATGTGCCCGACGGCGACGAACACGCCTCGCTGCTCTGGGGCGATGCCCGCATCGGCAACATCATCTACGCGGGTACACGGCCCGCGGCACTGCTCGACTGGGAGATGGCCGCGCTCGGACCCGCCGAGTCCGACCTCGCCTGGTTCCTTCACATGGACCGCCATCTCAGCGAGGGCATCGGCGCGCCACGGCTCGCCGGGCTGCCCGGCCGGGCCGAGACCGTGGCCCGCTGGGAGGAGCGCACCGGGCGGCCCGCGCGGAACCTGCCGTACCACGAGGTGTTCGCCGCGTACCGGTTCTGCGTCGTCACCGCGCGCGTGGCCCGGCTTCTGGAGGACAGCGGCATCCTGCCCCCGGGCACGGACTTCCCGCTGCACCGCAACGCGACGGCGCTGCTCGCGAAGGTGCTGGAGGAAAGCGACTCGGAGACCGCTTCCAGAGGGTATGGACCCGCCCTCCAGCGTCCGCGGACAGCGTGACCGGCCGAGGGAGGAACAAAGGACCATGGCGATTGATGACGAACTGTTCCGCGCGGTGTTCGGCGCGCACCCGGCCGCGGTCTGCGTCGTCACCGCTGCGGGCCCTGAGGGCCGGCCGAGCGGTCTGACGACCAGCGCCGTCAGCTCCGTGTCGATGCGGCCGCCGTTGCTGCTCGTGTGCGTGGGCACCGGATCGCGGACCCTGGCGGCCATCCGGCACTCGGGCGGCTTCGCGGTCAACTTCCTGGCCGTGCACAACGAATGGCTCTCCGAGCGCTTCGCCGGCAAGAGCACGCGGAAGTTCGCCGGGCTCGACTGGCGGGCCTCCGAACTCGCCCTCGGTGCCCCGCTGCTGCCCACGCACCACCTCAGCGCAGTCGCTGAGTGTGTCGTGCACCAGGAGATCCCGGCCGGCGACCACAGCGTGTTCCTCGGCCGGATCGACGGCGCCGCCGTGCACGGCCGCGCGCCGATGCTCTATCACGACCGCACCTACGTCCACCTGCCCGGGCCCGCCCTGTCCGGGGCCGCGGCGGCCGACTAGCCATCACATCGAGGGGACTCCATGAAGTTCGGCATCAACCTCTTCCCCACCGTGGGACCCGCAGAGAAATCCGCCGGAGCGCACTTCGAAGAGTCGCTGCGGCTGGCCGAGCTCGCCGACGAACTCGGCCTCCACCACGTGAAGACCGTAGAGCACTACTTCCACGAGTACGGCGGCTACAGCCCCGACCCGGTGACCTTCCTCGCCGCCGCCGCGGCCCGCACCCGCCGCGTTCGCCTTGTCACCGGCGCCGTACTGCCCGCCTTCACGCACCCACTGAAACTCGCCGGCAAGCTGGCCATGCTCGACAACATCTCCCAGGGCCGCCTCGACGTCGGCTTCGGACGGGCGTTCCTGCCCGACGAGTTCACCGCGTTCGAGGTGTCCATGGATGAGAGCCGGGCCCGCTTCGACGAGGGCGTCGAAGCTGTCCGCCGCCTGTGGGCGGAGGAGGAGGTCGTGTGGGAGGGCACCTTCCACCGCTTCGGCCCGCTGACTCTGCTGCCCCGCACCTGGCAGCGCCCGCACCCGCGGATCCTCGTCGCCACGGCCAAGACGCCGGCGTCCGCCGAGGCGGCCGGCCGCGCCGGGCACGGCGTGATGCTCGTACCGTCCATCAACCCGCGCGAACAGGTGCAGAAGACGCTCGCCCTGTACCGCGACGCCGCCTCCGCCGCGGGCTTCAAGCCCACCGAGGAGGACATCCACATGAGCTACAGCTGCTACATCGCAGAGGACGGTCAAGAGGCCCGCGAGAAGGGCAAGCAGGCGTCCGAGCGGGCCAACCAGGCCCTCGCCTCGGCGGTGTCCGCCTGGAGTGAGACCCGCAGCGCCGACTACCCCGGTTACGAGAAAATCGTTGAGAAGGCGGGCCGCGGCGACTTCGACCGGGCCGTCGCCGAACGCAAGGCGCTCGTCGGCACTCCCGAGGAGGTACGGGCCGCGATCGACGACATTCGCGACTGGTTCGGCGACTTCACGGTCAGCCTGCAGGTGATCTCCGGCGCCATGCCGTTCGAGGAGTCGGCCCGCACCATGCGGCTGTTCGCCGAACAGGTCCTGCCGCACTACGCGTCGAACGACTGAGGGCGGACCGTCGATGGTTTCCCTGCGCACCGAGCACGGCCGGACCGGCCCGGGAGGCGGTAGCAGCGGTGAGGGCGGCACGTCGCGCACCCGCAAGGCCCGTATGGGTGCGGGCGGGGAAGCGGGCGGAAACGCGGCGGACCAGGCCGACGCCGCGTTCGCACGACCCCGGCCGCGCCCGCTGCGCCGGGTGGCCGCGGCGGCGTGCCTCGTCCTGCTGGCCATGGCCCTCAACGCCGTCGTCACCAACGACGCGTTCCGCTGGGACGTCGTCGCCAAGTACATCACCGCCGACGCGGTGCTCTCCGGGCTCGTCACCACCCTGTGGCTGACCACCGTCGCCTTCGTCGGCGGCTTCGTCCTCGGCACCGCACTCGCCGTCATGCGCCTCTCGGGCAACCCGATCCTCGTAGCGCTGAGCTGGGGCTACACCTGGCTCTTCCGGTCGGTGCCGATGCTCGTCCAGTTGCTGTTCTGGTACAACATCTCGCTGCTGTACCCGAAGCTGTCCCTCGGCATCCCCTTCGGGCCCGCGTTCACCGAGTTCTCCACCGAGCAAATGATCAGCAGCCTCACCGCGGCCGTCATTGGGCTCGTCCTGCACGAGGCCGGACAACTCGCAGAGATCGTCCGAGCCGGGATCCTGTCCGTCAGCCGGGACCAGACCGAGGCCGCGGAGGCGCTGGGCCTCGGCGGCTGGCGGATCTTCCGCCGCATCGTGCTGCCGCAGGCCATGCCGGCGATCCTGCCGCCCGCCGGCAGCCAGGTCATCGGGCTGCTCAAAGGCACGTCGATCGTCAGCGTCATCGCCGTGCAGGACCTGCTGTACGCGACCCAGCTGATCTACAACCGCAACTACCTGGTCATCCCGCTGCTGCTGGTGGCCACGCTCTGGTACCTGCTGCTGACCACGTTGCTCGGCGTCGTTCAGCACTTCGTCGAACGCCGCTACGCCACGGGGGACCGAGGATGATCGAGGCAGTCGGAATCCACAAGTCGTTCGGTGCGCTGACCGTGCTGGACGATGTCTCACTCACCGTTCCCGAGTCCACCGTGGCCTGTGTCATCGGCCCGTCCGGGTCCGGCAAGAGCACCCTGCTGCGGTGCGTCAACCGGCTCGAACGCATCGACGCCGGACGCATCGTCGTCGACGGCGAACTCGTCGGCTACGAGTGGCGCGGCGACCGGCTCTACGAGCGTCCGCGCCGTGCCGTCGCCCGGCAGCGCATCCGTACCGGCATGGTTTTTCAGAACTTCCGGCTCTTCCCGCACATGACGGTCCTCGACAACATCACCGAGGCGCCTCGCGCCCTCCTCGGGCTGAAGCGGGCCGCGGCCGAGCAGCGCGCCCGCGATCTACTCGCCCGGGTCGGCCTCGCCGGGAAGGAGACCTCTCGTCCGCATCAGCTCTCCGGCGGCGAGCAGCAGCGGGCCGCGATCGCGCGGGCCCTCGCCATGGAGCCGAGGGCGATGCTGTTCGACGAGCCGACCAGCGCGCTCGACCCCGAGCTCACCGGGGGCGTGTTGAAGGTGATCCGGGAACTCGCCGACGGCGGGATGACAATGATCGTCGTGACGCACGAGATGCCGTTCGCCCGGGAGATCGCCGACCAGGTCGTGTTCATGGACAACGGCCGGGTCGTCGAGGCGGGGCCACCGGAGGAGGTCTTCGACGCGCCCCGCAACGATCGCACGGCCCGCTTCCTGGCCCGTCACTGAGCCACGGGCCCGCGCCCGTCCGGTGCCCCGCACGGGCCGCGCCGGGTCCCCGCACCCACCTCTGTCCCCATAAAGCCCAGCCACGTCGAGGAGGACCCATGCCACCCATTCAGGCCGCGCGCCACCGGTCCCCGCGCGGACACCGACCGTGCCGCCCGACCACCGCGCCGGCCGTCGCCACGGCGACGCTGCTCACCCTGCTCCTCACCTCCTGCGGCTCCGGTACGACGGAGATCCCCGAGGACGACCGGGCCGCTGCCCTCGGCCGTGAGGACGTGGTCTCCGCGGTCCACGAGAAGTCCGCCATCTCCGCGACGCTGCCCGCGAAGCTCCGCGAGTCCGGGACGCTGCGCATCGGTTCCGGCATCGGCATACCGCCCATCGCGTTCAGCCCCGAGGACGGCGGCCCGCCGCGCGGCGTCGACATCGATGTCTCCGAGGCCGTGGCACGGGTCCTCGGACTGAAGGTGGAGCGCAAGCACGTCAGCGGCGCATCCCTCATCACCGGCCTGAACGCCGACCGCTACGACCTCGGCACCGCGAACCTCGCCGTGACCGAGGAGCGTAAGCATGCGCTCGACTTCGTCCTCTACGTCACCGACGGAACCGGGTTCGCGGTGCGGGACGACAGCGAACTGAAGAAGGTCGACGACCTGAAGCAGCTGTGCGGGCTGCGGGTCGGAACCGGTACGGGCACGACCTTCGAGGCCGACCTCGAAGTGGCGAGCAAGGAGTGCGTGGCCGACGACGAGAAGCCGATCTCGATCAGCACCTACCCGGACGCCGCGGCGCACTTCCTCGCACTGCGTCAGGGGCGCGTGGACGTGCTGATGACCACGTCCAGCGTCCTGCGATTCGCGGCCACCCAGCAGCCGGACCTGCGCTACCTCAACGAGATCGAGCGCAAGAACGTCGGCCTCGCCGTCAAGAAGGGCTCCCCGCTCGCCGAACCGCTGAAGGGCGCCGTGAACCAGCTCATCGAGGACGGCACGTACGCGAAGATCCTCAAGAAGTGGGGACTGGAACCGGCGGCCATCGACAAGTCGGTCGTCAACCCGGGGGCGAGGCCCTGAACCTGGGCGACGCACCGAGCGGGCGGGCTGCTGCCTGGCCCGCGCGGCCCGCCCCGGCTTCCACCGGTGCGGGCCGTTACCCGTACGGCTTCCACCGGTGCGGGCCGTTACCCGTACGACGGTGCTCCCGCGCTCTCTGCCTCCGGGGCCGCACCCGTGAACTCCACGACCGCGCAGCTCCAGCTGAACCCCGCGCCGACCCCGTACAGCAGGCCCAGCTCACCGGCCCGCGTCCGGCCCGACTCGGCGAGGAACGCAAGGCCCGCGAACTGGTCGCCGGCGCCGAGGTGACCCACCGAACGGCCCCAGGGCCAGGTGGTCCGCTCCTCGGGGATGTTCCAGCGGCGCAAGAACGTCGAGTTGAGCCGACCGCGCCCGAAGTTCGGAAGGACGAACCAGGAGACGTCGGAGAGCGTGCAGTCCGCCTCGGCCAGCGTCCGCTTCAGCGTCTCGTCCTGCCCTGCCGTGATCCGGGCGACGCTGTACGACCGCCCGGTGTCCTCGATGAACGTCCGTTGCAGCAGCCCCAGATCGATCGGCTGTCGCATCTCGAACGGCACCCGCGAGAACGGGTCCCGCCCCCGGTGCATCTGCTCGAGATCTGCGTCCGACACGGTCACGAGGCTGCGCAGCCGCGCGAAGCCAGTACGGCTCCGGCCAAGGACGAGAGCGGTGCCCGCGTCGCCGTACACCGTGCCGGGGTCGCTGCGCCAGCGGTCGAAGCCGGGCTCGCAGAACACGTCGCCCGTCGTCAGCAGCGCGGCCGTACGGCCCGATGCGCCGGCGAGATAGCCGGACGCGAGTTCCAGGGCCGCCATGCCGCCGTTGGAGAGCTGCTTGATCTCGATCGCGGGGCACCGGTTACCGACCGCGTACCGCTGGATGTACGAGGCGGGTGCCCACAGGTCGTGCCCCTGGTGCTGCACGGTCGCGTGCAGCAGGAGATCGATGTCGGTGGGGTGCGTACCCGTACGCTCCAGCACCTGCCGAGCCGCGCCCACCGCGAGCTCGGGCGCGGAGGCACCCGTCGAAACCGCCACGGAGACGATGCCGGTGCGCGTCGCGGTGCGCTCGTCGCACCGCCCGTCCCGCAGCGCCTCCGCCACGGTGCTCCGGCCCTCCAGGTGCGCGGCTGCCCCGGCGATGTACAGGTCGTCGAACCTCATGTCCCGATGCCCTTTCACCGGCGGTTCAGAAGGGAATCCCGCGGACACCGACGGCCGCCGGACCGGGTGTGCCGGCCCGGCGGCCCTCGTATCGACCGCGGCGCACCGGGGCAACGGGTCGCGTGCCTCCGGCGACCACAAACCTGCGTCCGACCGGTGGACGAGCGGTCCAGAGCGACTGGAGCGGCCCTGCGTGGGGCCACACCCCGAGGGGGCGCAAGGAGGTTGCGGGAGCGTCGATGGCGGTGTGGTGCCTGCCGGACGGGTGCCCAGTCGCACGTTGTGCCCGAGGTCGACCGAGGCTCCAGGCGGCGCCTTCAGCATGTCGGAACACCGAGGAGAGGAGACCGCCGTGACCGCACCGCCGCCGGCCGTGCTGCTGTTTCCCGGACAGGGCGCGCAGCAACCCGGTATGGGTGTCGGCCTGTACCACGCCCACCCGGGATTCAGGACCCGCATGGACGAGGCTCTGGAGCTGTGGCGCGCGCACGGTTTCGACCTGCGCGCGGACTGGCTCGCCGCCCGCATCGGCCCGGAGGCCGACCGCCTGCGCACGGCGCAGCCGCTGCTGTTCTCGCTGAACTGGGCCGTCGGCCGCACGGTCCTCGACGCCGGAGTGCGGCCCGCGGCCCTGCTCGGGCACAGCGTCGGCGAGGTCGCTGCGGCCACCCTCGCCGGCGTCTTCGACCCGGCCGACGCCGTGTCCCTGATGGCGGACCGGATCGGCCACCTGGACGGCACTCCGCCCGGCGGCATGCTTGCCGTGCAGGCGCGCCCCGACGAGGTCGTCCCGTACACGACGGACGAAGTCGTCGTCGGCGCCGTCAACGGGCCCCGCCAAGTGCTGCTCGCCGGTCCTGAGGACGGCCTGCGCAGCGCGGAGGAGAAGCTGCGCGCCGACGGCTTCACCTGCCGCAGGGCACGAGCGCTCAACCCGTTCCACAGCCCCGTGCTCACCGAGGCGGCCCTGCGCGCGCTGCCACTGCTCGCCGCGGTGCCCATCCGTCGTCCGAAGCTGCCGCTGCACTCCGCGTACGAGCCCGGGCCGTTGACCGGTGAACGGATACAGGACCCGCGGTTCTGGGCGCTCCAGCCTGCGCGTCCGGTGATGTTCGGACCGGCGCTCGACGTCGTGCTCGCCGGGCCGGACGTGGTGCTCGCGGAGGCGGGCCCCGGACAGGGGCTCACCGCGCTCGCCCGCCGTCATCCCCGGGTGGCGAAGGGGGGCTCCCGGGCAATCGGTCTGCTGCCCGCGCGGCCCTGCGAACCGGATGGCGAGCGGGCCGCCTTCGAGAAGGCACTCGCGGAACTTGCGAGCGCCCCCGCCGTGTCAGGGGAACAGACCGCCTCCGCGGCCGTAGGTGCCGCCGACCAGGCCGCCCTACCACCGGCCCACTCGACCGCACAGATGTCCAGGCCGGTTCGAGCGGGTCTCCAGACCGACTTGACACGGTCACGACCAGGGACCGGAGCGCCGGTTCCCGCCGACAGCGAGTGAGGATGCCCATGGAACGACGCGTCGTCATAACCGGAATCGGTGCGGTGGCGCCCGGGGGAACAGGGATCAAACGGTACTGGGATCTGCTGTCGACCGGGCGGACGGCCACCCGCACCGTTTCCCTCTTCGATGCCTCCCCGTACCGCTCCCAGGTCGCGGCGGAGGTCGACTTCCAGCCCGCGGCGGCCGGACTGTCCCCGCAGGAGGAGCGCAGGCTGGACCGCGCGGGCCAGTTCGCGCTGGTCGCCGCACGGGAGGCGGTGACCGACTCCGGCCTCGATCTCACGTCCTCGCGGGCCGTGCGCACCGGCGTGTCGCTCGGCTGCGCGGTGGGCTGCACCACGTCGATGGAGGACGAGTACGTCGTCCTCAGCGACGGCGGCGCCAACTGGCTCGTCGACCACGAATACGCGGTGCCCCGGCTCTACGACCACTTCGTCCCGAGCTCGCTCGCCGCCGAACTGGCCCGCGAGACGGGTGCCAAGGGCCCGGTGTCGCTCGTCTCCGACGGCTGCACCTCGGGTCTCGACGCCATCGGGCACGGTGCCGACCTGATTCGCGAGGGCAGCGCCGACATCATCGTCGCGGGCGGCACCGACGCTCCGATCTCACCGATCACGCTCGCCTGCTTCGACGCCATCAAGGCGACCACGCCCCGCAACGACGACCCGGAGCACGCCTCCCGCCCCTTCGACAACACACGCAACGGGCTCGTCCTCGGCGAGGGTGCCGCGGTGCTGATCCTGGAGGAACTGGAGCACGCCCGGCGCCGCGGTGCCCGGATCTACGCCGAGGTCGCAGGATTCGGCACGCGCAGCAACGCGTACCACATGACCGGTCTGCGCTCGGACGGCGCGGAGATGGCCGAGGCGATCCGGATCGCCCTCGTGGAGGCGCGGCTCGCGCCCGAGCAGATCGACTACGTCAACGCGCACGGCTCCAGCACCAAGCAGAACGACCGGCACGAGACCGCCGCGTTCAAGACGTCGCTCGGCGAGCACGCCTACCGAGTGCCCGTCAGCTCCATCAAGTCGATGATCGGGCATTCGCTGGGCGCGATCGGCGCGCTCGAACTCGTCGCGTGTGTTCTCGCGATGGAGCACGGCCTGATCCCTCCGACGGCGAACCTGCACGAGTCAGACCCGCTGTGCGATCTCGACTACGTCCCCCTGACCGCGCGCGAGGCCCGGGTCGACTCCGTACTCAGCGTCGGCAGCGGCTTCGGTGGCTTCCAGAGCGCCGTCGTCCTCGCCCGCCCCGAAAGGAGTGCCGCGTGACGGCAACCGCCACCCGTCCCGTGATCACCGGCATTGGCGTCGCCGCTCCCACCGGGCTCGGCGCCGACGCTCACTGGGCTGCCATCGTCGAAGGCGCGAACGGCATCGCGGAGATCACCCGTTTCGACGCATCCGGCTACCCGGTGCGGCTCGCCGGCGAGGTACCCGGCTTCGAGGCCGCCGACCACATCCCGAGCCGGCTGCTGCCGCAGACCGACCACATGACCCGGCTCGCCCTGTACGCGGCGGGCGAGGCCCTGAACGACAGCGGCCTCGACCTCGCCGCCCTGCCCCCGTACCAGGCGGGCGTCTCCTCGGCTTCGTCGATGGGCGGCTTCGAGTTCGGCCAGCGCGAGCTGCAGAACCTGTGGAGCAAGGGCGGCCGGTTCGTCAGCGCGTACCAGTCCTTCGCCTGGTTCTACGCCGTCAACACCGGCCAGATCTCCATCCGGCACGGGCTGAAGGGCCCGAGCAGCGCCGTCGTCACCGACCAGGCCGGCGGCCTCGACGCGATCGGGCACGCGCGGCGGCAGATCCGCAAAGGCACGAAGGTGATGCTCGCGGGCGGCGTGGACGGCGCACTGTGCCCGCTTGGCCTCGCGGGACAGCTCGCCTCCGGCCGACTCAGCCCGGAGGACCGCCCCGAGCGTGCATACCTGCCCTTTGACGAGGCCGCCTCGGGCCATGTCCCGGGCGAGGGCGGCGCGTACGTGGTACTGGAGGACCCGGCGTCCGCCGAGGAACGTGGCGCCCGCGTCTACGGTGAACTCGCCGGATACGCGGCCACGTTCGACCCGGATCCGCGCGACCCGGAGACCGACGGCCTGGAGCGCGCGATCCGTGCCGCCCTCGCGGACGCGGACCGCACGCCCGATGCCATCGCCGTCGTCTTCGCGGACGCCGCCGGCGTACCCGAGGCGGACCGCGCCGAAGCGGCCGCGCTTACCGCGGTGTTCGGTGCCCGCGGGGTGCAAGTAGCGGTACCGAAGGCGCAGACCGGCCGCCTGTACGCAGGGGGGGCGGCCCTCGACCTGGTTTCCGCGCTGCTCACCCTGCGCGACGGCAGCGTCCCGCCGACCGCGCACGTCACCTCGGTGGCGGCGGACTGCCCGGTGGACCTCGTGACGGGCCAGGCCCGCCCGCTCACCGGCGACGCCGCGCTGGTCCTGGCCCGCGGCGAGGGTGGCTTCAACGCGGCGGCGGTCGTCACGACCACGAACTGAACCAGCGTGGCACCGGAACCACCGGGACGGCCCGAATCATCGGCACGGCCGACAAAACCACACCAACAAGTAGGAATCAGAAGGAAGGAAATATCATGAGTGCGAACGGGGTCACGGCATTGAGCATCGACGACTTCACCCGAATCCTGCGCGAGTCGGCCGGTGAGGAGGAGGCGGTCGACCTGAGCGGGGACATTGCCGACGTGCTGTTCACGGACCTCGGCTACGACTCCCTTGCTCTGCTGGAGGTGGCCGGCCGTATCACCCGTGATTTCGGGGTCGCCCTCCCTGACGAGGGTCTCGACGGCGCCGAGACTCCCCGAGCCTTCGTCGACCTGGTCAACTCGGCCCTGTCGGGAAGCTGAACGAGAACGCGGAAGGCGGGGCCCCGGATCTCCGGGGCCCCGCCCTTTCCGTTCTCCGGAACGTCAGTGGGACGCGGCTCGTTCCGCGATCTCTTTGGCCAGAGTCAGGGTGGCCGTGCTGTTCCTGCCGAGGGCTGTGCGGACCATGTCGCGGGCCGTGTCGAGAGTGGCGTCCGGGCCCAGCAGCTCCCGCACCCGCTCGGGGCGCAGGACGACCGTGTGGTGCGAGGTGGCGCGCACTCCGTGCTGGGTGGGCTCGATGGTCCAGCGGCCCGTGTGCGCGGCCATCAGCGGCGGTACCTGGGTCTGCTTGTACGTGAGCCGGCCAGGTGCGAAACCGACCCGTACCGACTTCGTTGTGTGCACCGAACCGTCGGCGGCGCGAGTGTCCATTTCCACCGTCTGCAGGTCCCGGCCGGGCTCGGTCAGCACGAGCCGGCCCACATGCGGAAGCCGCTCCTCCCACAGGTCGGCCCGCCACAGGAAGTCGTACACCTCCTGCTGCGCGCCCGAGATGTCCACGTGGTCGGCGAATGACAGCAGCGCCCTGGGTTCCGCTGCCAGAGACTCGGCCGCCGTCTTCAGCGCGGCCAGTTCGGAGCTGCTGTTGGTGTCGACGGCGCGCTCCACCCACTCGCGGGCCACCGGGTCGTCGTCGACCACGGTGAAGTCGTGCAGCAGCACGACGCTGCTGCCGCCCGGAGCTGCCTCGATGATCCACTCGCCGCCCATCGACGCGACCGGCGCGGACGAGACCTCCTGGCGGAACGTCACCCGCAGCGCGCTCGGATCCAGTTCACGGAGGGAGGTCCACGACCGCACCTCCCCGTTCGCGAACGCCCAGAGCCGCAGCCGCTCCGACCGGTCGTCCCCGTCGAGCTTCTCCACGTGCACGGTGGGAGGAAAGATGTGCGGCCAGTCTTCCGCCGCGGCGATCAGCTCGTACACGGCCTTGGGTTCGGCCGCCACATCGATCGCATGATGCGTCCTGACGACGCCTGAGTCCGACATGAGGTGCCCCTTTCCGAGATGCAGCCGCGAGTGTCCGGGCCATCGCTCCAGCGGCAGTGGAGACCGACTGGACGATTGGCTGCGCCCGGCTCGTCCAGCGACACCGGCAGACGCCGCCGGAACTTCTCCCGGTACAGCGCGAGGTCCTCGGCGACCGCGCCCGAGAGGTCGCTCGGTGTATGTGCGGGACGCTGTCGGCTGGAAGGCATGAGTCCATTTGGGCGGCCGGAGAAGTGCCGTGGGTCATGAGACGCCAGCTGGCCTCTGGAGCGACCGGGACAGAGCCTGCTGGGGAACTGGTCGTGGCAGCTCGGTCTGCCCCGAGCGGGTGGACGGACTCGCGGCCGTGACGCTCGCTTGACGCTCCGGGCGCCCGCAAGCGGGATGGTGAGCCGAAGAACCTGCTCTGACCTGCGGGTTTTCCTGCCTTGCTCAGGCCGACATGTTTCCTATGACGCATCATGTGGAGTGCGTGGCGATCCTTGAGCTGGCGGCCAAGGGCTTCTGACGCGTAATTAGGTCCAGGTCAGGGGCTGTTTGGGCAGGGCTGGGTGCCCGGTGGTCGAGGCCGCCGGGCATTTGGTCTGTGGTTGGTCAGGCTGTGCCTTCGATCGGGTTGAGGGTGACGGTGTAGCCGAGCTGGTTGAGGGCGGTGATCGCGCGGCCGGTGGCGCGTTCGGGGTCACGCTGGGTGAAGTAGGTGCCGCCGAGTTCGTGGTAGGGGACGTGGTCGGTGAGCGTGTGCCAGATCGCGGTGATGATCGAGTGCTCGACGGCGACCAGGGCCCTGAGGGGGCCGCGGCGGGCGGTCAGTCGCTTGTGGCGGGCCTGGAGGTAGGTGTTCCTTGGTTCTTGCCGCGCCGAGCGCTGCGAGTCCGAGGGCGCCTTTGAGATGCGGGCCTGCCCGTCGTCTTCGCCCTGACCGGCGCCAAGGCCGGCGAACGCGGAACCTGCTGGACCCCCTCGCGGCCGAACCGCACCTCCTCGCCGCCCGGGAAGGCCAGACACTGTTCGGCGACAAGAACTACTTCGGCCTCACCTTTGAACACGAACTTGCCCGGCAGGGCATCCGGTTGCTGCGGCCAACCGGCGAGGGCGAACGGCAGCGACCCGGCGGATCCCTGTTCAAGCCGTTGCGGCAGACCATCGAGTCCGTCAACGAAACCTTCAAGGGACAGCTCGACCTAGAACAGCACCACCCTCCGCTCGCCCTACCTCATACGATCACTGACCTCTTGGGCGAGCCAGCGATCTTACGTAAAAAGCTCAATAAATTGCGTCCTTTTGAGGGGTCGGGTAGTAGGAACGCCTCCCGTCATCGTCGCCGCTCAGGGAAGCTTCCAGGTAGGGCGCCACGGCTGCGTGGGGACCGGCAAACGCAATCGCGCCGCAAGGCACGCAAGCGGATTTCGTGCCAACTGCTACGTCTTTGCATGCCGTTGACAAATCGGAGACACGCGAGAAGCCTGTTGAGCGATTTCCGCAAGAAGTCGACTGTCTGGCTCAATTGGCGTACAGGAGAGTGTCCGCCCCTCAGGGTAGTCTCCCGCGTCCCGCGTCTCCCTGCCACGATCCCTCCCGCTCGCACCTGCCGCGCTCCCCACCCCTTGGAAGAGGAGGACCCCATGAGATGGAGAACCCTCGGCCGGCGGTCGCTGTCCGGCGCCGTCCTGGCCGGGCTCATGACCGCCGGGCTGTTACCGATGCCCTTCGCCTCCACCGCTCAGGCCGCCCCGGCAGTGCAAGCGTCGACGGCCGCCGACGTCAACCTCGCGCTCGGCCGCCATGCCACGGCAGGCGGCTCCCTCGGCGCGTACCCGGCCGGAAACATCACCGACGGTGCCCAGGCATCCTACTGGGAGGGGCCGGCCGGCTCCTTCCCCCAATGGGTGCAGGTCGACCTCGGCGCCGCCCTGACCCTCGACCGGGTGGTGCTCAAACTGCCCGCCGGATGGGAGAGCCGGACCCAGACCCTCTCCCTCCAGGGCAGTACCGACGGCTCCGCCTTCACCACACTCGCCGCTTCGGCCGCACGGCTGTTCAACCCGGCGCAGAGCGGCACCGTCACCGTGGACCTGGCCTCCCCTGCCGACGCCCGCTACGTCCGCGTCAACGTCACCGGCAACACCGGCTGGAACGCCGCGCAGCTCTCCGAACTCGAGGTGTACGGCGACGAAGGCGGGACCGAGCCGCCACCCACCGGCACCAACCTGGCCCGCAACAAGCCGGTCGAGGCCACCTCGACGACGCAAACCTACGTCGCCGCCAACGCCACCGACGACTCGACCTCGACCTACTGGGAGGCGGCCGGCCACCCGGCGGACCTCACCGTCAAACTGGGTACCGCCGCGGACGTCACCGCTGTGGTGGTCAAGCTCAACCCGGACCCGGTGTGGGGCGCCAGGACCCAGGGCATCCAGGTGCTGGGCCGCGCACCGTCCGACACCGACTTCACCTCGCTGCGCGACCGCGCCGACTACGCCTTCAGCCCGGGTACGGGCAACGCGGTGACCATCCCGGTCAGCGGTCGCTGGACCGACATCCGGCTGAGGTTCTTCTCCAACAGCGGCGCCCCCGGCGGGCAGGTCGCCGAGTTCCAGGTGGTTGGTACCGCTGCGCCCGCGCCCGACCTGACCGTCACCGGTCTGGACTGGTCACCGGCCGCCCCGTCGGAGCGGGATCCGGTCACCGTCAATGCCGGTGTCCGCAACGCCGGCACCGCGCCCTCGGCCGCGACGACGGTGGACGTCACCGTGGAGGGGACGGTCGCCGGCAGCGTCGCGGTGCCCGCCCTCGATGCGGGCGCGTCCACCACCGTCGCCGTTTCCACCGGCACTCGCGCAGCCGGCAGCTACGCGGTCTCCGCGGTGGTCGACCCCAGGAACACGGTTGCCGAACTGGACGACACCAACAACAGCCGCAACGCCGCGGACCGGATGGTCGTCAGCCAAGCCCCCGGCCCCGACCTCGAGGTGAGCTCCATCACCACGAGCCCGGCGAACCCGGCCGTGGGCTCGCCCGTCTCCTTCACCGTCGCCGTGCACAACCGCGGCACGACCGCCGCGGCGGCGGGTTCGGTGACCCGGCTCCAGGCCGGCACCACCACGCTGAACGGCACGACCGGCCAGGTCGCGGCCGGTGCCACGGTGAATGTGCCGATCAGCGGCACATGGACGGCGACAGCCGGCGGCGCCACCCTCACCGCCACCGCGGACGCCACCGGCGTAGTCACCGAGACAAACGAGAACAACAACGTGCTCGCCAAGTCCCTCGTCGTCGGACGCGGCGCGGCCCTGCCGTACACCGAGTACGAGGCGGAGGACGGCCGCTACCAGGGCACGCTGCTCACCGCTGACGCCAAGCGGACCTTCGGGCACACCAACTTCGCCACCGAGTCCTCCGGCCGTAAGTCCGTCCGGCTCGACTCCGGCGGCCAGTACGTCGAATTCACCTCCACCACACCCACCAACTCCATCGTGGTGCGCAACTCCATCCCCGACGCCTCCGGGGGCGGGGGAGCCGACGCCACCATCAGCCTGTACGCCGACGGCGTGTTCGTGCAGAAGCTGAGCCTCTCCTCCAAGCACAGCTGGCTGTACGGAAGCACCGACGACCCGGAGGGACTCACCAACCGGCCCGGCGGCGACGCGCGGCGGCTCTTCGACGAGGCCCACGCGCTGCTGTCGCGGACCTACCCGCAGGGCACCACGTTCCGTCTGCAGCGTGACGCGGGTGACTCGGCCACCTACTACATCATCGACCTGATCGATCTGGAGCAGGTCGCTCCCCCGGCGGCCAAGCCGGCGAACTGCACCTCGATCACCGAGTACGGGGCCGTCCCCGGCGACGGACTCGACGACACGGACGCCATCCAGCGGGCTGTCACCGCCGACCAGAACGGCCAGATCTCCTGCGTGTGGATCCCGGCCGGGCAGTGGCGTCAGGAGCAGAAGATCCTCACGGACGACCCGCTGAACCGCGGCCAGTTCAACCAGGTCGGCATCCGGGACGTCACCATCCGAGGCGCGGGCATGTGGCACTCCCAGCTCTACACCCTGACCCCGCCGCACGAGGCCGGCGGCATCAACCACCCGCACGAGGGCAACTTCGGCTTCGACATCGACCACAACACCCAGATCTCGGACATCGCCATCTTCGGCTCGGGTACCATCCGCGGCGGCGACGGCAACGCCGAGGGCGGCGTCGGTCTCAACGGGCGCTTCGGGAAGAACACGAAGATCACCAACGTGTGGATCGAGCACGCCAACGTCGGTGTCTGGGCCGGCCGCGACTACTCCAACATCCCCGAGCTGTGGGGACCCGGCGACGGGCTGGAGTTCACCGGCGTGCGGATCCGCAACACCTACGCCGACGGCATCAACTTCGCCAACGGCACCCGCAACTCCACCGTCTACAACTCCTCGTTCCGCAACACCGGCGACGACGCACTGGCGGTGTGGGCCAGCAAGTACGTCAAGGACACCTCCGTCGACGTCGGCCACGACAACCACTTCCGCAACAACACGATCCAATTGCCCTGGCGGGCCAACGGCATCGCGGTCTACGGCGGCTACGGCAACACCATCGAGAACAACATCGTCTCCGACACGATGAACTACCCGGGCATCATGCTGGCCACCGACCACGACCCGATCCCCTTCTCGGGCCAGACTCTCATCGCGGGCAACGCCCTGTACCGGACGGGTGGCGCCTTCTGGGGCGAGGCACAGGAGTTCGGCGCCATCACCCTCTTCGCCCAGGCCACGGACATTCCGGGGGTGACCATCCGGGATACCGAGATCCACGACTCGACCTATGACGGCATCCAGTTCAAGACGGGCGGCGGCGCCATGCCCGGCGTGAAGGTCATCGACGTCCGCATCGACAAGTCCGTCAACGGCTCCGGCATCCTCGCGATGAGCGGCGCCCGCGGCAGTGCCGACCTGACCAACGTCACGATCACCAACTCGGCCCAGGGTGACGTGCTCATCGAGCCGGGCTCCCAGTTCAGGATCACCGGCGCACCGGCCGGGCCGACCGTCGCGCGCAGGCACGGCTGATCCCTGCGGGGTCTCCGGCTCCCCCGGCGGGGCCGGAGACCCCTTCCGCTCGTCCGACGGACGGTCGGGTCCGCCTCAGCTACCGGAATTCATTCGCAGTGCATCGGCCTTCAGGCCGGTGGTGAAGCGAATCTGATGGTGGCGACGCGGAGCGTCGCGGAATCAGGTCCGGCGGAGCGGGACACCGCAGTTCTTCGCATGCGGTGCGGAGCATCACGAGGCGGCGTCCCGGCGGAGCCGGGCAGTGCTCATACCGGCCGGTTCTGCTGTTCGATGTACTGCTTGACCACGGTCAGCGGTGCGCCGCCGACGGTGCCGGCGAAGTAGGACCCGGACCAGAGTTTGTTGGCCCGCCAGTAGTGCCGTACCAGGTCGGGGAACTCCTGGCGCAGGCGGCGGGAGGAGACACCCTTGAGGGAGTTGACCAGCTTGGTCACGGCGACCTTGGGCGGGAAGTTCACCAGCAGATGGACGTGGTTGTTCTCGCCGTTGAACTCCACCAGCTCGCACTCGAAGTCCGTACACACCGACCGCATGATCTCCTCCATGCGCCTCAAGTGGGCATCGGTGAACACCTTGTGCCGGAACTTGGTCACGAAGACCAAGTGGACGTGCATCACGAAAACACAGTGCCTACCAGTTCTGATCTTCTGCATCTCGCCCATAATCCAAGTATGTATCGTGGCCGTCATGCAGCTCAGGTACGCCTTCAGGTTGTACCCGGACACCGGCCAGCAGAGGGCGTTGGCGAAGGCGTTCGGGTGCGCCCGCGTCGTCTTCAACGACGCGGTCCGCGCCCGTGAAGACGCCCGCAAGGCCCAGCAGCCGTTCCCGAAGATCGGCGAGCTGTCCACCCGCCTGATCACCCAGGCCAAGGGGACGGCGGAACGCTCCTGGCTGGGCGAGGTCTCCGCGGTCGTCCTCCAGCAGTCTTTGCGCGACGCCGAGACTGCGTACCGCAACTTCTTCGCCTCCCTCAAGGGCACCCGCAAGGGCCCCAAGACCGGTCCGCCCCGTTTCAAGTCCCGCAAGGACGCGAGGCAGTCGATCCGGTTCACCGCCAACGCCCGCTGGAACATCACCGACAGCGGCCGTCTGAACCTGCCGAAGATCGGCGCGGTGAAGGTGAAGTGGTCCCGCACGCTGCCCACCACCCCCACCTCCGTCACCGTCATCAAGGATGCGGCCGGCAGGTTCTTCGCCTCCTTCGTCATCGACACCGACCCCGCCCCCGACCAGGCCCGGATGCCCGAAACCGACCGCACCATCGGCATCGATCTCGGCCTGACCCACTTCGCGGTCCTGTCCGACGGCACGAAAATCGACTCTCCGCGCTTCCTGCGCCGCGCGGAGAAGAAGCTGAAGAAGACCCAGCAGGAGCTGTCCCGCAAGCAGAAAGGAAGCAAGAACCGCGCCAAGGCCCGCCTGAAGGTCGCCCGCGCCCACACCAAGGTCGCCGACGCCCGCCGAGAGTTCCATCACCAGCTCTCCACGAAGCTGATCTCCGAGAACCAAGGGATCGCCGTGGAGGACCTGTCCGTAGCGGGACTGGCCCGCACGAAGCTGGCCAAGTCCGTGCATGACGCCGGATGGGCGTCGTTCATCAGCATGCTGGAGTACAAGGCAGAACGGTACGGCCGCACCCTGGTCAAGATCGGCCGGTTCGAACCGACCTCCCAGACCTGCTCCACCTGCGGCGCCGTGGACGGACCCAAACCCCTGAACGTCCGGGAATGGACCTGTACCGCCTGCGGCACCGTCCACGACCGGGACGTCAATGCCGCGATCAACGTGAAGACGGCCGCCGGACTGGCGGTATCGGCCTGCGGAGCGCCGGTAAGACCGGGAGCAATCCCGGCACAGCGCGAAGAAACAGGAAGCCACGGATTCCCGACCGAACCCCGTGCCGCGTAGCAGCACAGCAACGGAACGGAAGGCCAGAATCCTCGGGCTTCAGCCCGAGGTGCAAGTCAATTCACCCACAAGGCCACGAATCCCTTGCACACATCACGCTCCGTCTCCAGCTCGCGGATGCGCTTGTCCTTCTCCCTGGCCTCGGCCCGCAACCGCTCCAGCTCCGCCCGCTCGCTCTCCCGCAGACGACCGCCGGGCGACGGCTCCGCCACCGGCCGGTCCGACGACGGCGACCCGTTGCGCCGCGCCCGCGACACCCAGCTGTGCAACGTCCCCGGATGGATGCCCAGATCCTCAGCCACCTCCGGAACCAGCTTCCCGGTCTCCGTCACGATCCGTACCGCTCCGTCGCGGAACTCAGCATCGTAGATGCGCTTCCTGGATGCCATGACCCCCAACTATCCCTCCGGTCACGGTCTCCACAGTAGGAGGGGAACCTCAGATGCCCGGCGCAAGATCTCCCGCTCCAGCCGCCACTCCTTCTCCGCCTTCGGCAGCCGTCTGGTTCTCTTGCGGACCCACGTGCGCAGCGTCTCCCGTGCACTTACCGGCGGGCGCGCGGTACAGCGCGACGGCATCTTTCCGGAAGTCCTCCGGGTACGGAGACGTGAAGCGGCCCGGATGCTACCGCCTGCCGTCCCGAATATCGATGTGCCGATCCGCATCCCAGCACCCACCCCAGGTGCGCCGTCTGATTGACGGAACCCACAGGGGCTTCCCGCCGAGGAAGGCCCCCTGTGCGTCATTCCGCCAAGGGCAAGCACTCGGTGAGCAGGTCCACGACGTCGCGCCAAGCGCGCTGTGCGTGCCGCGGGTGGTGGGCGACGCCGGGGACCACCGGCTGGTCGACGGGAGGGTGGTGGAAGGCGTGCACGGCGCCGCCGTAGAGCACGAGACGCCAGTCGACACCCGCATCCTGTATCTCGGCGGCGAACGCCTCGCGCTGTGCCGGAGGCATGATCGGGTCCTCCGATCCGACCCCGGCCCACACCGGGCACCGGATGCGTGCCGCCTCGCCCGGCCGGCCGGTGGTGAGTGCGTTGACTGTGCCGATCGCCCGCAGGTCGACGCCGTCGCGGCCGAGTTCGAGCGCGATCGCACCCCCGGTGCCGTAACCGATGGCGGCGATCCGGTCGGGGTCGGTGCGCGGTTCGGCGCGCAGGATGCCGAGGGCCGCGTGGCCGATGTCCCGCATCCTCCGTGGGGCGCAGAGCAGAGGGGTGACGCGCGCCAGCATCTCCTCGGGGTCGGTGAACCAGCGTCCGCCGTTGATGTCGAAAGCCAGTGCGACGTAGCCGAGTTCGGCCAGGGCGTCGGCGCGACGCCGCTGGAAGTCGTTCAGCCCCGGTCCCTCGGGGCCGATCAGGACCGCGGGCCGACGGCCGCTGCCGGCCGGGAGCGCGAGGTGGCTGACCATGGTCAGGCCGTCGGCCGGATAAGTGACCGTGCGCGTCGTAACCGTCGTCATGCGAACAGACTGTAATGACCGGGGAGTTGTTCCGGACGGCTGCTGCCACCGAGGGTGAGGGCCCGGTATACGTCTGACGTGCAGTCTTCCTTCGCGGATTGCCGCCTGTGGCTTGACCGGACGGCTGACGTCGCTCGTGTACCGGGGTTGACGCAGAGTCAGGAAGGGGGGGCGGTGAAAAACCGGGGTCGGCATTCCTCTTGCGTGGGACCTGTGATCATGAAGTCGCCATCGGGGAACGGGCAGTGCGTTGTTCGTGGGCGGGTGGGCCGGCATTTCGTTCTGGCTTGATCCAGGCGCCGATTATTCCCCTATGTGCCCGTGAATGAGTGGGCGGGCTCGCGGCCCGGGCCTTCTCGTGTCGGCAGGGGAGAGATGTACTCCCCCTACTTTCAAGCCACTTGAGTGCGGTACACGTTCTCTGCTCTCAGCGAAGCGCTCGCCTTTGCCCAACGGTGCAGGCTGAATTACGTGTTAGCTTCACGGTGCATGGGGTGGGGGCGAGCGCACCTGCCTCTACGGCCGGTAGGCGCCGGATTGACGGACGGAGTCCCGGCCCCACCAAAGGGTGCCGCGCGCGAACAAAGGAGTGGAACGGATGAGCAATCGGCAGTTGCCTCTCGAAGCACAGCAGAAGATGCCCTATGCCCGCGCCAGCGGTGACGCCCTTGGCGCGGATGCGGTCTACAACCGCCTTCTCGACGACCGGATCGTCTTTCTGGGCAAGGAAGTCGACGACGAAATCGCCAACCGCATTACCGCGCAGATGCTGATGCTCGCCTCGGATCCGACCCGTGACATCTACCTGTACATCCACTCGCCGGGTGGCTCGGTCACCGCAGGTATGGCTGTCTACGACACGATGCAGTACATCAAGAACGATGTCGTGACCATTGCGATGGGATTCTGCGCCTCCATGGGGCAGTTCCTCCTCACCGCCGGTACGAAGGGCAAGCGCTTCGCGCTGCCGCACACCAAGATCCTGATGCACCAGCCCTCGGCGGGCCTCGGGGGCTCGGCCTCCGACATCAAGGTCTACATGGACCAACTGATTCGCACCAAGCAGGAGATGGCCGAGCTCATCGCCCACCACTCCGGCCAGGACGCCGAGACGATCACGCGTGACTCCGACCGGGACCGCTGGTTCACCGCCCAAGAGGCCAAGGAGTACGGCCTGATCGACGAGGTCCTGTCGTCGGGCGATAATCACCCCGCCCTCGGATCGAGCGCCCAGTCGCCTTCCTGACCGGCACGTTCGGCCATCCCCCAGAAGGGCCAAGTCCAGTGAGCACGTCCATGTCCACCCCAGCGGCGGGTCCGTCCGGATCCGGCCGTCTGCGCCCTGAAAGCCGCTACGTGACGCCGCGCTTCGTCGAGCGCACCGCGCAGGGCACCAGGGAGTACGATCCTTACGCGAAGCTCTTCGAGGAGCGTGTGATCTTCCTCGGCCACGAGCTCGACGACGTTGTGGCGAACGACATCATGGCCCAGTTGCTGTGCCTTGAGTCACTGGATCCGCAGCGGGACATCTCCATGTACATCAACTCGCCCGGTGGCGACCTCACGTCGCTCACCGCGGTGTACGACACGATGCAGTTCGTGCAGCCCGACATCCAGACGGTCTGCCTGGGGCAGGCCAACTCGGTGGCCGCCGTGGTCCTGGCTGCGGGCACGCCCGGCAAGCGCCTGGCGCTACCGGGGGCCCGGGTCGTCCTCAGCCAGCCGCACAGCCCCGGCAGCCAGGGCCAGGTCTCCGACCTGGTGATCCATGGCCGCGAGGTGCAGCGCCAGCGAGAGCTCGTCGAGGGATTCCTCGCCCGCCACACCAGCCGTGATGTCGCCAAGGTCCACGAGGACATCGAGCGCGACCGCGTGCTCACGGCGGAGCAGGCCCTGGAGTTCGGGATCGTCGACCAGGTGGTTACCCCGCGTTCGGTCGCAGGGGTCCGCTGACTCCTGCCGTTCCTTCTGCGCTGCCGCCGCCGTCTCGGTGTGCGGCCGCGCAGGCGTCCTGAGGGGTAGCGGCGCAGCCGCGGCCCGGCCCCGGCCCCATGGAACGGGGCCGGGCGCTTGAGCGCTGCGCACCATTCCGAACACCGTGAGCCCGGCGCAAGCGAAGAAGTATCTCGCCGGGCTCATTGGCATGCCCAAAATTCGTGAGTGTTCCGGAAACCTTGGCGGCAGCTTTCCCGTGGGCCGGCGACGCGATTTTGAAGTCTTTACGACCGCCGGCCATCCCGTCGTGATGTTCGGGTTGAGTAGGGGTGCCAGATGTCAGAGTTTCCATCAGTCGACTTTGAGCCGCTGGGCGGACCTGTGTTCGGCCGAGTCCTGACCATTAGGCCGCGTTGGCCAGGGATTTAGTGGTTGCGCAGCGCATGATTCACGCCACTGGTGCGGATGCGAGAACCTTGAACACCTTGTGCGACCACCGGGTTTGGTGTTGTATCTGTGGCCAGAGAAACCATCTATGTGAACGGCCGTGGCGAGGAGAAGCATCACGCCCGCTTCGGCGTTGTTAAGTGAGCGGCCGTGCTCGGAGTGGCCGGCGGGGCCGGTAACCCGGGCCTGAGGGAAGGGAATTCCGTCGTGACCGAGACGGAGAAAGCCGCCGACGATCCCGCGATATCCGACTTAACCGACCGGCCCGACAGCCCCGGCGGGATCGAGGTGCTCGCCTCGCTCAGCCCCGACTTCACCGCCGACCCTTACGTCGCCTACGCGCGGCTGCGCGAGCGCGGTCCGGTGCACCAGGTAGTGACGCCCGACAGGGGCCTGGTGTGGCTCGTGGTCGGGTACGAGGCCGCGCGCGAGGCCTTCACCTCCCCACAACTCAGCCGGGACTGGCATCGCGAGTGGCGGCAGAATGGCTGGAGCCCGCCGTACGCCCTGAACATGCTCGGCAACGCCAACATGCTGATGAGCGACCCGCCCCACCACACCCGGCTGCGGAAGCTGGTGGCGCGTGAGTTCACGGCCCGGCGGGTCGAGGGGATGCGGGGCCGCATCCAGGAGATCACCGACGAGCTGCTGGACCGGATGACGGCGGACGGAGCGCGCCGCGCCGACCTCATCGAAGCGCTCGCCTCCCCGCTCCCCATGATCGTCATCTCCGAACTGCTCGGCGTCCCCGGCCTGGACCGCGCCGCCTTCCACGCCTGGTCCAACGAGACCCTCGCGCCCACCAGCCCCGAGGCGGAGAAGGAGGCGTACGAGCAGGTCATGCCGTATCTCACGGGGCTCATCGCCGCCAAGCGCGAGAGCCCCGGGGAGGACCTGCTCAGCGCCCTCGTCCACACGGTCGACGAGGGCGGCGACCGGCTCACCGAGGACGAGCTGATCTCGTTGGCCTTCCTGCTGCTCGTCGCCGGGCACGAGACGACGGTCAACACGATCGGCAACGCGGTGCGCGCGCTCTTCGCGCACCCCGAGCAGCTGGCGGCCGTACGAGCCGATCCGGCGGGGCTGGCGGCTGGGGTGGTGGAGGAGACGCTGCGCTACGACGGGCCGGTGGAGACCACCACGCCGCGCATCGCCCTGGAGGAGACCGAGATCGGCGGCGTACGGGTGCCGCGCGGTGCCATCGTGCTGATCACCATGGCCGGCGCGGACCGCGACCCGGCGCGCTTCCCCGATCCGGATCGCTTCGACGTACGGCGCGAGGATGCCCGGGGCCATCTCTCCTTCGGACACGGGATCCACTTCTGCCTGGGCGCCCCGCTCGCCCGCCTCGAGGGGGAGGTGGCGCTGAGCACGCTCCTGGAGCGCTGCCCGGACCTGGCGGCGGACGGGGAGCCGGGGGAGTGGCTCCCGGGGATGCTGATCCGGGGGGTGCGGGAGCTGCCGGTGCGGTGGTGATACGCCCGCCGCGGGCGCGCTGACGGGCGGGTGAGCGGTTGCGGCACGCCGTATGTCCATTCCGCATCGAGCACCAACCGGAGAGAACTGGACGTTGCGGAACTTGACTACTCCATGGCCGAAAGCGCTCGCTCGCGACCTGCAAGAAACGTGGAGGACAAACTGTGAAGGAATCTTCCGAGACGGCCTTGGACGAGCTGTGGAAGCTGGTGTACACCAGCTTCAGGTTCCCGTTCATGCACGCCGCTCTGCGTCTTGAACTCTTCACCCTGCTCAAGAACCGGCCGGGCCGCAGTCTTGACGAGATCACCGCCGAGCTCGGGCTGCAGGAACGTGCCGGACACGTGCTGCTCCTCGGGTGCTGTGCGTTCGGTCTGGTACGCAAGGAGGGCGACGGCTACCACAACACCGCGGCCACCGACCTGCTGGCCGGCGATCAGGACGCGTTCATGCCGGTGATCGTCCGCTACACCCACGAGATGCTGTACCAGCCGATGGGCTGGCTCCACGAGTCGCTGGTGAACAACGAGAACGAGGGGCTGCATCGCGAACTGCTCGCCGATTCCCCGGCGACCACGCTCTACGAGCTCCTCGCAGAGGACAAGAACCTGGAGCAGGTCTTCACGGCCATGATGGAGCACCAGAGTCGCTCGGTGGTCGAGGACCTCGTCAACGCCGTGGACTTCTCGTCGTACAAGAAGGTGCTGGACGTCGGCGGAGGCACCGGGACCAACTCCATCGGTTTCGCGCAGCGCTGGCCGCATCTTCAGGCAACCATCCTCGAACTTCCCAACGTGGCGGAGATGGCCGCCGCCCGCATCGCCGAGGCGGGCCTCTCCGAGCGCATCAACGCGGTCGGGACCGACATCTGGAAGGACGAGTTCCCCTCGTCCCACGACTGCGTCGTCTACTCCCGTTTCCTTGAAATCTGGTCGCCCGATCAGGTCCGCGACCTCTTCGCGAAGACGTACCGTGCGCTGGAGCCGGGCGGTCACATGGTGATCGTCGCGTGTGCCCAGGACGACGACGAGACCGGGCCCGCCCACGCCGCGTTCATGGCGGGGTACGTCCAGACGATCGCGTCACCCGAGGGCCGTATCTACACGGCGCAGGAATTCGAGCAGTGGTACACCGAAGCGGGCTTCGAGCCGATTGACCGCCAGTACCCGGGCCGCTTCGACGTCATCCTGCGTGCCCGCAAGCCCATCGCCCGGTGAGTCCGGTCCGTTCCATGCCGCCCTGCCGATCCGTCAGGCGGGCAACTCCGACCGTCTGACACGGGGCGGCCCGCCCGTCAGGGCGCGGCCGGATCACTTCGACGGGGCCTGCGCCCGGGTGACGCACCCTTCGGGTCCTCATGTCCGTGCACCCATGCGTTCCCGCATCTCCCACCCGGGCGCCGTGCCCAACGTACAGGCCCGTCCCATCCCTCCACACAGCACGCGTATGTGTGAGGGCACGCATCCGTGCGGCTCCGTACGCGGCCGCGCAACGGCGCTGAGCGCCGGCCCGCGCTGCCGACACCTGATCCGGACCGCATCACCGTCACCCCCGTCGTCGCCCCACCCGCCTTCCCGTCTCCTCGGTGTCGGGGCGGGGCGGCGCGCCCTGTCCGTGTCCTCGGCGCCGCATCCAAGAAGGGGAGCTTGAATGAATTCGCCTGACAGGCTTGCCATCGTTACCGGCGGAACCAAGGGAATTGGTCTCGCTTTCAGTCACCGTCTGACCCGGATGGGATTCCGGGTGGTCGCCACGTATCGCAGTGACGAAGAGTCGGCGAATCTTGCTCTGCAAGAGGTGGAGAAGGGGCTGTCCGTCGTACGGTCGAATGTGTCCGACCCGGACGAAGTCGCCGAACTCGCGGAACTCGTACGGACCGAGCACGGAGTCCCGCAGGTGCTGGTGAACAATGCCGGTCTCAATATCGACCGTCCGGTGCTTGAGATTTCCGACTCCGACTGGCGCCGGGTACTGGACACCAATCTGTCCGGCCCGTTCTATATGACGCGGGCCTTCGCCCCGGTCATGCTGGAGGCCGGCGGCGGTTCCATCGTCAACATCGGTGCGACCACAGCTATTCGGCCCCGGATGAACGGCGCCAACTACTGTTCGAGCAAAGCCGGGATGCTTCATCTCACCAAGTGCCTGGCCATGGAACTCGCTCCGAGTATCCGCGTGAACTGCCTCATTCCGGGAATGATCGACACGGAAGAAATGCGTACGCGCTACCGCTTGGCCGAGCCGGAGTACATGGATGCGTTGCTGAGTGAGATACCGCAGCGCCGTATAGGTGCCACCGAGGAGATGGCGGACGCGCTGGAATTCCTGGTGGGAGAGGGGGCCGCGTACATCACGGGGCAGAAACTGATTGTGGACGGCGGCCAGTTCATGTGGTGAAGCACATTTCCCAGGAAGAGGAATACTCATGCGATCACGCCTTGAGCGCTACCAGGAGTTCCTGGAGCAGGAGTACCACGCAGGGTTCACCAAGTTCGACGAGTATGACGTATCCGGCATCTCTTCCGACCTCCTGAAGAGGCTGAAGGATGGTCATTTCACGCGCATCGTCTTCAGCGGAATGGGCTGCTCGGCCATCGTGTCGGACGTAATAAAAGTGTTCTTCAACTCGATCCGCAGCGACCTCGAAGTGTATGTCTTCAACGACTACGACTTCGAGTACCTCGTTCCGCGCGCGGTGATCGAGGACGAGCGCACGCTCATCATCCTGAGTTCGTACAGCGGCCACTCCAACGAGCCGGTCCGTGCCTTCCACGCGCTGCGCCCCATGCATGACCGGGTGCTGCTGCTCACCTCGGGCGGCCGGCTCGGCGAGCTGGGCGAGGAGCACGGCGTGTCCATCGCGCGCTGGACGCTGAGCAAGCCGGACCGCGAGTACCCGCTGTTCCACGTGGGCCAGTACTTCTCGATCCTGGTCGACATGTTCCTGCAGCTCGGTCTGCTGGACCAGGACTACGGGCCCGAGGTCCGTTCCCTGGCCGAGGACCTGCGGACCGACTTCACCCCCGAGTTGCGTGCCCTGGCCGCGGACGCCGCCGCGCGCAGCGAGAACGCCAACGTCATCATGCTCGGTTCACCCAAGTGGCACGAGAGCCTGCTGAAGTTGGCCAAGATGCACTTCAACGAAATCGCTATGGTGCCGGCGACGCGCAACTATTTCCACGAGTTCTGCCACAGCGAGGTGGCCACGCTCACCGACCCTGAGCGCAGGCACAGCATCCTCGTCTTCTCTGACCCGGAAGAGGACGAATACACCCGGGCCAAGCGGAAGAATCTGGTGTCGTTGCTGACTGCACCGATCCCGCAGAACGCAAAGGTCACCGTCACCGAGATCGAACTCGACCAGTCGACTTTCATCCGGCAGTACTTCACCGCTCTGGAGTTCGTCCAGTATCTCACTCTCGATCTGGGCAAGGCGCGGGAGACGAAGTCGCGCAACCTCATATCCGAGGCTGCAGGAAACCCCTGGTATCACGGCAGCACCATCGCCGCGGAGAACGGTGGCTGATACGGGTGTACGGCGTCGGCCACGGCGAGCGTAGGGCATCGGAGAAGACAGTCGAACAGCTCAGGAAATGAAGGCAAGAGCCGAGGAAAATGGAGCGATCGTGAATCGACGGGGGCGTTACTCCCTCACGGCCTATCAGCAGGATATTTGGGCTGCGAACTCTCTCTTTCCAGATCTTCCGCAGTTCAACTGCTTCATCACCGACCGGTTCACCGGTGACGTGGACGTCGACCTCCTCAAGGCGTGCCTGCGCCGTGCGGTCGACCGCAACGATGCATTCCGGATCCGGATCGACCCAGAGGAGGGAACTCCGCGCCAGTGGGCCGAGGATGAGGCTTACGACATCCCGACGATCGACCTTTCCGACGCCCCATCGCCGCGGGATTCCTGCGAGTCGTGGATCAAGGACGCGTTCGACGTGCCTTTCGAGGTGGAACGCAGCCGGCTGTTTACGCTCGCGGTCCTCAAGGAGGGCGAGGGAGTCTTTCATTCCTACGTCAAGGTGCACCACATCGTCGCGGACGCCTGGGGTCTGAACCTCTTCATGTCCCAAGTCCGCGCCGAATATGACCGGATACGAAGGACCGGGCGGTTCGAAGAGCCGTCCGTGCCGTCGTACCTGGAATTCACAGAGGACGAGCGCCGCTACCGTGCCTCGGACGACTACGCGGATGACCGGGCCTATTTCCAGAAGCAGTTGCGGGGTGTCTCCCCGGCCCTCTTCCGCCGCTCGGCCCCGGCCGGCTCCCGCAGCAGTGCCCGCCACAGCTTCGTGATCGAACGCGGTGTCGTCGAGAGCATCCGTGAACGCGGCCATTCGGTCTTCGCGTTCGTCGCGGGCGCCTTCGCCGTCTACCTGTCGCGGGTGCACGGCAGCGACGAAGTCGTCCTGGGCGTACCGCTGCTGAACCGGCCCACCACTGCGCAGAAGCAGACCGTAGGCCACTTCGCGAACACCCTGCCGCTGCGGGTGACGGTCGGCGAGGACCGTACGATGAGCGAGCTCGTCGCCGAGGTGCAGGCATCGACCCGGGAACTCAAGCCCCACGAGCGCTTCTCCCTGGGCGACCTGCTGCGCTGCGTACCGCTCCAGGAGAGCGGCCCCAAGCGGCTGTTCGACACCACCATCGCCTATCTGCGCTGGCCCAGTCCGCCAGCCGTCCAGGGCGTGGAGTACGAGACCGTCGTGCAGGCGCGTGCCCACGACGACGACGTGCTGGCCGTGGTCGTCAACGAACTGGACGACATCGGTGACGTCCTGGTCGACATGGACTACGCCCTGGACGTGTTCGACGCGGACTTCCCCGTGGAGTCGGTGGCCACCCACATCGAGGCGATCCTCAAGGGTGCGCTCGCGGGGGCGGACCTGCCGCTGTCGCAGATCCCCATGATCGGCGAGGAGGAGCGGGCCGCCCTGATCGCGACGGGCACCGGCCCGGTGCACGCGTTCACCGAAGACGCCACTGTCCACGCGCTCTTCGAGCGGCAGGCGGCACGGACGCCCGACCGGGTGGCCGTCGTCACCGACGACCCCGCACAGTCGCTGACCTTCGCCCGCCTCGACGGCTGGGCCAACCACATCGCGCACCAGCTGCGTGAGGACGGCGTGCAGACGGGCGACCGGGTCGCCGTGGTGGCCGAGCGCGGCCCGCACCTCGTCGCAGCGGTCCTGGGCGTCCTCAAGGCAGGTGCCGCCTACGTCCCCGTAGACCCGGGCCACCCCGAGGAGCGGGTCCGGTTCGTCCTGGCGGACAGCAAGGTGGCAGCGGTGCTGCTGGGCAGCACCGTGCCCACCGCCCTGGTGGGCGACGCCGTGCCCGTACGGCGCCTGGAGGCCGCGGCGTCCACCGTGCCCGCCGCACCCGTCCCGCTGGGCGGACCGCAGGACCTCGCGTACGTCATCTACACCTCCGGATCCACCGGGCGGCCCAAGGGCGTGCAGATCGAACACCGCTCCGTGGTGAACCGGCTGGAGTGGATGCAGCGCCGCTACCCGGTCGGCGAGGGGGACGTCCTGCTGCAGAAAACGCCGGCGACCTTCGACGTGTCGGTGTGGGAGCTGTTCTGGTGGGCGCTCACCGGGGCCGGCCTGGCGCTGTTGCCGCCCCGCGCGGAGCGCGACCCCGAAGCCATCCTCCGCACCGTACGAGCACACCGGGTGAGCGTGGTCCACTTCGTGCCGTCGATGCTCGGTCCCTTCCTCGACCTGGTCGAGGAGGACCCGGCCCGAGCGGCGGACGCGGCATCCCTGCGCCAGGTGTTCTGCAGCGGTGAGGCGCTGACACCCGCTCATGTGCACCGTTTCAACCGGGCGTTCGCGGCTGCCGGTGCCACGGCTCCCCGGCTGGTCAACCTCTATGGCCCCACCGAGGCCACGGTCGACGTCACGTACTACGACTGCCCCGGCGGAACGGACGGGGAGGTGCGCCGGGTGCCGATCGGGCGGCCGATCGACAACATCCGGTTGTACGTGGTCGGCGCGCACGGGCACCTCCAGCCCGCCGGCGTCGCCGGTGAGCTGTGCATCGCGGGCGCGGGCGTGGCGCGCGGTTATCTGGACCGACCCGAGCTGGACGCCGCGGCGTTCGTGGCAGACCCGTTCACACCTGGCGGGCGCATGTACCGGACCGGCGACAGGGCGCGATGGCTGGCGGACGGCACCCTGGAGTACCTCGGGCGACTGGACGATCAGGTCAAGATCCGCGGCAACCGCGTGGAGCTGGGCGAGGTGGGCAACCGCCTGGCGGCCTGCCCGGGAGTGCGGGACGCCCTCGTGGTGGACCGGACCGCGCCGGGCCGTGGCGTGCACCTGGTGGGCTACTACGTGGCGGACGAGGAGGTGGGGGCTGCCCGCCTCCGGTCCCAACTCCTGGAATCTCTACCGGAGTTCATGATCCCCGCGTACTTCGTGCGGATCGACCGGATACCGCTGACCCCGAACGGCAAGGCCGACCGGCGGCAGCTGCCCGCTCCCAGGGTGGAGACGGACACCGGCGCGCAGACGCCGTCCAACGAGACCGAGGCGAAGCTCGCGGCGGCCTGGGCGGCCGTACTGGGAACCGACGCGGTCGGTGTCGACCAGGACTACTACTCCCTGGGCGGGGACTCGATCCAGATGCTCCGCATCCAGGCGGAGGCACGGCGTGCAGGAGTCCACTTCACCCTGGCCGACATGGTCCGCAACCCCACCGTCGCCGCGCTCGCGGCGTCCGCGACGACCGCACCGCGGGAGGAAGAGGACGCACTGCTCGCACCGTTCGCCCTGGTCCCGAGCGTCGACCGGGCGCGGCTGACCGGCCTGGCGGACGCCTACCCGGCCACCCGGCTGCACCTGGGCCTGCTCTACCACAGCCGGGAGCACGAGAGGTCGTCCGTCTACCACGACGTCTTCCGCTACTCGCTGAAGTCGCCGTGGGACGAGCAGGCGCTGCGCCGCGCCTTCGACGGCCTGGTACGGCGCCATCCGGTGCTGCGCTCCGCCTTCGACCTCGGCGGCTACTCCGAGCCGCTCCAGCTGGTGCACCGGCAGGCCGACGGCGGACTGCAGATCGTGGACCTGCGCAGCCTCGGCGAGCAGGAGGCGCAGGACGAGGTGGACCGGCACGTCCAGGAACGGCGCTACCACGAGTACCGTCTGGACCGGCCGCCGCTGTACCTGTTCCGCATGCACGTCCTGCGCGACCGCCTGGAGCTGGTGTTCAGCTTCCACCACGCGATCCTCGACGGCTGGAGCGTGGCCACGCTGGTGCGCGAACTGCTCCAGGACTTCCTCCACCACGCCGGACAGCCCGTCGCCGCCGTCCCGTCGCAGGAACTGCCCTCGCCGGCCCTGTACGTACGCGAGGAGCGCCGGGCCCTCGCCTCGGAGGAGAGCAAGCAGTACTGGCAGCGGCTGCTCGACGGCGCCGAACTGGCCCAGCTCGACGGCCTGCGGCCCTACGAGCCCGCGGGCGACACGGGTCTCATCGTGCACCAGGTGGAGCTGCCGGACGGCCTGGCCGACCGGGTGGGCCGCTTAGCGCGCAGCCACGACCTGCCGGTCAAGTCCCTGCTGCTCGCAGCGCACTGCCTGACGCTGCGGCTGTTCGCCGACGTAGCGGACATCACCACCGGCCTGGTCACCGGCGGACGGCCGGAGCAGGCCGACGCCGAACGGATCACCGGGCTGTTCCTGGAGACGCTGCCGCTGCGCCTGGACGCCCAGCCGCGTTCCTGGCTGGACTCGGCGCGCGAGGTGTACGCACAGGAGCGTCAGAGCCATCCCCACCGGCGCTACCCGCTCAGCGCCATCCAGGAGGACCGGGGCGGGGACGTCGTCTTCGACACGGCCTTCAACTACGTCGACCCGCACGTGCTCACGTCGCTCTTCGAGGGCACCGCCATGGAGCTGACCGAGTTCAGGACCTGGGAGGAAACGAACTTCAAGCTCCTGGTCAACGCCGTGGTCGACCCGGTGGACGAGCGCCTGTGGCTGCGTATGGACTGCGACGGACGCACCTTCTCGCGCTCCCAGGTCGAGACCATCGGACAGACGTACGTCGCCATCCTCCGGCGGATCACCGAGCAACCCGAAGGGGACGTGGACTTCGCCTTCCTGGGCGGCGGGCGCGTACCCGCCGCGCAGCTCGCGGGGGAGGCGCCCGCGGACGTCATCCGGCTGATCGGCGAGCACGTCGCCCGTACGCCCGACGCGGTGGCCGTCAGCTGCGGTGCGCGCAGCTGGACGTACGCCCAGCTCGACGCGGCCGCGAACCGGATAGCCCACGGCCTCATCGGCGCCGGAGTGCGCACCGGTTCCACCATCGGCATCGCCTTGGACCGTTCGCCCGAGACGCTGGCGACCGTCCTGGGCGTGGGGAAGGCCGGAGCCACCTGCGTTCCGCTCGACGTCAGCTACCCGCGGGCCCGGCTCGCGGTGATGACCGCCCAGGCCGATCCGCTGTGGATCGTCACCAACGAGACGCACGCACTGCTCTTCGACGACTCCTCCCGGCTGCTGTACGTGGACGGGCTGCTCGAGGCCGAACCGGACCCGGGTGGCGCCGCGGAACTGCCGGAGATCACCGGCGAGACCGTCGCCTACCTGCTTTTCACCTCCGGGTCCAGCGGCGAGCCCAAGGGCGTCGAACTCCCGCACCGGGTGCTCGCCAACTACATGCGCTGGCAGGTGCCCTCCGCCAGCGGCGCGGCGGGCGGCAAGACCCTCCAGTTCGCCCCCCTGAGCTTCGATGTGGCGTTCCAGGAGATCTACTCCACACTGTGCGGCGGCGGCACCCTGCAACTGCTCGCCGAGGACGAGCGGCGGGACATGCCGGCCCTGCTGAGGCTCCTGGACCGCGAGGAGGTGGAGCGCGTCTTCATGCCCTACGTGGCGCTCCAGCAGCTCGCGGAGACGTCCCAGGCGCTGGGCATCCGCCCGCGTGCCCTGCGGGTGATCATCTCCTCCGGTGAGCAGCTGAGGATCACCGACGAGATCCGCCAGTTCTGTGCCGCGCGGCCGGACACCGTACTGGAGAACCAGTACGGGCCGACCGAGACCCACCTGCTGACCCACCACACCATGACCGGTGACCCGGCCCGCTTCCCCGACCTGCCACCCGTCGGCGTCCCCGTGGACGGCATCGAGTTGCACCTGCTCGACGGCCTCATGCGGCCGGTCCCGGCGGGCGCCAAGGGAGAGATCTACGTCGGCGGGGTGTGCCTGGCCCACGGCTACCGCAACCGTCCCGACCTGACCGAGCAACGGTTCGTACCGCACCCGTCCGGTGAGACGGGTGCCCGCCTCTACCGCACGGGCGACCTCGCCAGGGTCATGCCCGACGGCAACCTCGCATGGCTGGGCCGCGCCGACTCCCAGGTGAAGGTGCGTGGCTTCCGGGTCGAGCCGGCCGAGGTCGAACTGGCCATCGCCAAGCTCGCCGAGGAGCAGTCCGCGTCCGGTATCCGCGAGGCGGCGGTGGTGTCGCGGCGCCGGGAGGGCGGCGACGCGTTCCTCGCGGCGTTCCTCGTCGGCGACCCCGAGGCCGTGGACCTGGACGAGGTGCGCGGCCGGTTGCGGGCGGTGCTGCCGGACTACATGGTGCCCTCGCACCTGGAGTGGCTGGCGAGCCTGCCCCTGACGCCCAGCGGCAAGCGGGACGACGCGCTGCTGAGCCGCATGCCGCTGGCCGCGCCGTCGTCGGACGCCACCGAACCCGCCGACGAGCACGAGAAGGCGCTGGTGGGCATCCTGGCGGAACTGCTGGAACTGCCCGCGGTGGGCGTGCGGGACAACTTCTTCGACATCGGGGGCACCTCACTGACCGCGATGCGGCTGGTGATGACGATCGAGAAGCGCTACGGCGTCAGCGTTCCGCTCTCGGCGTTCGTCGCCGCCCCGACCGTCGCCGGGCTGGCCCAACGCCTGCGGGGCAGCGACGCGGCGGCCCGGTTCGACCCGGTCGTGCCGATCCGCACCGAGGGGGACAAGCCGCCGCTGATCCTGGTCCATCCGCTGGGCGGCCATGTGCTGTGCTACGTACGCCTCGCCCGTCACCTACCGCAGGACCAGCCGGTCTACGCGCTTCAGGCGTGGGGGACCGTGCCGGGAACGGAGCCGCTCAGCTCGATCCCGGAGATGGCGGCGGGCTACCTGGAGGCCGTGCGGCGCGCGTGTCCCGAAGGGCCGTACGTGATCGGAGGATGGTCCTTCGGCGGCTTCATCGCCTTCGAGATGGCGCGCCGGCTGCGCCGCAGTGACCCGGGCGCCCTGCACGGCACCGTGCTGATCGACCCGATCGCTGTCAAGCAGGGGGAGCGGCCCAACATAGCCGACCACTCGCTGCTGGAGTGGTTCTTCTGGGAGCTGCTGTGGATGGAGCGCGGTGGCACCGCACCGGTTGTCTCGCTGCCGGACGGTCTGGAGGAGGAGGCGAAGTTCGACTTCATCGTCGGACACGCCACGCGGGCAGGCGTCCTGCCCGCAGGCAGCTCGCGCACGACCGTGCGGCGCCTGTTCCAAATGTTCAAGGCGCACTGGCAGGCGATCCTCACCTACCAGCCCGAACCGGGTGACGAGGACGTGGTGCTGCTGCGCGCGACCTCGGAGCTGCCGGAGATCCTCCAGCCGATGCACGGAGCAGCACAGAGCCTGCATGCGGACCCCACCAACGGCTGGGGCGACCTGACCACGGGCCGGCTCCAGGTGGTCGACGTCCCCGGTGACCACCTGGTGCTCCTGGAGGAACCGCACGTGAACGTCGTTGCCGAGAAGGTGGCACAGGCGGTGGCCGGTCGACCGGACCGACGACTGTCGGAGAGGAGTGGGAAATGACGGAGTCCCCCCCGCGCAAGGCCCTCATCATCGGAGCGGGCATCGGCGGCCTCGCCGCCGCCGCGGCGCTGCGCCGTGTGGGCGTCGAGGTACAGGTCTTCGAGCGGGCTCCCGAGCTGCGGCCGGGTACCACGGCGGTGTCGCTGATGTGCAACGCGGTCCTGGCACTGCGCAGCATCGACATCGACATCGCCCCGGGCCTGGACAAGCGTGGTGCGGTGTTCGACGAGCTCAAGTTCCTCACTCGGCGGGGCCGTCCGATCAGGGCGCTTCCGTTCAGGGAAGTCTCGGACCGGCTGGGGGCGTCGAACTACGCCGTCCACCGGGCCGATCTCCAGCAGACGCTGCTGGACGTCCTCGGGGACGAGAGCGTCATCGAACTCGATTCCGCGGCAGCGGAGTTCGTCAGCGGCGAGGACGGGGTCGAGGTCACCTTCGAGGACGGCAGGACCGCCTCGGGCGACTTCCTGATCGGGGCGGACGGCTTCAACTCGGCGATTCGCAGGCAGGTGGCGGGCGCCGACGAGCCGCGGCCCGGCAACTACGCGTGCTGGCTGGCCACGGTGCCCTTCACGCACCCGCGGATGAGCAAGGGCTACGCAGCGCACTACTGGGGGCGTGGACAGCGCTTCGGCCTCGCCGACATCGGCCGTGGTCGCGCCTACTGGTGGGCGACGAAGAACGTGCCCCCGGGCGCCTCCGGACACCTGCGGCGCGGCAAGGAAGGGCTCGCGGGCCTCTTCGAGGGCTGGGCCGACGAGGTGCAGGAGGCGATCCGCACCACCCCCGAGGAATCGATCGTCCGCATCACCGCCCAGGACCGCCCGTTCCTCCGGCGGTGGGGCACCGGACGCACGACCCTGCTCGGCGACGCGGCCCACCCGATGCTCGTGAGTCTGGGCCAGGGGGCGGCGCTGGCCATCGAGGACGCCGTCGTCCTCGCCCAGCACCTGCGTGCGACAGCGGACCCGGTCGCGGCGCTGCGCGGCTACGAGGACGAGCGCAGGCCGCGGACGGAGGGGCTGGTCGCCGCGGCCCGTGCGCTGAGCGAGACCGAGCAGCTGGAGGGCCTCTTTCCCGCCCTGGCGCGCGACCTCTACTTTCGGTTCGTACCGCTGTCCAAGCTCACCAGTCAGAACGAAGCGGTCCTCACCTGGCCCCCACTGGGCTGACCACCCGCGGGTGGGCATACACGTGCCCACCCGCGGCCGCATCGGTACCCCCACTCTTCATGCTCCTCATGGGAGCACCTCATGGATCCGTCCCCTCCGCTGTTCACCCTCGACCCGTTCGCCGCCGACGCCCGAGCGGAAGCCACCGGCACGCCGTTCCAGCTCGCCGTGGCGCGCATGCTCGGCGACGAGGAGGCGTGGACGTCATGGACGGCGGAGCTGCGCAGCACGCTGCAACGCCACAGGGGTACTTCCTCCAGGCGGACATCCGGGGAGCCGGCTATACGGACGGGACGCGGTTCTGCCGGGACCTTCCCGCGCGCGGGGGTCGCGGCCATTCCCTGTTCCGCATTCCGCCACAGCCCGCACAGCCCGCACAGCCCGCGCACCGACCGTCTCGTGCGCTTCTCCTTCTGCACGCCGGCGGACGCGGTGCGCGAAGCCGCCTCGCGACTGGCCGGGACATGGCAGGCCTGACCCGCGTACGAACCCTCTCACCTAAGGACCGACGAAACCATGGACCATCGCCTCACCCCCGAGCACGAGGAACTACGCCGCACGGTCGCCGAGTTCGCCCAGGACGTGGTGGCCCCGAAGATCGGGGATCTGTACGAGCGCCATGAGTTCCCGTACGAGATCGTGCGGGAGATGGGGCGGATGGGGCTGTTCGGGCTGCCGTTCCCACAGGAGTACGGCGGGATGGGCGGGGACTACCTGGCCCTGGGGATCGCGTTGGAGGAGCTGGCGCGGGTGGACTCCTCGGTGGCGATCACGCTGGAGGCGGGTGTCTCGCTGGGTGCGATGCCGGTGTTCCGGTTCGGGACGCAGGAGCAGAAGCGGCAGTGGCTGCCGCAGTTGTGCGCGGGGGAGATGCTGGGGGCGTTCGGGCTGACGGAGCCGGAGTGCGGTTCGGATGCGGGCGGGACGCGGACGACGGCGGTGCGGGACGAGGCGACGGGTGAGTGGGTGATCAACGGGTCGAAGTGCTTCATCACCAACTCGGGTACGGACATCACGGGTCTGGTGACGGTGACGGCGGTGACGGGTCGCAAGCCGGACGGGCGGCCGCTGATCTCGTCGATCATCGTGCCGTCGGGAACGCCGGGCTTCACGGTGGCGGCGCCGTACTCGAAGGTGGGCTGGAACGCGTCGGACACGCGTGGGCTGTCGTTCTCGGACGTGCGGGTGCCGGGTGGGAATCTGCTGGGTGAGGAGGGGCGTGGGTACGCGCAGTTCCTGCGGATCCTGGACGAGGGGCGGGTGGCGATCGCGGCGCTGGCGACGGGGTTGGCGCAGGGGTGTGTGGACGAGTCGGTGAAGTACGCGCGTGAGCGACGCGCGTTCGGGCGCCCGATCGGTGATTACCAGGCGATCCAGTTCAAGATCGCGGACATGGGGATGCGGGCCCACATGGCGCGGGTGGGCTGGCGGGACGCGGCGTCGCGGTTGGTGCGGGGGGAGCCGTTCAAGAAGGAGGCGGCGGTGGCGAAGCTGTACTCCTCGACGGTGGCGGTGGACAACGCGCGTGAGGCGACGCAGATCCATGGTGGGTACGGGTTCATGAACGAATACCCGGTGGCGCGGATGTGGCGGGACTCCAAGATCCTGGAGATCGGCGAGGGCACGAGCGAGGTCCAGCGCATGCTGATCGCGAGGGAACTGGGCCTCCCGGCCTGAGTTCTCGCAGGCCACAGTGCAAGGTCACCGCAACGCTCTCCTGCACCTCGGCGACGTACTGAGCGAGACGGGGAGACCGACGAGGCGGCGACACCTTGTCGGCTGGCGGCCGACGCCGGAGCCACCACGGCGGCCTCGCGCTCGCCACGGTCCTCACCAGTCATGCTGACCGCCCTCACCTTCGCACCCTCCTGCACAGAGCGGCGGACACAGGCGACGGCGGTCCGGCCTTGCTGCTCGCAGCCGTGATCGACGCCAGCACCTCCGAGGAGTCCCGAGTAGTGACGCAAAACAACTTCCACTTCCGCGGCCAGACCACGTTTATCAACCAGCCGGTGGATACGGTCATCAGCGATTTCCAGAACGACCACCGCACTGGCCCCGGCGCCGCTGAGCTGGTCCAGGTGCTACGGCTGGTGCTGACGAGCCGGGACCTGGCCGACACCGACCGGCAGGAGGCCGCCGCCCTCGTCCATATGGTGGCGGACGACCTCACCAACGGCGACCCCGACAGTCAGGCACCGACCAGGCTCGAACAGCTGCGCGCCCTGGTGGCTGGCGCGGCCGATATCGCCCAACCGGTCGCCATGCTGATCGCCGCTGTCAGCGGCCTCACGCCGCTTTAACCGTGGCAACGCGCTGCGCACAAGAGGGGCACCGCCAGAAGATCTCCTTGAGGATGTCGACCTCACACTCCTGCCCGGTGGCCGGGTCAGTCACGGTGAAGCGGGCGGACAGCGGAGCGGTCTCCAGCGCGTGCACCTTCCAGCTTCGGGCTGCCAGGAGCCCGGAGCGTGGCCGCGATGTCGGCCATGGGTGCCGGGTTCTCGGTGGCGACATCGAGGTCCTGGCTTGGGCGGTTCACGAGGCGGTGTGCCCGCACGGCGTATCCGCCGGTGAGGACCAGGGATACGGCGAGCCGAAGGCGATCACTTCCGCCGGGCCTTGCACAGTGCGCTGTGCCGTGTCCTCGTCGACCGCCTGGGTGTCGTCGACGCCAGTGAGCACGAGGGCGAGATCGTCGGCAGCGTCTGGGTGGGCGTCCAGGAGAGCGGCGATCCGGGCGCCCCAGATCGTCTTGAGGATCTCCACGTCCTGCGCGAACCGCCCAGCACGGAAGGGTCGTCGGGGCTGAGGGGCGCGATGTGCACGAAGGGCCTCACAATCGGGCGGAACCGGTGTCCACGGCCACGCTGGACCACCGCTCGCGCTCGCGGGAGGCCGGTCACCACCCATTCCCCGGCAGACCGGGGCGCACACCCCTCTTCCGGGACACGGCCCGTGATGTCGGTGCCTCCCTCTACGGTGGAGATCGCCGATGCCGCCGAGACGGTTACGGGGAGGGACGACAGGCGTGCGCAGGGTGCCACCGGAGATGTTCCGGTTCACGACGGTGGAGAGGTCCGATCTGTACGGGGCGGTGCTGGAGGCCTTCGGTGTGGCCGGCGAGCATCTGGAGACGGCGCTGGGGATCGACGCGGTGCGCGAGCGGCTGCGCGCGGTGGGCTGGGCGGCGGCGGTCGAGGACGAGGACCTGCATGAGGCGCTCAGGAAACTCGTGCAGTGGGAGCTTCTGGACGTCGTGCACAACCACGCGGAGAACTACCGCACGGCCGAGGAGTACGAGCGGCGCAACCTCCAGTACTCACTGACCCGCCGGGGCGAGGCCGCCCTCGCCGGAGTACGGCACGCGCTTGAGGTGCTGGCCTCCACAGGGGCGCTGCAGACAGCCGTGCTGGAGGCCATCGCCGACCGCCTGGACGAGCTCTGTCTCCTGTCCGGCGAACCCGCCTCGGCGGACCGCCGGATCTTCAGCACACTGCGCGAGCTGGAGGGGCATCTGGAGGCCCTGGTGGAGAACACCAAGGCGTTCAACGGCGAACTGCAGCGCCTCCTGCGCGCCGAGGGCGCGGATCTGGAGGTGTTCCGCGAGGTCAAGGCCGCGACCGTCGCGTATCTGCAGGAGTTCCTGGTCAACCTCGACCGGCGCGGGCACGCGGTCGCCGCCGCCGTGGCCCGGGTGGAGGAGCGGGGGACCGCCGTGCTGCGCGAGCGGGCACTGCGCGGGGCCGAGCTGCCGCCGGTGGCCGGTGAGGACCCAGCGGCCGCCTGGCTGGAGAGCAGGCAGGCGCGCTGGGTGGGCCTGCGGGCGTGGTTCCTGCCGGACGACGGGGCACGGCCCCGGATCGAGCAGCTGCACGACATCGCCCGGCGGGCCATCGTCTCCCTTCTGCAAGTTCTGGAGCGGATCAACGAGTCACGGCGCCGCTCCTCCAGCGCGGTGCAGGACTTCCGGGAACTGGCGCGCTGGTTCGCCGCGGCGCCCGCGGAGGAGGACCTGCACCGGCTGTGGTCGGCGGCCTTCGGGCTCGGCCCGGCGCGCCATGCTCATCTCGCCCACCCGGACCCAGAGCTGATCCCGTCGTCCCACTCCTGGTCCGAGGCCCCGCCCGTGGAGGTGTCGGCACTGCTGCGGACCAGCGGCCGGACGGAGCGCTTCACCCGCACGGCCAAGGTGCGGGACGTGGCGGCGGTCAGGGCCGGGCGTGCCGAGCGGGCGCGTGCGGAGCGAGCGGAACTCGCGCGCGCCTGGGAGGCGTTGGAGACAGATGGTCCCATCCGCCTGTCCTCTTTCGGCACGCTGGATCCCGCCGTCTTCGACCGGCTGCTCGACCTGCTGGGCCGGGCCCTGTCCGCCCGCCCGGACGCGAGCGGCCTGCGGCGCGCCACGACGGGTGACGGCCGGGTGGAGATCGCGCTGTCTCCGGCTCGCGACGAGCGCACCGCCGTACTGCGCACGGCGAAGGGCACGCTGGCCGGACCGGACTACGTCGTCCACATCACGGCGGTGGGCGGAGCGAGCGCCATCCCGCGCGTCGGCGGCGCGCGGCGGGAGGCGGCCGGATGAGCACCCTCGCCAACCAACTCGCGGTCGCGGAACGGGAGGAAGTCGCCCGTGCCATCCGTCTCCTGCTGGCCAGGCCTCTGCTGACCGAGGCCGCCGACCCGGCCGGCTTTGAACTCGTACGCCGCCGACGCGAGCCGCTGGGCCAGTGGTTCGACTACACCTGCGGCTGGAGCCTGGTGGTGGAGCCCCGCCGAGGTTATGCCCGCCTCACCAAGGTCCGCGCCGACCCGGACGGCTCCCGCCCGGCCCGCAGGGCCCGCTCCGGCCGGGCCCCCTTCGACCGCCGGCGTTATGTGCTGCTGTGCGTGACCGCGGCCGAGCTGCTGTCGATGCCGATGACGACCATCGGCATGCTCGCCGACCGTGTCGTGCAGGCCACGGCGGCCGACCGGGCGCTGACCGCGTTCGACCCGGTTCACAAGCCGGAGCGGATGGCGTTCGTCGACGTCCTGAAGCTGCTGGAGTCGTACGACGTGCTGCACGCGGTCGACGGGACCACCGACGCGTACGTCGAGTCCGCGGAGGCCAAGGTCCTCTACCGCGTGGACACCACGCTGCTCATGCGGCTGCCCGCCGCGCCCGTCGGCGCCTCCCGGCTCACCGTACCCCCGGACGAAGTGCCGGCGCGGTTCGAGTCCCTACTCGCCGGTCTCGTACGGGAGCGACGTTACGGCGGAGCGCTCGCCGACGGGACGACGGACGAGGCACTCGGCGAGACCGCCGCCTCGGACGCGCAACGCAACCTGAGGCTGCGCCACTCGGTGCTGCGCCGCCTCTTCGACGACCCCGTGCTGTACCGGTCGGACCTCACCGACGACGAGCTGGCCTACGTCACCTCCCTGACCGGACGCCAGATCCTGCGCCGCTCGGTCGAGCAGGCCGGCTTCCTCCTGGAGGAGCGAGCCGAGGGCTTCCTGCTCGTGGACCCGGACGGGCTCGCCACCGACGTCCGCTTCCCCGACGACACCTCGACCGCCCGGGTCGCCGCGCTGCTCCTCCTGGAGCCGCTGTGCGCCGCGCCCGCCGGTCTGCTGCCCGAGCAGCTCGCCGAGGCGGGAGCGGAACTGCTGCGGCGCTTCCCGCGGTGGGCGAAGGCGTATCAGTCCGACGACGGCGCGGCCCGGCTGGCCGACGACGCCGTACGCGTGCTGCGTGACGTCGGCCTGGCGCGCCGGGCCGGGGGCCGTGTCGTCGCGTGCCCGGCCGCGTACCGCTACCGCCTGACAGAGACGACGAGTCCGGATCCGGAAGGCAGTCGAGGAGAGCAGCCGTGAGTGTCACAGAGCTTCCCCGTCCCCGGCGGCCGGAGTCCGCCGGGCCGGACGAGGCACCGGCCATGGACGACGCCATCAGCCGATGGCAGCCGCACCGCGCGGGCATCCTCAACGTCTGGCGCTACTACGACGAGACGTTCACCTTCCACCAGGGCCGCCTGCTGCTGCGCGGCCAGAACGGTTCGGGCAAGTCCAAGGCGCTGGAGCTTCTGCTGCCGTTCCTCTTCGACGCCAGCCTCCGCCCCAACCGCCTGTCCACGTTCGGCGGTTCGGAACGCACCATGCACTGGAACCTGCTGGGCGAGGGCGCCTCCGGCAAGACCCGCGTCGGGTATGTGTGGATGGAGTTCCGCCGCGTCGGCGACGACGGCACCGAGCGGTGGTTCGGCTGCGGGGCGCGTCTGCAGGCGAGTGTGCACACCAGCACGGTGCACGCCGACTACTTCACCACCGGCTCCAGAATCGCCGACCCCGCGGGTGTGCTCCTCGTCAACGAGGCGGGACAGCCACTGACCCGGGCCGCCCTCGCCGAAGCCCTGCGCGACCGCGGCGACGTCCATGCCTCGGCCACCGACTACCGCACCGCCGTACGGCGTGAACTCTTCGCCGGCATGGGAGAGCAGCGTTACGAGTCACTGCTGTCCGCCCTGCTCCAACTGCGCCAGCCCAAACTGTCCGAACGGCTCGACCCGTCCCTGCTCTCCACCCTGCTGTCCCGCGCGCTGCCCCCGCTGGGCGAGGGGGAGATCGCCGAACTCGCCGAGGGCTTCGAGCGGCTGGACCGGCAGCGCGAACACCTCAAGCGGCTCGACGACGAGGTGACGGCGGCCGAGACCGTCGCATCCCGGCAGCGCGCGTACGCGCGGCGGGTCCTGCGCGCCGGTTCCGCCGCGCTGATCTCGGCCACCACCGAGATGGACAACCTCACCCGCGTCGCCCGCCAGAGCGCCGAGGAACTCGAACAGGCGCTGGCGGAGCGCGAGTCGGCTCAGGGCCGGCGCGAGGAACAGGAGCTGCGCGCACACGCCCTGGAGGAGACCATCGAGGGCCTGCGCGAGAGTGACGCGTACAAGCAGGGCGAGGAACTCGACCGGCTCCGCCGTCGTACCGAAGACGCGACAGCGGCCGCCGGGCGGCAGCGAGCCGCCGCCCAGGGCGCCCGGCACCAGGCGGAGGAGGACCAGCGGCACGCCGACGAGGCGGCGGGCCAGGCCCGCACACTCGACGGGCACGCGCGCGAAGCCGCCGGGGAAGCACACCGGTCGGCCCGGGCAGCGGGGTTGGAATCCATCCACCACGAGGCGCGGACGATCCTCGAAGCGGATCCCGGGGTGGCCTCGCCCGACAGCGCGGGACGCGACCACGTCCCGCGCACGACGGCCGAGAACGGGGCGCGACAAGCCCGTCGGCTGCTGCGCGGCGCGGTCACCGCCCGACGGCAGCAGGTCACCCTCGTCACCGAGGCGATCGACGAGCACGATCGCGCGGTACGCGACCGAGGCGCCGCCGAGGAACTGCTGGACGAGGTCCGCGGCCGGCTCGCGGAGGCGATCACCCGGCGGGACGAGGCGGCCGGCGCCTGGGACGACGCCCTCGCCGCCCAGGCTGAGCGGCTGCTCGCCTGGGCCGAGGGCTGCGCGGAACTGCGTATCACCGACTCCGAGGAACTGGTGGCCAGGGCGGCGGACGAGGCCGGGGCGACGGCCCTGATCGAAGCCGCCGCGCGCCCGCTGGAACAGGAGATCGCCACGGCGGAGGCCATCACCCGAGCCGCACGTCAGGGCCTGCGGGACGAGCGGAGCCGACTGGAGGAGGAGGTACGACGGCTCAGCGGCGAGACCGACCTGCCGCCGGTGCCCCCGCCCACCCGCACCACCGTCCGCACGGCGACGGCGGGAGCACCCCTGTGGCGGTTGGTCGCTTTCCGCGCAGGTGTCCCGCTAGCCGTGCAGGCCGCAGTGGAGGCCGCGCTGGAGGCGTCGGGCCTCCTGGACGCCTGGGTCAGCCCCTACGACGGGATCACCTTGCCGGGTCACGACACCCGCGCCGAGGCGGCCCTGGCCGTGACCGCGCCGGGGCCCAGCCTGCTGGAGGTGCTGGAGCCCGAGGAGGACCTCCCCGTCCCGGCCGACACCGTGACCCGCATCCTCGCCGGCATCGCGTACGGGGCCACTCTGCCCGGCGGGCACCCGGCGGCAGTCTCCGCCGACGGCGCCTGGCGTCTCGCGCTCGCCACCGGGACCTGGAGCAAGCCGGAGCCGGCCCACATCGGCGCCCTCGCACGGCAGCGGGCCCGGCAGCGCAGGATCGGCGAACTGACCGACCGCATCGGCGAGACGAACGCCTCCCTCGCCGCACAAGACGACCAGCTGCGCGGCCTCGCCGCTCGCCGCGCCCGGCTGGACGCCGACCGCGCCGCGCGCCCCGACCACCGGGAACTCGACGCCCGGCGGCGTGACCTGGACCGCGCCGAGGACAGGGTGGCAGCTCGGGACGACGCCGTGCGTGACGCCGCCGGGCGTCTGGCACGGTGCGAGAGCGCGGTGGCGGGTGCTCTGCGCACGCTCGACCGCCGGGCCGCGGAACACGGCCTGCCCACCGACCGCGACCGGTTGCGTGAACTGTCCGCCGCCGTCGACAGGTTCCGGGACACCGCCGACAGCTGGGTGGACGCCCGCCTCGCCGCGACCGCCGCCGCCGACCGTGCCCATCAGAGGGCCGCACAGGCGGACCGCTCACGCCGGACCGCCGAGGCACAGGCCGAGGACGCCGCCGCCGCCGAAGCGGAGGCGGCGGGGCTGAAGGCGCGCCTGGAAGCGGTGGAAGCCACCGCCGGCGAGGACTACCGGCAGATCGTCGCACGCGTCGCCGAGGCGCGCGCCGAGCTGCGCCGCTGCCGCGAGGAGGCCGGCCGGGCGGCCGATCTCCTGCTGCGCCTGGAAGGACGTATCGGAGAACTGAGGGCCACCAGCGGCCAGGACGCCGAACGACGGGAACAGGCCGTCGCCACCCGGGACGCCGCGGCACAGCGGTTCCGGCACCTGTGCCTGGCCGGGCTGGCCGAGGACGCCGGCATCACACCGGAACTCGATGCCGCGGACGGCACCAAGGCCACCCTGGAGGCCGCCCGCGCCACAGCGGCGAAGTGGCCCGGCATCCCGCACGCCCCGCGCAACCTGGGCGACGCCGCGACCCGCCTGTCCGAAGCGGTCCACGAGGCCCGCCAGCGCCTCGGCGCCCGCGCCGACCTGGACCTGGAACCGGACGACGACATCCAGCTCTTCACCGCCACACTGGACGGCGTACGCGTGGGAGCGACGGGTCTGCTCACCACGCTCGCCCAGGAGCGCGACCGCAGCCGGGACGACATCACGACCGCCGAGCGGCGCCTGTTCGACCAGATCCTCACCGGCGACATCCGCCGCCACCTCGCGGCGCGCATCCGTCAGGCCGGTGAACTCGTCGACCGCATGAACGGGCACCTTCAGCGGGTCCGCACCGCCTCCAACGTCGCCGTCCAACTCGTGTGGGACGTCCGTCCGGACCTCCCGGACAGCACCCGCACCGCCCGTCAGCTGCTGCTGAAGGACCCCGGCCGGGTCACCGAGACCGACCGGGAGGCCCTGCACGCCTTCTTCCGCGCCCGTATCGATCAGGCCAAGGGCAGCGACACGGCCGCGAGCTGGGAGGAGCAGCTCGGCGAGGTGCTCGACTACACCGCCTGGCACCGCTTCACCGTCCGCCTCGACCGGGCGAACGGGACCGGCTGGCAGCCACTGACCAAGAAACTGCACGGCGCGCTCTCCGGCGGAGAGAAGGCCATCGCACTGCACCTGCCGCTGTTCGCCGCCGTCGCCGCCCACTACGAGGCCGTACCCCTCGCACCCCGGCCGATCCTGCTGGACGAGGTCTTCGTCGGCGTCGACGCCGTCAACCGCGGACAGGTCTTCGCGCTGCTCACCGCACTCGACCTGGACCTCATGGTCACCTCCGACCACGAGTGGTGCACCTACGGCGAGCTGCCCGGCATCGCCGTCCACCAACTCCTCACCGACGGAGACGACGACGCCGTCACCAGCGCCCGCTTCGTCTGGAACGGCACCGACCTGGAGGCGGGATGACCCACCCCGAAGCGGCCCCGGGCGAACGCACCCTGCGCCGCCCCGAACTGCGCCCGCTCTGGCACACGGTCCACGACCGCCTCTCCTCGGGCCGCCCCGTCACACGGGTGCGGCTGGGACCGCTCGACGACGCCCAGCGCGAAGCCCTCGCCGACCTCCTCGGCCTGGACCGGCTGCCGGACGCCCGGCCTTCCGTCGCCTTGGCCCGGCTGGAAGAAGCCGTCACCGAGCTGTGTGGCCGTACCGTGCGCGACACCGTCACCGAACTCGTCGGCCCCCTCGGTGACCGAGCGGGCGAACGGCGCCGCCGAGAAGACGAACGCGCCGAGCTGTGGACCTGGCTGGCCGACCACGACATCGTGAGGGCCCAGCCCGCGCTCTTTGAATGGGTCGCCTCCTGCCGAGCCGCCGGGCTGGTCGGAGCCTCACCGGAACGCACCCGGTCGCTGCTCACGGACGCGCTCACGGTGCTCGGGGAGCTACCCGCCCGGGCGGAGCCACTGCCCGTCTTCGCCGCCCGGGTCCTGAACGGTCATGCACACGCACTCGACGACGGCACCCCGCTGTCCACCCTCGTCCTGCGCGCCCTGGCAACCCTCTACGACACCGCCGCGCCGCAGTCCGCGGCGGAACGGCGTGCCCTGTGGGCTCGCGCGGGTGTCGCCGACGACGACCTGTCCGCCACTGTTCTCGTCGCCGGCCTGCGCCCGTCCGGCGACGGCCCGCTCGCCCGCGTGTCCCGTGTATGCGCCGAGGCCGGACAAGCCGCCAGCCTGACCCTCGCCCAACTGCGCGCCCCAGGCGAGGTCACTTTCGCCGTTGCTCCCACGCCTGTCGTCCATGCCGTGGAGAACCCCAGCATCCTGGCTCTCGCAGTACGCCGGTTCGGCCCGGACTGCCCGCCGCTCGTGTGCACGTCCGGCTGGCCCAACAGTGCGGCCGTCCAACTCCTCCGCCTCCTCGCGGACCGGGGCGCCATCCTCCGGTACCACGGCGACTTCGACGGAGAAGGCATTCGCATCGCCGCGTATCTCCTGGACAAGACGCCGGCCCGACCCTGGCGCATGACGGCCGCGGACTACCGTGCCGCGGTCGCGCGCACACCGCACGGCCCTCAGCCCGGCCGACTCACCGAGGCACCCTGGGACCCTGCACTGACGCGCGCCATGACCGAACACGGCACCGCGGTGGTCGAGGAACTGGTGGCCGACGTCCTGTTGGCAGACCTCGCCGCAGCGGTTCGGTAAGCATGCTGCTCGGGCTGGTCGCCGACGCTTGTCGTGGATGGCTTCCCCTCGCGGTGCGTTCGGAGCACTCCCGGCGGACCGATGACGGCGCCCGCCACCACCCCGACCGCCGTCAGGAAGAGGCCACGATCGCGGCGAGCACACCTCCCGTCACGACGAGCGGGCCACGGCGGGCGGGGACTGCCTCTGAGGTAACACAGGAGTGAGGTCAGCGAGAAGACGACCAGGGAGAACAGGAACACCCGTCGGTGTCCGAACAGGTCACCGGCCCGGGCGCCCAACAGCAGCAGTCCGCCGAAGACCAGGACGTAGGCGTTGGTGACCCAGGACAGGCCGGTCTCGGAGAACCCCATGTCGGAGCGGATCTGCGGCAGCCCGGTGAACACGATCGAGTTGTCGAGGACGACCATGAAGTAGCTGACGCAGATGATGACGAGGATCACCGTCGCGTGGACCGGGGTCCCGTTCGACCGCTCCGCCGTGGGCACCGGCGCACGCTGGGCGGCGGCGGTGGTCACGGTGTCACCAGCCCCATCGTCTGCTTCCCGGCGTCGGTACCGGTGTACGCCACGACGGTGCGGGAGGCACCCCGCAGACGCGCAGGCGCGTCCACCGCGCTGATCACAGGGTGCCTGTTCACGGCCGTACCAGCACCTTGAGGGCCTCGCGCGCGTCCATGGCCCGGTAGCCCTCGGCGACCTCGTCGAGTCCGACGGTGCGGTCGAAGACCCGGCCGGGCTCGATACGGCCCTCCAGCACGTCGGGCAGCAGTTCGTCGATGTAGGCGCGGGCCGGGGCGGGGCCTCCGGTCAGGGTGATGTTGTGGCCGAAGAGGCTGCCGAAGCCGACCGGGGCCTCCTCGTACTGGGGCACGCCCACGCGGCTGATGGTGCCGCCGGGGCGGACCACTCCGTACGCCTGCTCGTAGGCGGGCCGGTGTCCGACCGCTTCGAGGACGATCTGGCTGCCGCCGCCGGTGAGCTCACGTACCTTCTCGATGCCCTCGTCGCCGCGCTCGGGGACCACGTCGGTCGCCCCGAACGCGCGGCCGAGGTCGGTGCGGGAGGTGTGCCGGCCCATGAGGACGATCCGTTCGGCGCCGAGCCGCTTGGCGGCGAGCACGGCGAGCAGGCCGACGGCGCCGTCGCCGATCACGGTGACGGTGCTGCCCTGCTTCACTCCGCCGCGGACGGCGGCATGGTGGCCGGTGCCCATGACGTCGGAGAGGGTGAGCAGGGAGGGGATCAGGGCGTCGTCCGCGCCGACCGGGAGCTTGACGAGGGTGCCGTCGGCCAAGGGGCACGCGGGCCGCCTCGCCCTGGCCGCCGTCGACGCCGTTGCTCGCCCAGAAGCCGCCGTGCACGCACGAGGTCTGCAGCCCGGCACGGCAGTATTCACAGGTGCCGTCCGAATAGGCGAACGGGGCGACGACCAGGTCACCCTTCTTCACCGTCGTGACCTCGCTTCCGGTCGCCTCGACCACGCCGATGAACTCGTGGCCCATCCTCACCGGGCCGTCGGAGCCGGACATGGAGCGGTAGGGGTGCAGGTCGCTGCCGCAGACGCAGGCCGTGGTGATACGGACCAGCGCGTCGGTGGGTTCCTTGAGACCCGGGTCGGCGACGTGTCCGACGCGGACGTCGCCGGCTGCGTACATGAGTGTTGCGCGCACGGGTGTTCCTTCAGGTCGGTTCTCGGTTCGGGCCCGGACTCGGCATGCCTGTCCTGGGCCTTCTCCAGCGAACCGCGCGCAGGCGCGCAGGTGGGAGTCACTGCTCTTCCAGGTAATGGCAGTACCTCCCAGGTCCCCGCCGACGGACCTACCGTGAAAGGACCGGTACACGATTCACGCCGATCAAGAGGAGTCCCCCGTGCCCCTGGCCCCCGCCGAAGCCCCCACCCACCTCGCGTCCCACGCCGACCGGTCCCGGGTGATGTCCTGCGACGGCATCGCGGAGCACCCGCTCGGAGTCTGACCATGGCCGGAACCGACAAGAAGAACCTGGCCGCCGAGGTCCGCGAGTTCCTCAGCACCCGGCGGGCACGCATCACCCCGGAGCAGGCCGGGCTGCCGGTCTACGGCGGGAACCGCCGCGTCGCGGGCCTTCGCCGCGAGGAGGTCGCCCTGCTCGCGGGCATGAGCGTGGACTACTACGTCCGGCTGGAGCGCGGCAATCTCAGCGGCGCCTCCGACTCGGTGCTCGAAGCTCTCGCGCACGCACTGCGGCTGAATGAGGCCGAGCGCACCCACCTCTACGATCTGGCCCGGGCGGCCACTCCCTCGGGCAGGCGCCCCGCGGTGACCTCGTCCCGGGTGCGGCCCACGATCCTGCGGCTGCTCGACTCCATGACCGATGTCCCGGCGTTCGTACGCAATGCCCGGTTCGACATCGTCGCCGCCAACACGCTCGGTCGCGCGCTGTACGCACCGGTCTTCGACTCCCCCCTGTTCGCCCAGCGCGGGCCGGTCAACAGCGCCCGCTTCATGTTCCTGGACCCCGCCAGCAAGGATTTCTGGGTCGACTGGGACAAGGGGGCCGACGACGCGGTGGCCTTCCTGCGCACCGAGACGGGCCGGGCACCGCACGACAAGGCGCTGACCGACCTGATCGGGGAGCTGACGACGAGAAGCGACGACTTCGCACGTCTGTGGGCCCGCCACGACGTGAAGTTCCACCGCTCCGGCGTGAAGAACCTGCACCACCCGCTGGTCGGCGATCTGGCGTTGCCCTACGAGGCGATGGACCTGCCGTCCGACCCCGGTCTCCGCCTCAACTTCTACACCCCCGAACCGGATTCGCGAGAGCAGGAGGCCCTCGGTCTCCTGGCCAGCTGGGCGAGCACCGGCACCGCCGTCCCGTCCGGGAACGACTGACCACACGAACGAGGAGAAGAGCTTCATGCAGTACCGACCGCTCGGCCGCACCGGCGTCCAGGTCAGCCCGCTCTGCCTGGGCGCGATGATGTTCGGCCCCTGGGGCAACGAGGACGAGGCCGACTCCGTACGGATCATCCACCGCGCCCTCGACGCGGGCATCAACTTCGTCGACACCGCCGACGTCTACTCCGGCGGCGTCTCGGAGGAGATCGTCGGCAAGGCGCTCAAGGACCGTCGCGACGAGGTCTTCCTCGCCACCAAGTTCTTCATGCCGATGAGTCAGGACGACCCCAACCAGCGTGGCGGCTCACGGCGCTGGATCATTCGCGCGGTCGAGAACTCCCTGCGGCGCCTGGGCACCGACCACATCGACCTCTACCAGGTGCACCGCCCCAGCCCGGACACCGACGTGTCCGAAACCCTCGGCGCCCTCTCCGACCTCGTGCACCAGGGCAAGGTCCGATACATCGGCTCCTCCTCCTACTCCGGCTCCCAGATCGTCGAAGCCCAGTGGACCTCCCGGGAACGGCGTCTGGAGCGGTTCGTGACCGAGCAGCCGCCGTACTCCCTCCTGGTCCGCGGCATCGAGGAGGACGTGTTGCCCACCGCGCGCCGCCACGGCATGGGCACCCTGACCTACAGCCCTCTGGCCGGCGGCTGGCTCTCGGGCCGCTACCGCAGGGACAACGCCTCCGGCCCGGCCTCCGCGGCCCGCCCCGCGGCCCGCTTCGACATGAGCACCCCGGCCAACCAGCGCAAGCTCGACGCCGTCGAACAACTCGCGCTCCTGGCGGAGAAGGCCGGGCTCACCCTGATCGAGCTGGCCGTCGCCTTCGTCGTCAACCACCCCGGCGTCACCTCGGCGATCATCGGACCGCGCACCATGGAACAACTCGAAGCGTTCCTGCCCGCCGCCGACGTCACGCTCCCGGCCGACGTCCTCGACCGCATCGACGAGATCGTGGCACCCGGAGTGACCGTCAACCCCGCCGACAACAGCTACGGCGACTTCGAACTACGACCCGACCAGCGCCGACGCTGACACCGTCCGGCTCGAGGCAGCAGGACGGACAGAGAGGATGACGGGTCCGGCCACGGCCTTGGAGTCCCGGATGTGCACAGCTCCCGTGTCGGCCGCGACCTCGACACAGTCGCCGCCCTCCGCTCCGCTGTAGCTGCTCTTGAACCAGGCGAGGTCGGACGCGACGGCCGCGGACTCAGCGGTGTTCATAGCTCGATGGTCCTGGGCGACGGAATCCGCCGGCCCTGCTCGTACGACGCGACCGTGGACGCCGAGTAACCGATACGCCGCCCTAACTCCTCACGCTGCAGTCCCGCCCCTCCGGGCGTGTGAGAGCTGGTTCAACCCGGCACCGAAGCGGGCCCCCGACCCAGACCGGGGCGCGGGCGGAGGGGTGCGCGGCGAGGATCTCGGCGCGGGCCGGGACGTCCCACTCATGCCCTCCGGCTGCGGATCCGTCGCGTCTTGCGTCCTGGCCGCGGCAGTCGTGGTCCGGCGTGACGATCCATGGTTTCGTGAATCCACGATTCTCTGTATTGTCGAGGTGTGCTGTCCATCGCCTCCGACATCGACGCCCTGGCCCGTTTCGGCCGCGCGCTCGCCGATCCGATTCGCTGTCGCATCCTCCTGGAGCTGAGCAAGGCCCCGGCCCACCCCGCCGACCTCGCCGAGCAGCTGGAGATCTCCCGCACCCGGCTGTCGAACCACCTGGCCTGCCTGCGCGACTGCGGCATCGTCGTCGCCGTCCCCGTGGGCCGGCGCGTGCGTTACGAGCTCGCGGACTCCCGCCTCGGTCACGCCCTGGACGATCTGCGCGGCGCGGTCCTCGCCGTCGAGGCCGACCGCACATGCCCGGACGGCGAGGAGAAGGGCTGCTGCTGATGACCCTGGAGATATCCCTCGGCCCGTCCCTGGACCGCCGCGCCCAACTGGCCCGCCGAGTACGCCTGCTGGTCGCCGCCACCATCACCTACAACGTCATCGAGGCGATCGTCGCCATCACCGCCGGCACCCTCGCCTCCTCCACCGCCCTGATCGGCTTCGGCCTGGACTCCGTCATCGAGGTCTCCTCAGCGGCGGCCGTCGCCTGGCAGTTCTCCGCCGCCGACCACGCCGTACGGGAGGCCCGTGAGAAGACGACCCTGCGCATCATCGCCGTCTCCTTCTTCGCCCTGGCCGCCTATGTCACGGTCGACTCCGTCCGCGCCCTGACCGGCACCGGCGAGGCCGAACACTCCACCCCGGGCATCGTGCTGGCCGCCCTCTCGCTCGCGGTCATGCCGTTCCTGTCCGCCGCCCAGCGTCGCGCGGGCCGTGAACTGGGCTCCGCCTCGGCCGTGGCCGACTCCAAGCAGACCCTGCTGTGCACATACCTCTCGGCGGTGCTGTTGGTCGGCCTGCTCGCCAACTCCCTGTTCGGCTGGTCCTGGGCCGACCCGATCGCCGCCCTGGTGATCGGCGCCGTCGCGGTCAAGGAAGGCCGCGACGCATGGCGTGGCGACGCCTGCTGCGCGGTGCCCGCCGGCGCCGTCGCCGAGGCGCCTCCGCAGGACAGTCGCGGCTGCGCCGGCGATTGCTCCTGCTGCGGGCCGTCCGGGAAGTCCGACGCCCGATAGCGCGACAGCCCTCGCTGGGCCGGTCGTCTGCGGGTCGTCCGGGAAGTCCGATGCCCGATAGTGCGACAGCCCTCGCTGGGCCGGTCGTCTGCGGGTCGTCCGGGAAGTCCGATGCCCGATAGTGCGACAGCCCTCGCTGGGCCGGTCGTCTGCGGGTCGTCCGGGAAGTCCGATGCCCGATAGCGCGTCAACCCCGGCTGGGCCCGGCCGGTCGTGCGGTGGCTGTCGATCGCGCGTCTTCGCCGACCGTACCGCCGTGTCGAAGCGTCAGTCGCCTGTGGGAAGGGGGCGCTCGGCGATCTCGCGGGCCTCGTCCTCGGGGACGCCGAGCATGCGCAGCATCATCTGCGCCATGGCTCTGGCGGCCGCGTCGCTGTCGGCGTCCGGCCGGGTGAGGCGCAGGTCCAGCAGGGCCAGCAGGCTGCCGCCCAGCGCGGAGAGGGCGATCTCGGGGTCGGTGAAGGTGAAGCGACCGGAGGCCGCGCCGGTCTTCAGGTCGCCCAGGGCGCGCGGGGACAGGCCGCGGTCGGAGTGGATGTGCCCGAGTCCGCGATGGCGCAGGATCCGCATGATCTCGGGGTGCGTGTCGGCCATCCTGGCGCTGAGCCGGACGCCGAACGCGACCCGCTCCGCCGGATCGTCGACGCCTTCCAGCCGTTCGTCGATCGCCCGGCCGTACTCGTCGAGGGCGTCGAGCACCGCCTCGTCGAAGAGGGCTGCCTTGGAGTCGAAGTGGTTGTAGAAGGAGCCGAAGCCCACGTCCGCCCGGTCCGCGATCGCCTGGATGCTCACGCCCGTGTCGCCGGACTCGGCGAGGATCTGCCGGGCCGCACGGATGAGTGCCTGCCTGGTCGCGGCGCGACGGCGTTCGAACCGGTTGCTGGGCGGGGCTGACGTCGGCATGCGGTGAGTCTAACAATGGTCACCATTACTGATGCCTCCATCAGATACCGAGGGAGGCATCACCCATCCGCTCCGCACGCACCTGACGACGAGTCTGGGCGGCCTCGCCGTCAGCCGACCTCCGCGTGCTCCTTCTCGGTCTCCTCCGCCGCCACCTGGCGGTGCTTCCCGGTGGACTTGCGGCCGGGCAGGACGGCCAGGACGATCATCGCGCCGGCGGCCATGATGATGCCGCCGATGAGACTGGTGTGCGCGACACCGTGGGCGAAGGAATCGTGCACCGCGTCCACCAGGGCCTGCGCCTGCTGGGGGCCGGCGGTCGGGGTCCTGGCGATCTGTTCGGCGACCGCGAGGCCGGCGCCCACCGACTCCTTGGCGGTCTCCAGGGCCTCGTGCGGGAGCCGGTGGCCCACCAGATCGGTCAGCTCGTCCTTGTAGGCGGTGCCGAGCAGCGAGCCCAGGAGGGCGATGCCGAGGGAGCCGCCCAGTTCCAGCGAGGTGTCGTTGGCGCCGCCGCCGACGCCCAGCTCCGACTCGGGGAAGGAGTCCATGATCGTGTCGGTCGCCGGGGACACGCTCAGGCCGATCGCGAAGCCGAGCAGCAGCAGCGACGGCACGAAGTCGGTGTACGTCGAGGCCTTGTCGATCTGGGAGAGCAGGAAGACGCCCACGGTGCCGAGGACCATGCCGGGCACGACCATGGCCTTCACGCCGAGCCTGGGGGTCAGCCTGCCGGTCACCGCGGCGCCGACGAACACGGCACCGGCCAGCGGCAGCAGACGAACGCCGGTCTCCAGGGCGTCGTAGCCCAGGACGAACTGAAGGAACTGGGTGGCGTAGTAGATCGCGCCGAAGGTGCCGAAGAAGAAGAACAGCACCGCGAGCATGGAGCCGGTGAAGGGGCGCAGCGTGAACTTGCGGACGTCCAGCATGGGGTGGGGGTGCTTCAGCTCCCACAGGGTGAAGGCGGCGAAGCCCACGCCCGCGACGACGGCCGCCGCGATCGGGCCGGTGCTCCAGCCGAAGTGCGGGCCCTCGATGATGGCGTAGACGAGCGAGCCGACGGAGACGATCGACAGCAGTCCGCCGACGTAGTCGATCCGGCCCATGCCCTCCGCCCTGGACGGCGGCACCAGTACGAACGCGCCGATCACGGCGAGGGCCGCGATGGGCACGTTGATCAGGAACGTCGAGCCCCAGGCGTGCTCCTCCAGCAGCCAGCCGGCCACCACCGGGCCGACGGCGATGGCGAGGCCGGAGGTGGCGGTCCAGGCCGTGATGGCGCGCGCCCGCTCGCGCCTCGGGAACATGGCCACCAGGAGCGAGAGCGTGGCCGGCATGACCACGGCGGCACCCACACCCATGATCGCGCGGGCGGCGATGACCAGGTCGGTCTCGTCGACCAGGCTGCCCATCACCGAACCCCCGGCGAAGATCAGCAGGCCCAGTACGAGGGCGCCGCGGCGGCTGTACTTGTCGCCCATCGCGCCCAGCACCAGCATCAGCGCGGCGTACGGGACGGTGTAGCCGTCGACGACCCACTGGAGGTCACTGCTGCTGAGTTCGAGGTCCTGGGTCATGTCGGGGGCGGCGACGATCAGGGACGTGTTGGCCATGACCACGATCAGCAGGCTCAGGCACAGCACGAGCAGGGCCCACCAGCGTCGTGGGTACGGCCCGGTCATCTTCTCGACGGGTGTGTTCGCGAAGAGCGGCATCGGAAGCTCCTAGGGGTGAAGCGGCAGCTTCGGGGTCGGCAGCGGGAGTGGCGCGGGCTCGGGCTGTGTCCCGGCACCGCGGGAAGTTATTTGCCCACGAGTGTGCAGGCTAGTTTATTGCCCGACCGTGTGTAAATATTAATTGCCCGATGATGTGCAAGCAGCTGCCAGACCAGGTGGAGGAATGCCGTGTACCAGTCCCAGCCCGCGTACGCCGATGAACCCGCCCATGGGCCCCATGAGCCGTACGAGCCGTACGACTCCCAGTACGACGGGGGCTCCGTGTGCGTGAGCGCTCCGTCCCCGGAGAGGCGGCGGAAGCTGGTCGCCGCCCTGGCCGGGGTGCTGGCCGCGCTGCTGCCGGCCGTGCTCGTCGTGGACCGTGTCGCCGCGGGGCGCGCGGAGAGCCGTACGGCAGAGGCGTTCCAGGGCGGCATGGACACCCCGACGCGCCCCGAGGTCGATGTGAGGGGCTTCCCGGTGCTGCCCCAGCTGGTCTCCGGCTCGCTGCGGCACGTCGACATCACCGCCCACGACATACCCGCCGACGGCTCCGCGCGGCCGCTGCCGGTGACCAGGCTCACCGTCGGGCTCGACGACCTGAAGATCTCGGGCGACGCGGAGGAGGCCCACGCGCGTGCCGTCGACGCGACCGCGTTCCTGTCGTACGAGGACGTGTCGAACGCACTCGGCCTGGAGATCTCCCGGGACACCGAGCCGGACCGGGTCAGGGCCGTCGTCGCCCTTCCGCTCGCCGGGGAGGTCACCGTGAGTACGGCCGTCTCCGCGGCCGCCGGGAACAGCGTCCGGTTCACGGACTTCCGTGTCACCCGGGGGGAGCTGCCCGCCCCGGGGCGGACCCTGCTCGACAAGATCTTCGCGGAGCCCATCCCGCTGCGGAACATCCCCGAGGGGCTCCGCCTGCGGTCGGTCACGCCCACGGCGGGCGGACTCGACGCGCACTTCACCGGGCGGACGGTCACCTGGCGTCCGGACGCCTCCTCGGCCGCATGATCGGGGGAGAAGGCGCTCGACGCCTGTCACCGAGCGACTCCGGAGGGCGTGCGGATGCCGCGTGTCAGAATGGACGCGCCGATCCCGCTCTCCGTACCGCTCCGCCGAGGTTGTCCGTGACCAAGCCCGTGGCCCGCGTGCCGCAGCGACGCAACGCGCGCTCCAACCGGGCGCGCATCCTGGCCACGGCCCGTCAGGAACTCGGCCGGAACCCGGACATCACCCTGGAGGAGCTGGCGAGGGCCGCCGGTGTCGTACGGCGTACCCTCTTCGGTCACTTCCCCGGCCGGGCGGCACTGTTGGAGGCGCTGGCCGAGGAAGCCTCCGAGACCCTCCAGGACGCGGTGGCGGCGGGTGTCCGGCCGGCGGAGCCGGCCGAACGGGCGCTCGCGTACTTCACGTTGTCGATGTGGCCCGTGGGTGACCGTTACCGGATGCTCCTGGCGCTGGCCCACCGGGACCTGGGCGCGGAACGCGTCGCCGAGATCCTCAAGCCCGCGCGCGACGAGGTCACGGCCATCCTGGAACGCGGACAGCGGGACGGTGTCGTCCCCACCCATCTGCCACCCGCGGTGCTGAGCGCGGGTCTGGAGGCGATGACGGTCGCCCTGCTGGAGCAGGTCAACGTCGAGGCGCTGGAGGACGACGGCACCCGGTGCACCATTGCCATGCTCGTCGCGGCCGGTGTGCCGGAGAACCGGGCGCGTGTCGTGGTCGACGAGGTAGCCGCCACGATCGCCGCGGAGACCGCCGCCGACGACTGAGCCGTCCCACGTCGGTTCCTACGGCTTCGAAGGCGTCCTGAAGCCGTCGGCGCGTTCCGGGCCGTGCATTGCGTGCCTCAGGCGAGTGTCACCTCCACGGGCAGCTTCTTGATGCCGTTGACGAAGTTGGAGCGTACGCGGGGCACGTCACCGGCCAGGCGGATGCCGGCCAGGCGCGGAATGAGCTCCTCGAACATGATGCGGATCTCGGTGCGGGCGAGCAGGTTGCCCAGGCACAGGTGGGGGCTGCCCTTGCCGAAGGTGACGTGGTCGTTGTCCTGCCGGGCGACATCGAAGTCGTAGGGGTTGGTGAAGACCTCTTCGTCGCGGTTGCCGGAGGCGAACCACATGACGACCTTGTCGCCCTCCCCGATGTGCTTGCCGCCGAGTTCGACGTCGCGGGTGGCGGTGCGGCGGAAGTGGTACACCGGCGAGGCCCAGCGCAGGAACTCCTCGACCGCCGTGGGGATCAGCGACGGGTCGTCCTGGAGGCGGGCGAGCTGCTCGGGGTGCTGGAGCAGGGCCAGCATGGAATGGGTGATGGTGTGGCGGGTGGTCTCGTTGCCGGCGACGACCAGGAGCAGGAAGTAGTTGTCGAAGTCCTGCGGGGAGAGCGGGACGCCGTCGCGCGGGGTCTCGTTGACCAGCCTGGAGATCAGGTCGGTGCCGTTTCCGCCGCGCCGCCGCCGGGCGAGTTCGCGGCCGTACTCGAAGACCTCCAGTGAGGCGGGGGAGCGGAACGGCAGGTCGCGGTACTTCTCGCTCTCCGCGCTGTGCAGCAGCACGTCGGCGTAGTCGGGGTCGGTGTTGCCGATGATGCGGTTGCCCCAGTCGATGAGCTGCTGGTTGTCCTCGGGGGGCACGTCGAGGAGGCGGGCGAGGACGTTGATCGGGAAGTCGGCGGACACCTCCTTCACGAAGTCGAACGTGCCCTTGGCCAGGGCCGCGTCCAGGGTGGTGGCGGTCAGGCCGCGCAGGAAGTCGGCGTAGCTGTTGATGACGCTCGCGCCGAACTGGCGCTGGAGCAGGCTGCGCAGCGCGCGGTGGCGGACGCCGTCCAGTTCGAGGATCGAGGCGCGTTTCCTGATCTGGTCCTCGTCGACCTCCTCCAGGTTGACGAACTTCGTGGAGGTGAACGTCTGCGCGTCGCGGTCGACGCGGGCGATGTCGGCGTGCCGGGTCACCGCCCAGAAACCGGAGTTGGGCGCCTCCTCGGGCTGCCAGTGCACCGGGTCCTCGTGGCGCAGGGTGTGGAACATGCGCCAGGGGGTCACGCCGTCGGTGAAGTTGTCGAGGTCGGCCAGGTCGACGTCGGCCAGGGGCAGCGGCTCGCGCACGGCGTCGGTCACGGACTGGGCGGTGGTGGTCATGGTCGGAGGTCTCCTCGGGGTCACAGGTGGTAGGCGTACTCGGTGAACTCCCAGTCGGTGACGTGCCGTTGGAAGCGGGCGACCTCGTCGCGCTTGTAGGTCAGGTAGGAGGCGGTGAAGCCCTTGCCCAGGACGTCGGTGAGGGCGGTGTCCGCCTCCAGCGCGTCCAGGGCGGCGGGCAGGGTCGTCGGGAGGACGGCGGACCTGGCGGTGTCGTAGCCGTAGCCCTCCAGCGGGGCGGGGGGTTCCTCGCCGGCGAGGATGCCCAGCAGCGCGGCGGCGACGGTGCCGGCGACCAGCAGGTAGGGGTTGGCGCCGGCGTCGCCGAGGCGCAGTTCGAGCCGGGCGCCGGGGCCGCGCTCGGGCGGGATGCGGACCATGGCGCTGCGGTTGTCCAGGCCCCAGTCGATCAGCCAGGGGGCCAGGGTGTCCGGGCCGAAGCGTTTGTAGGAGTTGACCGTCGGGTTGGCCAGCGCCGCCAGGGCCGGGGCGTGCGCCAGGACGCCGGCCACGGCGTGCCGGGCGGTGGCGGACAGGCCGTACGGCGCCGACGGGTCGTCGAAGGCGTTGCCGTCCTCCCCGGTCAGGCAGGACAGGTGGAGATGGAAGCCGGAGCCGGCCGCGTCGTTGAACGGCTTGGCCATGAAGGTGGCCAGGCGGCCTTCCCTGCGGGCCAGTTCCTTGACGGCCGCCTTGAAACGGAAGGCCCGGTCGGCGGCCTCCAGGGCATCCGCGTGGGTCAGGTTGATCTCGAACTGCGCCCCGTCGAACTCGTGGTTGCCGCTACTGACGCCGATGTCGAGGTCACGCAGCTGACGCAGGGTGCGCAGCAGGTGGTTGTCGCCGTCCGCGCGCAGGCCCGCGGTGTAGACGACGCCGGTCGCCTCGTCGTAGCGGCGCCAGCCGAGCGGGGTGCCGGGTGCCGCGTCGCAGAGGAAGTACTCCAGCTCCGGGCCGACCACCGGTCGCAGGCCCTGCTCGGCGCATCGGTCGAGGACGGCGCGCAGCAGGTCCCGGGGGGACTCGGGCGCGGGCAGGCCGGTCGACGGGTCGGTGACGTCGCCCAGGCAGGACGCGACCCCGGGCTCCCACGGCAGCGGGGTCAGCGTGTCGAGGTCGGGGCGCACGCAGATGTCGGGCAGCCCGGAGTCCAGGCCGCCGGCCACCGGGACCACGTCGCCCTGGGGGCTGGTGTGGTAGACGGCGCGGCAGAAGGCGAGGCCGTGGTCGCAGGCCGCGGGGAGGTGGTCCAGCAGGACGTCCCGGGCCCGGTCGGTGCCGATGAGGTCGGGATAGGTCACCCGGACCACGTCGATGCCCTCGGCGGCCAGGCGCTCCATGTGCCGGCGGACGGGTGGGGTGTCGGATGCGCTCACCGTTGTCTCCTCTGGGGAAGGGGGCGCCTCCCAGAGCTCAGGGCGCTGGGGGAGAGAGGGCGGGCGGCCACGCGCTGCGGGGAGACGCAGGGGGCCGCTCCACTGTTTGGTGTCAAACGGTAGGGACGCCCGCCATCTCCCCGCAAGGGGTCTGTCGCAAAAATTTATCCATCCGGATAGCTATTGACCAGGGTCCGGTCGCTTCCTATGTTGTTTGGAACCAAACGAGCTTCGTATCTGGAGGGCCGGCCATGAAGGTCGTCGTCGACATGAACAAGTGCCAGGACCACGGCCAGTGCGTCTTCGCCGCACCCGACGTCTTCCGCTTCGACGACGCCGGACACCTCGCCCACGTCCCCGACCCCGACGACGCGCTGCGCGACGAGGTCGAGGAGGCCGCCGACGTCTGTCCGCTGCAGGCCATCCGCATCGAGGACTGAGCCGTGAGCACGAACGTCGTCGTGGTCGGCGCTTCCATGGCCGGCCTGCGCGCCGCCGAACAACTGCGCGCCGCGGGCTGGGCCGGGCCGATCACACTCGTCGGGGAAGAGCCCCACATGCCCTACAACCGGCCACCGCTGTCCAAGGAGGTGCTGGCCGGGAAGGCCCCCTTCGCGTCACTCGCCTTCCGGCCGCGCGCCGGGGTGGCCGACGTCGAATGGCGGCTGGGCACCAGGGCCGTCCGGGCCGACCTCGACCGGCGCGTCGTCGAACTCGACGACGGTACGGTCCTGCCGTACGGCGGACTCGTCGTGGCGACCGGCATGCGCCCCCGGCGGCTGCGGTGCCCCGGCCCGCTCACCGGCCGGCACACCCTGCGCACCCTGGCCGACGCCCAGGGTCTGCGCGAGTCCCTGACCCGCCCGGGCGCCCGCGTGGTCGTGGTCGGGGCCGGGTTCATCGGCTGCGAGGTGGCCGCCACCGCCGTGGCGCTCGGCGCGGCCGAGGTCACCGTGGTGGATCCGCTGCCGCTGCCCATGGTGGGGCCGCTCGGCGAACTGCTCGCGCGGGCGCTGCTCAGGAGGCACGAGCAGCGCGGCGTACGGTTCGCCCTCGGCACGGGCGTGACCGGCTTCGAGGGCGCGGAGCACGTCACCGGCGTGCGCCTCGACGACGGCACGGTGGCGGCCGCGGACGTGGTGGTGGAGGCGGTGGGTTCCGTCGCGAACACCGAGTGGCTCGACGGCAACGGCCTCGACCTCACCGACGGCGTGCTGACCGACGGGCAGCTGCGCGTCGGCGGACGGCACGACGTGATCGCCGTCGGTGATGTCGCCCGCTTCCCCAACGCCCGCTACGACGGCGTGCCCCGCCGCGTCGAGCACTGGTCGATCCCCACGGACACCGCCAAGCACGCCGCCCGGGTGCTCGCCGCCCACCTCACCGGAACCGACGCCGGCCTCGCGCCGTTCGCGCCGCTGCCGACGTTCTGGAGCGACCAGCACGACTTCCGCCTGCAGTCCTTCGGTGCCCCCGTGCTGGGCAAGGAGGACGTGCGTGTCCTGGAAGGCGACCCCGACGGGGACGTCCTGGCCGGCTACCACCGCGGCGGCCGGCTGGTCGGTGTGGTCGCCCTCGGTGGCCGGGCCGCCGCGGCCGCCGCCGCCCGCCACCGCGCCGAACTGCTCAAGCAGCCCGCCCTCACCGCGTAAGGAACCCCAGTGACCAGTGTCCGTGGCTACTTCCACCCCAAGACGGCGACCGGAGCCGCGTCGCTGATCCCCTCGCCGCCGTGGCGCTACTCCGGCGACCTGCTCACCGTCGAGTACCGCACCGACCCCGCCCGCGTGCGCGAACTGCTGCCCGAGCCGCTGGAACTCGCCGACGAGGACCCCGGTGCCGTCGCGCTCATCTGGGCCGACTGGCAGTCCTGTTCCGCCTCGGGGCAGGAACTGCTCGACCCGGTGCTGGCCCAGTACAAGGAGGCGTTCGCCGTCGTCCGCTGCAAGTACAAGGGCCGGACCTACACCCGCTGCGTCTACATCTGGGTCGACAAGGACTTCGCGATCGCCCGCGGACTGCACCAGGGCTACCCGAAGAAGCTCGGCTCGATCCACCAGACCCGCCCGCACCCCTACGGGCCCGCCCCCCGCATCGAGGCCGGCGCCCGCTTCGGCGCCACCCTCGCCGCCGCCGACCGCCGCCTCGCCCAGGCCGTCGTCACCCTGCGCGAGCCGTCGGACTCCAACGGCTTCGTCAACGGCCACCCGATGGCCCACCATCGCTGGCTGCCCTCCGTCGAGAAGGACAAGGGCCTCGCGCTGGACGAGCTGATCGAGTCCGGCGCCGCCTCCTTCGAGGGCGGACAGCCCTGGGTGGGCGACGCCGAGCTGGAGCTGTTCGAGGCACCCACCGAGGAACTGGCCCGGCTGGAGATCCGCGAGCCGATCGCCGCGTACTACCGGCAGGTCGGCGTGGTGTGGGACGGCGGCCGGCTGCTGGAGTCCAACACCTCGCGCGCCGAGTGAGCCCGCACCGCATCGACCGTCAGGAGCCTTGAGGCCATGAGCGAACACATCACCACCGTCGCCGGAGTCGCCGTCGACACCCGCCACTGGATCGGCGGCGAACGCGTCGCCTCCACCGAGACCTTCACCGACCTCTCGCCCATCGACGGCAGCGTCCTCGGCGAGATCGCCCGGGGCACCGCGACGGAGGCAGCGGCCGCGGTGGCCGCCGCGAAGGCCGCCTTCCCCGGCTGGGCCGCGACGCCATGCGCCGAACGAGCCCGGATCCTGCACGCCATCGCCGACGGCGTCGACAAACGCATCGAAGAGCTCGCGATCGTCGAGACGTGCGACAACGGCGCCCTGCTGCGCTCCCACCGACGGGGCGTCATGCCGCGCGTCGCGCACAACTTCCGCTTCTTCGCCGACTGGCTGCTGAAGCTCGACCACGAGGACTTCGAGACGCGCGGTCACACCAACCATGTCTCGTGGGATCCGGCGGGCCCGTGCGTGCTGATCACCCCGTGGAACGCCCCACTGATGCTGGCCACGTGGAAGGTCGCCCCGGCTCTAGCGGCCGGCAACACGGTCGTCCTCAAGCCCGCCGAATGGTCCCCGTTGACCGCCTCCCTGCTCGCGGACATCGCCGCCGAGGCCGGCCTGCCCGCCGGAGTGCTGAACGTCGTCCAGGGCTACGGCTCCGAGATCGGCGACAGCCTCACCTCGCACCCGGACGTGCGCCGCATCAGCTTCACCGGCTCGGTGCCGACCGCCAAGCGGATCGCCGCGTCGGCCGCCGCCAACCTCACCCCGCTCAGCCTCGAACTCGGCGGCAAGTCCCCCCTGCTGGTCTTCGCCGACGCCGATCTCGAACTCGCCGTCGACCTCGCCGTGGAGCAGTACGACAACGCCGGTCAGGTGTGCCTGGCCGCGACCCGTCTGCTCGTCGAGGAGACGGTCGCCGACGAGTTCACGCGTCGGTTCGTCGAGAAGGCCACCGCCCTGAAGCAGGGCGACCCCCGTGACGAGGCCACCGACATCGGGCCCAACATCCACCCCCGGCAGCTGGAGAAGATCGACGGCTTCGTGCGGCGGGCGATCGCGGCCGGGGCCCGGGCGGTCATCGGCGGACACGGCAAGGACGGCCAGTACTACGCGCCGACCCTCCTCACCGACGTCGCCCAGGACTCCGAGATCGTCCAGGAGGAGGTCTTCGGCCCGGTCCTGACCCTCCAGACCTTCGCGGGCGAGGACGAGGCCGTCCGGCTCGCCAACGACACCCGCTTCGGCCTCGCCGCCACCGTTGCCACCGGCGACCGCGAGCGCGCCGAACGCGTCACCGCACAGCTCGTCGCCGGGACCGTCTGGGTCAACTGCTTCTTCGTCCGTGACCTCCAGGCCCCGTTCGGCGGGTCGCGCCAGTCCGGCGTCGGCCGCGAGGGCGGCACCTGGAGCTTCGACTTCTACTGCGACCTGAAGAACACCGTGACCGCACCGAAGGGATGGCAGGACCATGGGTGAGATCGTCGGGGCGGGCCTGCTGGCCCACGTCCCCACCATCGTGCTGCCGGAGGCCGACCGGCTGGAGCTGAACGAGGGCAAGGAGATCACCCTCGTCACCGGGCTTCAGCAGCTCCGTAGGGACGTCTTCGAGCGGGACGACTACGACACCGTCGTCGTCCTGGACTCCCACTGGGCCACCACCGTCGAGTTCGTCGTCACCGCACAGCAGCGCCGCGCCGGACTGTTCACCTCCGAGGAACTGCCGCGCGGGATGTGCCGGATGCCGTACGACTTCCCCGGCGACCCGGAACTGGCGCACAACATAGCGAGGTTCGCAGACAAGCACGGCACCTGGATCACCGCGATCGAGGACGACTACCTGCCGATCTACTACGCCACCATCAACCTCTGGAAGTTCCTGGGGGAGGGGCTGCCGGACAAGCGGTGGGTGACCATCGGCGTCTGCCAGACCGGTGACATGGAGGACCATCTGCGGCTCGGACGCGCCCTGGCGGACGGAATCGCCGCCACCCCCGGCCGCCGGGTCCTGCTCATCGCCTCAGGCGCCCTCTCGCACACCTTCTGGCCGCTGCGCGAACTGCGCGACCACGAGGCCGGCGACCCGGTGCACATCTTCACGCCCGAGGCCCGTGCGGCCGACGAGGAGCGCATCGCGTGGTTCAAGGAGGGCCGCCACGACAAGGTCCTCGACACCATGGACGAGTTCTGGACGTACAAGCCCGAGGCGAAGTTCTTCCACTACCTGATGATGGCCGGCGCCCTCGGCGAGCAGGCCTGCGTCGCCAGGGCCCGCCAGTACGGCGAGTACGAGAACTCGATCGGCACCGGTCAGGTGCATCTGTGGTTCGACCGTCCGGCCGACGGCTGGACCGCATCCCTCACCCCCGTACAGGAGTCCGCCCATGCCTGAGTACCGCCGGATCCTCCTCGACGGCGCCGCCGTCCAGGTCACCGTCGACGGCGACGAACTCGTCGCCGGGGACGGCCGCCGCGTCAGGACCGAGGACGCCCACCACCTCCCGCCGGTGGTCCCCTCCAAGGTGATCGCCGTCCACCTCAACCACCGCAGCCGCGTCGACGAGTTCCAAATCGGCCTGCCCGACACGCCCACCTACTTCCACAAGCCGACCTCCGCCCTCAACTCCCACAAGGGCGCCGTCGTCCGCCCCGAGGGCTGCAAGTGGCTCAACTACGAGGGCGAGGTCGCCATCGTCATCGGCAGGACCGCGCGCAACATCTCCCAGGCCGAGGCGGGCGAGTACATCGCCGGCTACACCGTCGCCAACGACTACGGCCTGCACGACTTCCGCGACACCGACGCCGGTTCCATGCTCCGCGTGAAGGGCTCCGACACCCTGTGCCCGCTCGGCCCCGGCCTCGTCACCGACTGGGACTTCCACGGCAAGCGGCTGCGGACCTACGTCAACGGTGAGGTCGTCCAGGACGGTTCGACCGACGAGATGACGTGGGACATGCACTACCTGGTCGCCGACATCGCCCGCACCATCACGCTGTACCCCGGCGACGTCCTGCTGTCCGGTACCCCGGCCAACTCCCGGCCCGTGCGGCCGGGCGACGTCGTCGAGGTCGAGGTCGAGGGCCTCGGCCGGCTCACCAACCACGTCGTCACCGGCCCCACCGCGATTCGCGCCGACGTCGGTGCGCAGCCGACCGAGTCCGAGGAAGTGCTGTCGACCGCGCTGGGCGGCGACTGGGAGTTCCGGGGCATCCGCCCGCCCAGGCGCTGAGCGCGCGGGCGTGGGTATGGTCGGGGCATGAGTGATCCCGTCGAGTCCGCGAGCGAGGACCTTCCGCGCAAGCGGGTGCGGAACTACGGGACCGGCCGGGTCGCTCTGCTGGAGGCGGCCGTACGCGTCGTCGCCCGGGGCGGTCTGCGCAAGCTGACCTACCGGGCCGTCGCCGAGGAGGCCGGAGTCACCCACGGGCTGGTCGTGCACCACTTCGGGTCCCGCGACGCGCTCATCGAGGAGGCCGTCGCCCACGCCATCCGCTCCTCGCTGAGCAGCAGCCAGCTCGACACCGGCACGGGCGCGGCGGACGACTTCGCCGTGGGCCTGGGAAGCATGGTGGAGTCCGGGCCGGAACTGCAGGCGTTCCAGTACGAGCTGCTGCTGGAGGCCCGGCGTCGGCCGGAACTGCTGCCCCAGCTGCGCGCCCTGTACGAGGAGTACTTCGAGGCCACCCGGCACGACCTGTCCCGGACCCTGTCCCGGCCGGTCGGCCGGGGTCTGTCCCGGCTCGTCTTCGCCGCTCTGGAGGGGCTCGTGCTGCACCAGCTCGTCTTCGGTGAGCGAGAGGTGACCGAGGAGGCGCTCACCGAGCTGCGGGGGCTGCTCCGCGCCCTGGCCGACGAGCCCGGCGACGCCTGAGTCCGGCGACGCCCGAGTCCGTTCCGTCCGCCCACCCGTCCGGGGACTGTCAGCTTCCAACCCCTTGCCAAACGGATAGTTCCGCCTCACGATGAACGGCAACTCGTTTGGCCCGAAACGATCCCCTTCTTCCGGGTCCCTTTTCCGGGTCCCTCTTCCGGGCCCTTCTTCCGGCCTTCTTCTGGCACGACCTCCCCTCTTCCTCTGGCAGGTGATCCGAGTGGACAGTCAGACGGTTCCCGCGGAGCGGACCGTACGGGACGCCCCCGCCGCAGCCGCGCTCAAGCCCAACGCCCTGGGTGTCCTGGGCATCCTCTTCTTCGTCCTGTCCGGTCAGGCCCCGCTGACCGGCATCGCCGGAGCGGCCCCGATCTCGGTCGCCATCGGCAACGGCGCCGGCACCCCCGCCGCCTACGTCCTGGCGGGCGCGGTCATCCTGCTCTTCTCCGTCGGCTTCGTCGCCATGGGCCGCCACGTCGTCGACGCCGGCGCCTTCTACACCTACATCGGTGCCGGGCTGGGCCGCACCACCGGCGCCGGCAGCGCGGCCGTCGCCCTGTTCTCGTACTGCGTCATCCAGGCGGCCATGTACGGCTTGTACGGCGCCACGATGAGCGCACTGGTCGCCGACCACACGGGCCTCGACCTGCCGTGGTGGGCATGGGCGCTGATCACCATGGCCGTCGTCCAGGCCCTCGCGGTCACCGGCATCGAGGTCGGCGCCCGGGTCCTGGCGCTGCTGGTCCTCGCCGAGTTCAGCATCCTGCTGGTCTTCGGCCTGGTCACCCTCTTCGAGGGAGGCGGACCGGAAGGGCTGGGCGTGTCCGACAGCTTCTCCCCGTCGGCGGTCCTGCAGGGCGCGCCGGGCGTCGCCGTCATGTTCGCCGTGGCCTCGATGTTCGGCTTCGAGGCCACCGCCATCTACGGCGAGGAGGCCCGCAACCCGACGAAGACCGTGCCACGGGCCACCTACCTCTCCGTGGTCCTGGTCACCTGCTTCTTCGCCCTCACCTCGTGGATGCTGATCTCCGCCCACGGCGCCTCCCAGGCACCGGCGGCGGCCGGTACGGCCCTGGCGAGCGGGGACTCCTCCGGCTTCGTGTTCGCGCCGATCGCCGCGCAGTTCGGCGGCTGGGTCAACGACGTCCTGCCCGTCCTGCTCGCCACCTCCCTCTTCGCGGGCATCCTCACCTTCCACAACTCCGCCAACCGCTACCTGTTCTCCCTCGGCCGCGACCGGCTGCTGCCCCGCCGTCTGTGCGTGCTCAACCGCCGCCACGCCCCCTGGGCCGCGGGATGCGTGCAGACGGCGATCGCTCTCGCGCTGGTCCTGCCCTTCGCCCTGGCCGGCAAGGACCCGGTGGTGAGTCTCTTCTCCTGGTTCAGCGGGCTCGCCGTCCTGGCGATGATGCTGCTCTACCTGCTCACCTCCGTCTCCGTGATCGTCTTCTTCCGCCGGGAGCGCCGTGACGCCCGGCTGTGGAACACCGCGATCGCCCCGGCGCTGGGAGCGCTCGGTCTGGCCGGTGCCGTCTGGCTGATCCTCGCCAACTTCACCACGCTGATCGGCGGTGACACGGGCACGGCCGTCTGGCTGGTGCTGTCGGTGCCGGTGGTGATGCTGCTCGGGATCGGCGCCGAACGGCTTCGCCGCCGCGGCCCGGCGGCCGCGAGCTGACCCGCGCATGCCCGCTGTGCGCGCCCGGCGGCACAGTTCGACCCACGACGAAACGAGGACTCACAGTGGATGTCACCCATGACGACTGGGTTCGCCGAGCCAGGAATCTCGTCCTCCCCGGCGCTCACCTCGTCGACGGCGCCGAACACGACGGCGGTGGCGGCGCGTTCCCCGTCATCTCCCCACGGGACGGGCAGGTGCTGGCGCACGTTGCCGACGGCGGTGCCGCGGAGGTCGACCTGGCCGTCGCGGCCGCCCGCAAGGCCTTCGACAGCGGCCCCTGGCCCCGGCTCGCGCCCGCCGAACGCGGCCGGGTCCTGCTGCGCATCGCCGAGCTGATCGAGGAGCGACGGCCGGAACTCGCCCTCACCGTCAGCCTGGAGATGGGCAAACCGATCACCGACGCCCACGACATCGAACTGCGCGCACTGATCAACACCTTCCGCTGGTACGGCGAGCTGGCCGACAAGCTCACCGACGAGTCCCCGCACACCGCGCCCGACGCCCTCGCGCTCGTCACCCGTGAGCCGGCCGGTGTCGTGGGTGCCGTCGTGCCGTGGAACTTCCCGTTGACGCTCGCGGGCTGGAAGATCGCCCCCGCCCTCGCGGCCGGCTGCACGGTCGTCCTCAAGCCGTCGGAGAACTCACCCCTGTCGGCACTGCACCTCGGCCGGATCGCCACCGAGGCCGGGCTGCCGGCCGGCGTCCTCAACGTCGTCAACGGCGACGGGCCGGTGGCGGGACAGGCCCTCGGCCTCCACCCCGACGTCGACGTCCTCGCCTTCACCGGCTCCACCGCCGTCGGCCGCCACTTCCTGCGCTACGCCGCCGACTCCAACCTCAAGCGCGTCTGGCTCGAACTGGGCGGCAAGTCACCCAACATCGTCTTCCCCGACGCGCCCGACCTGGAGAAGGCCGCCGCCACGGCAGCCTGGGGCATCTTCTTCAACCAGGGCGAGATGTGCACCGCGCCCTCCCGGCTGCTGGTGCACTCCGCCATCGCCGAACGCGTCACCGAGGCGGTCGTCGAACGGGCCCGCACGCTCCGGGTCGGCGACCCCCTCGATCCGGCCACCGAGATGGGCGCCCTGGTGGGACAGGCCCACCTCGACCGGGTCCTCGGCCACATCCAGGCGGGCGTCGACGCCGGTGTCCGGCTCCGCACCGGGGGAGAACGCATCCTCCCCGAAACCGGCGGCTTCTACCTCCGGCCCACGGTCTTCGACCAGGTCGTCCCCGGCAGCAGGCCGGCCCGTGAGGAGATCTTCGGCCCCGTCCTGTCCGTTCTCACCTTCGACGACCTCGACGAGGCGGTGACCCTCGCCAACGCCACCGAGTACGGACTCGCCGCGGGCCTGTGGACCTCCGACCTGTCCACCGCCCACCAGGTGTCCCGCGCCCTGAGAGCCGGCACCGTCTGGGTCAACTGCTACGAGGAGGGCGACCTGACGGTGCCCTTCGGCGGCATGAAGCAGTCCGGCAACGGACGCGACAAGTCCGTCCACGCGCTGGAGAAGTACACCGAACTGAAGACCACCTGGATCCAGCTGTGACCTCTGCCCGCCGTCCCCTCATCGCCGTACCCGCCCGTTTCGCCGCCACCACCTCGGCCCTGCGCTACGCGGCGGAGGTCAGCGCCCGTGCCCTGATCGAGTCGGTCTGGCGGGCGGGCGGCGAACCCGTCACCCTCCATCCGCACGCCCCCGGCGGCAGCTGCGACCCGGCCGAGGTCGCCGCCCGCCTCGCCCGCTTCGACGGCGTTCTGCTGCCCGGCGGCGGCGACCTGGCGCCCCACCGCTACGGAGCCGGCACCGCCCACGAGGCCGTCTACGACGTGGACGACGAACAGGACGCGTTCGACCTGGAGGTCGCCCGGCAGACGCTCGCGCTGCGGCTGCCGCTGCTGGCGATCTGCCGTGGTCTGCAGGTGGTCAACACCGCACGGGGCGGCACCCTGCACCAGGACATGGGCGGGCCCGGGCGGGAACACCGGCACGTCACGCACCCGGTGTCCCTCGTGCCCGGCACCGCGCTGGCGGGCGCCACGGGAACCGACAAGGTCGAGGCGTCCTGCTACCACCACCAGCACATCGATCGGCTGGGCGACGGGCTCGTCGTCGCCGCCCGCGCGGCCGACGGCACCGTCGAGGCGGTGGAAGTCGCGGGGAACGCCGGCTGGTTCGTGGCCGTGCAGTGGCATCCGGAGGACACCGCGGAGCAGGACCCGGCCCAACAGCGCCTGTTCGACGCACTGGTCCTGGCCGTCGGCGAGAACCGGAGCCGCTGAGCGGCACTTGTCGCTGCGGTTCAGTCCTTGGCGCGCCGCCCGCTGCGGCGCGGCACGGGTTCGGTCCCGTCCAGCAGCGACCTGCGGCGCTCCTCACCGTGCTGCTCCACCTGGAGGACCACCCGTCGCAGCACGTCCGCGAGGCCGCGGCATTCGGCGTCGCTCAACTGCGAGGTCACGAACGCCTCTTCCTCGTTGAACGCCGGGAACACCCGGCGCATGAACTCCTCGCCCTCCTCCGTCAGGCGCAGCAGCACGAGCCGCCCGTCGGTGGGATGGTCGGCGCGGCGCAGCAGTCCGCGCGACTCCAGGGTGCGCGAGACGCCGGTCAGTGTGCCCTTGGAGATGCCCGCCTCCTCGGCGACGTGCCGGGTCTCCGACTCGCCCCAGACCCACACCACCCACAGCACCACGAACGCGGTCCAGGTCAGGTCCGAGCCACGGAGCACGGAGTTCTCCAGGTGGTGCCGCACCGTGGCGGCGGCCCGGTAGATGTTGGCCACGGCCGCCATCTGCTCCCGCCGGACGGGGATACCGCCCAGCTTGGCCTCCGCGAGCTTCTCCGCTTCGGTGATGGATCGCTGGCCGGGCAAGTGTGCTCCCTCGGTCTGCTGGACGGGACCGCACGGCCTGCCGGTCCGTCCGGTCGTTCGGGCACAAATTGTACGACCGGGCCGGTGGCTCCTGCGACGAGGAGTGCGACCAGTCGGCGCGGCTCCTTCCGTGTGTTGCAAAGCGGAACCGTGCTCCGTATCGTTTCCGGAGCAACGTTCCGTTTCACCGTCATCGCAGACCGGGCGACGGGCCGACCCTTGATGTGTCCGCGCTCGAGAACGCTCATCGAAGGCACTACGGAAGGCACTTCCATGTCCGACTCGAACACCGCGACCGCGCAGAAGACCGCGGCCGCGCCCACCACGGTGGTGTCCGCGCAGCCGCTCGTCCTGTCCGCCCCGGGCCGCGGTGAGGACCTCCAGGTCCGCGTGTCCGCCCCCGCGACCGGCACCGATCTGCCCGTCCTCGTCTTCTCGCACGGCTTCGGCTGGTCGATGAACGGCTACGCCCCGCTGGCCGACTTCTGGGCCGCCCACGGCTTCGTGGTCGTCCAGCCCACCCACCTCGACTCCAGGACGCTCGGCCTGCCGGCCGAGGACCCCCGTACGCCGCGGATCTGGCGCTTGCGCATCGAGGACCTCACGCGCGTCCTGGACGGACTCGACGTGCTCGAAGCGTCCGTGCCGGGTCTCGCCGGCCGCCTCGACCGCGACCGCATCGCCGTGGCCGGCCACTCCTGGGGAGCCCAGACGGCGAGCGCGCTGCTGGGTGCGCGCGTCCTCGACTCCGACGGCGTACCCGGCGAGGACATGTCCGACCCCCGCGTCAAAGCCGGTGTGCTGCTCGCCCTGACCGGCCTGGGCGACGACCTGACCCCGTTCGCCGCCGAACACTTCCCCTTCATGAAGCCGTCCTTCGACACCATGACCACACCGGCCCTCATCGTCGCCGGGGACAACGACCAGTCCCACCTGTCCACGCGCGGACCGGACTGGTTCACCGACCCCTACACCCACAGCCCCGGCGACAAGAGCCTGCTCACCCTGTTCGACGCCGAGCACTCGCTCGGCGGCATCCCCGGATACGAGGTCGCCGAGACGACGGACGAGAGTCCCGCACGCGTCGCCCTGATCCAGCAGCTCACCACGGCCTACCTGCGCAGCGCCCTCTACCCCGAGGACACCGGCTGGCAGGCGGCGATCACCGCCCTGGAAGCGGCCCCCGACCCGCTGGGGAAGCTGCAGAGCAAGTAGCCGTTCGGGGATCAGGCCGCCTCGGTACCGCCGGCCGAGACGGCTTCCCGCCAGCCCGCCCCGCCCGCGACGGCCTGCCGCCAGGCCCGGACGGCCCTGGGCGGCATGCCGACCGCGAGAGCTCCGCTGAGCCTGTCCCCGTGCGATACGCGGCGATGAACCGGCGCTCGCCCAAGTCCCCCTCCACGACGGCCACTTCGTCGTGCCCGCGCAGACAGCCGTACGCCTGGATCTTCAGGTCGTACTGGTCGGACCAGAAGTACGGCACCGGCGCGATGGCCGAGGCCGGACTGTCACTGGACCGGGCCGCGGCGGCGATCCTGCGGTACATCGCCGAGAGCGAGCCCCTGCGCCCCGGGGTGCTGGCGGCCCGGCTGACCGTGGAGGCCTCCCACGTCACCCGCCGGCTGCGGCAACTTGAGCGGGCCGGTCATGTGATCCGCGTCCCGGATCCGGACGACCGGCGGGCCCAGCGCGTGCAGCTCACGGAGGCCGGTCTGGCCGCGGTCGACCGTATGGGGGAGGTGCGCCGACGGGGCATGGAGATGGCTCTGGCGGGCTGGTCGTCCGAGGACCTGGCGCTGCTCGCCGCGCTGTTCCACCGGCTGGTCGACGACTTCGTCGCACTCACCGAGGTCGACATCGACGTCCGGCCCTCCGCCTGACGCCGAGGCGGAGACCGCGCGTGGGCGGCCTGTTCGCACGGGGACCGAGCCCCTGGCCCGCCGTTCAGCCCTTCAGCCGCTCGGTCGCTCAGTCGTGAAGTGCGTAAGCCCTACCCGAATGGTCTTGCCATGCACAGGAACATCATCACCAGCGAGCAGCCTGCACCGCCTCGCGGTGACGGGCGGCACGTTCTGGTCGTCGACAACGATCCCGCGGTCACCGAACTCCTCGCCACCGCAATGGAGTTGGTGGGGTACCGGGTCGGCACGGCGGGCTCCGGCACCGAGGGCATGCTGCGGCTCGCCCAGCACCGATTCGACCTGGTGGTCTGGGACGCCACGCTGCCGGACCTGGCCGGCTTCGCCCGAGGCCGCCGCGTCCCGCCCGCGGACCGCCCCCCGCTGCTCTTCCTGACCACGTGCGACTCCCTCCACTGCCTCCTGCCCGAACTCGGCCTGGGTGGGGAGGACTACGTGACCAAGCCGGTCCGGATCACCGAAGTCCTGGCCAGGGCCCAGGTGCTGTTGCGCGGCCGGAGCCCCGTACGGGACGGGATGCCCTGCTACGGCGACCTCGTCCTGGACGACGCCACGTGCCAGGCCCGGCGCGGACCCAGACAACTCGGCCTCACTCCCGCCGAGTACCGGCTCCTGAGCCACCTGCTGGGCAACGCCGAACGCGTGCTGTCGAAGGAACAGATCAGCCGGCACGTCTGGGGCGAGTACCGGGCCAATCCGGCCATCGAGAAACTCGTCTCCCGCCTGCGGCACAAGGTGGACCGGGAACAACCCGCGCTGATCCACACCCGCCGGGGCTTCGGCTACTGGCTCGGCTGCCCCGATCACTGACAGGGCGCAGGTGCGCGGTTCTCACCGGAGCGGCCGACGCGCGATCGTCAGTGCCGGATGTCACGCTGGTCCCGGACAGGACCTGCGAAAGGGAATCGCTGTGATCACCACTGACCTCACTCCCGGCTCCCCCTGTTGGCTCGACCTCGGCGCCCCCGACGTCCCGGCCGCCGCGGCCTTCTACGGCGCGGTGCTCGGCTGGGAGTACGAGTCCATGGGCGAGGGGGAGGACATGGAGGGCGGGATGTTCCGGAAGGACGGCAAGACCGTCGCCGGGCTCGGCAGGCTCACCGAGGAGGGCGCGCGCTCGGCCTGGATGATCTACTACGCCGTCACCGACGCGGACGCCACGACGCAGGCCGTGGAGCGCGCGGGCGGCACGGTGCGGGTGCCGCCGCGGGACCTCGACGAGTGGGGCCGGATGGCGCAGTACAGCGACCCGTTGGGGGGCCAGTTCGCCGTCTGGCAGCCGGGGAAGGACGCCGGCTTCGAGCTGGCGGACGAGCCGGGCTCGCTGTCGTGGACCGAGCTGTACACGAGCGACGCCGCGGCCGCGCAGGAGTTCTACGGCGCCGTCTTCGGCTGGCAGTTCAGCGACATGGAACTGCCGGGCGGCGGGGGCACGTACACCCTCATCACCCCTGCCGGTCTCCCCGAGGAGCGTATGCAGGGCGGCGTCATGCAGGTCCGTCAGGAGGACCTCGCCCTGGCGAACGGGCGGCCGTACTGGCACCCCGTCTTCGCCGTCGCCGACTGCGACGCGGCGGTCGCCAAGGTCACCGAGAACGGCGGGAGCGTGCAGATGGGACCGGCGGACGCCGAGGGTGTCGGCCGGCTGGCCGTCTGCGTCGACCCGTCCGACGCGGACTTCGTGGTGCTCACCCCGGCCGAGGAGTGAGCCGAAACGATGGTCCGGTTTCTCTGACTCCCTGCTGGGGTGGGCGCGCGTCCGAACGCGCGCCCACCCCGGCATCGGCGGCCCGTCTACTTCTCGCCGAGCAGCTTGTTCATCCGGTCGATCTCGTTCGTCTGGGCCGTGACGACAGCGCGGGCCAGATCCTTCGCGGGCCGGTGGGCGCCGTTGTCGAGCTCGCTCCTGGCCATCTCGACCGCGCCCCGGTGGTGTTCCACCATCAGCGTCAGGAACGCCGTGTCGAAGGCCTTGCCCGAGGAGTTCCCCAGGTCCTCCATCTCCTGGTCGGTCATCATCCCGGACATCGCGTGCCCGCCGTGCTCCCCGGAGGCGCCGGCGGCCGGGACCGGCTCGCCCCACGCGGCCAGCCAGCCGGACATCGTCCTGATCTCCGGGTCCTGCGCCTTCCTGATCTCCACGGCGAGGCTCCTGACCTCCGGCGAGGCAGCGCGGGTCGCGGCCAGCTCGGCCATCTCCAGGGCCTGCCGGTGGTGCGGAATCATGCCCTGGGCGAAGGAGACGTCGGCGGCGTTGTGCCGGGCGGACGACGCGCTCGGTCGGGCGGACGTGGTGTGGTCGTCGTGCGTGGTGGAGCCGCAGGCGGACAGGACGACGGCGGCTGCGGCGACGCCCGCCGCGGCGGCGGCACGGCGCATGAGGGCGTGTTGTGTGGTCATGGTTTCGAACTCCCTTGACGGTGACTGCGGGCATGCCGGAGCACGGCGTTCACCCCTGCCCGGACGGTCCGGGAGCAGGGGGATGCCGTGCGGGTGCCTCTAGATCCGCAGGAGTTGGAGTTCCGCGAGGTCGGGCGGCGCCCGCCCGCTCTCCGCTTCTCGCCCCGCCCGTCCGGGCGTGGCGAGAAGTACCGCCGAGGCGTTCGCCACGGCGGGGGTGAGCAGGGGTGGGGAGTACGACGTCCCGATCCCGCTCGCAGTGCAGTTGGCGTCGGCGTGGTCGAGGTGGCCGGACGTGCCGTCCTCGGTGGCGTGGGCGCAGGCCTGCCCGGGCTCGTGGGCGGTCGGGGTGTGCCGGGGCAGAGCCTCGGCGTGGCTCGCCGCCGCGTGTCGCACGGGCGAGTCGGCGTGGGGGGCCGTCGGCGCCCCGGGCGCCAGTCCGTGCATGGCCAGCAGCCCGGCCAGCACCGCCGGCAACAGCAACAGCGTGCCGCGCCCGGCGGGGCCACGACGGGTCTGCTGCGCGGTGCTGGTCACAGCGCTCATCCTAGGGGCGACTTCGATGCGACCGACGGCGAGGTCATGGCAGCCCGGGCCCTTAACCGGCGTCGCGTATCGTCTGCCGACAGCGAGCGCGCCGGTGGCCGAAGGAGTGGTTCATGAGGAAGTCACCGACCACCGCGCCCATCCCGGACGAACTGCACCGCCGGCTGGGCGTGCCGGACGCCGTCGTGATCGGCCTGGGCTCGATGATCGGCGCCGGGATCTTCGCCGCGCTCGCCCCCGCCGCGGACGCCGCAGGCTCCGGGCTGCTGCTCGGCCTCGCCCTCGCCGCCGTGGTGGCCTACTGCAACGCCACGTCCTCGGCCCGGCTGGCGGCCCGCTACCCGGCCTCGGGCGGCACCTACGTCTACGGCCGCGAACGGCTCGGCGACTTCTGGGGATACCTCGCCGGGTGGGCCTTCGTCGTCGGCAAGACCGCCTCGTGCGCGGCGATGGCCCTCACCGTCGGCGCGTACGTCTGGCCCGGGCAGGCCCACGCGGTGGCGGTCGCCGCGGTCGCGGCGCTCACCGCCGTGAACTACGCGGGCGTGCGGAAGTCCGCCTGGCTGACCCGCGTGATCGTGGCCGTGACCCTGGCGGTGCTGGCCGCGTTCGCGGTGGCCGCCCTCACCTCCGGCACGGCGGCCGCGGCCCGGCTGGGTCTCGGGGACGACGTGACCTTCGGCGGCGTGCTCCAGGCGGCCGGCCTGCTGTTCTTCGCCTTCGCCGGGTACGCCCGCATCGCCACCCTGGGCGAGGAGGTCCGCGACCCGCAGCGCACCATCCCCAGGGCCGTCCCGCTCGCGCTCGGCATCACCCTCGCCGTCTACGCCGTCGTGGCCGTCGCCGCACTGACCGTCCTCGGACCGCAGGGCCTGGCGCGAGCGGCCGCCCCGCTGTCGGACGCCGCCCGGGCCGCCGGCGCCGACTGGCTGGCACCGGTCGTCCGGGTCGGCGCCGCGGTGGCCGCGCTCGGCTCGCTGCTGGCGCTGATCCTCGGCGTCTCGCGCACCACCCTGGCGATGGCCCGCGACCGGCACCTGCCACACGCCCTCGCCGCGGTCCACCCGAAGTTCAAGGTGCCGCATCGCGCCGAGCTCGTCGTCGGTGCCGTGGTGGCGGCGGTCGCCGCGACGGCGGACGTACGCGGAGCCATCGGTTTCTCCTCGTTCGGTGTCCTGGCGTACTACGCCGTCGCCAACGCCTCCGCCTGGACCCTCGCCCCCGACGAGGGCCGCCCCCATCGGGCGATCCCGCTGGTCGGGCTGGCCGGTTGTCTCGTGCTGGCGTTCGCACTGCCGGTCTCCTCGGTGATCTCCGGCGCGGCGGTACTGGCGGTGGGCGCGGCGGCGTACGCGGTGCGGCGGGCTGTCACGTAGGGCCCGGACGGCAGGCCCGTCCCAGGGGGCGATGAGCGTGGCCGGCCCACGCACCAACCGTTGCCGTCCGGAGTCTCGACGCCCGGTGAAGCGTGTCGCAGACTCACGCCTGACCGGGCGTTTCACGCGATCCGAGCCGAGCCGAGGAGGTGTGGAGTGGGTACGACGGCCGCATCGGCGTCGGGCGGGCCGGACGGGTCGGCCGGCGGCGAGAGCAGGGCCGCGCCGGGCCCCGTGCTGGGCCGGGCGCTGCGGGTGCTCGACGCGTTCAGTCCCGCCCGGCCGGCCCTCACGCTGAGTGAGCTGTCGCGGAGCTGTGGGCTGCCCACCTCGACGGTGCACCGGATGCTCGGGCCGCTGCTGGAATGGGGTGCGCTGGAGCGCGGCGCGGACGGGCGGTACCGGGTGGGGCTGCGGCTCTGGGAGCTGGGTGCGCTCGCGCCGCGCGGGCCCGGGCTGCGGGAGCGGGCGCTGCCGTATCTGGAGGACCTGTTCCAGAGCACCGGGGAGAACGTGCAACTCGCGGTGCGGGAAGGCGCCGAGCTGGTGTTCGTGGAGCGGATCCGGGGGACCGGCGCGGTGCCCGTGCTCACCCGGGTCGGCGGTCGCTTCGCGATGACCGCCACCGGGGTGGGCCTCGTCCTGCTCGCGCACGCGCCACGCGAGGTGCAGGACGAGGTGCTGGCCGGGCCCGTACCCCGGTTCACCGAGCGGACCCTCACCGATCCGCAGGTCCTGCGCCGCGTCCTCGGCGACGTACGGCACGTCGGCTACGCCGTCAGCGACCGGCAGGTCACGATGGACGCCCTGTCCGTGGCGGCCCCCGTGTACGGGCCGGGCGAGGGCGTGGTCGCCGCGGTCTCCCTCGTCGTACGCCACTGCGACGGCCACCCCCGCTCACCGCACCTGCTGGCACCCCTCGTGCGCACCACGGCCCGAGCCATCACCCGCGCCCTCGGCACCCAGCCCTCCGGCCCACCGCCCCGGGAGGCCACGCCGTGCCTGCTGGGGGAGGACTGCGCCTGCGGGGTGTTGTCGCCGACTCGGGAAGGCTGAGCCTCGGGGGAGCCCCTCGATTCCTTCCCGGCATCCGGGAAACCCCCTCGCCCCGCATCTCCCGCCCGGCCAGAATCCCCGGTCACTGACCCGCCTTCGCGAGAGCCTCACGAAAGGAACGCCAGTGACCGCATTCGTGCGCAACCAGTGGTACGTCGCCGCCTACGCCCACGAGGTCGGCCGGGAACTGCTGGGCCGAACCGTCCTCGGTGAGCCGATCCTGCTGTACCGGACCGAGGACGGCCGTGCCGTGGGCCTCGCCGACCGGTGTGTGCACCGCCGCTTCCCGCTGTCGGAGCACCCCAGCCGCCTGGAGGGCGACAAGGTCGTGTGCGGCTACCACGGCTTCACGTACGGCACCGACGGCGTCTGCGTCCGCGTCCCCGGCCAGACCCGCGTCCCGCGCACCGCCCGCCTCGCCACGTACCCCGTCGTGGAGCAGGACTCCTTCGTCTGGGTGTGGATCGGCGACCGCGAACCCGGCGACACCCTGCCGCCCCGCGCCCCCTGGCTCGACTCGCCCCACTACACCACGGTGAGCGGCATGGAGCCGATCGAGGGCGACTACGGGCTCCTCGTCGACAACCTGCTCGACCTCTCCCACGAGACCTACCTGCACGGCGGCTACATCGGCACCCCCGAGGTCGCCGAGACCCCGATCACCACCGAGGTCGACGACAAGTCGGCGATCGTACGGGTCAGCCGGCACATGGACGACGCCGAGTGCCCGCCGTTCTACGCCAACTCCACCGGCATCCAGGGCCGGATCACCCGCTGGCAGGACATCGAGTACCACGCCCCCGCCCTCTACCTGCTGCACTCCCGCGTCGCCCCGGTCGGCACCCCCGCCCCCCGCCCGGACGGCGGCGACCCGGACGCCTTCCACGTCGAGGTGGTGTACGGCATCACGCCGTCCACCGAGAAGTCGACGTACGACTTCTGGGCCGTGGCCCGCGACTTCGCGCTCGACGACGAGGAGGTCACCGAGTACCTGCGGTCCAGCAACCACACCGTGGTGATGCAGGACGTCGTCGCGCTCAACGCCCTCCAGCGCGCCCTGGACACCGAGAAGCCCGGCTACCAGGAACTGTCCATCAACATCGACACCGGCGGCCTGGCCGCCCGCCGCATCCTGGCCCGGCTCGCCGCCGAGAGCGGCTCGGAGCACGCCGCCGTGAACACTCCGGAGGCAGCGGCCCGATGAGCACCCTCACCGAGGGCGAGGTGTACCGCATCCACTGGGTCCCCGGCACCGACCGCCTGCTTGCCGTCTGCCACTGCGGCGGCGAGCGGGAGTTCGAGGACCCGGTGGCGCTGTGGGACTGGCTGCTCGCCCACCCGGAGGGCCACAACGCCCCGTACGCCGACGCCCCGCCCGCCGCCTCCTGACCGTCCGGAGATGCACGTGACCACCGTGAGCACCGCCCCGCCGACCGGCGCGGAGCCCGAGCCCGAAGCCGAACTCACCCTCGTCGTCGCAGACCGGGACCACCTCGCCGAGGGCGTCGTCCGCCTCACCCTCGCCCGCCCCGACGGCGGGGAGCTGCCCGGCTGGCAGCCCGGCGCCCACGTCGACCTCCACCTCGCCTCCGGCCTCGTACGGCAGTACTCGCTCTGCTCCGACCCCGGCGACCGCACCCGCTGGCAGGTGGCGGTGCTGCGCGCCCGGGACGGCCGGGGCGGCTCCGCCGAGGTCCACGACCGCCTCGCCGCCGGCGACCCGGTCCGGGTCCGCGGCCCCCGCAACAACTTCCCGCTGCACCCCGCGCCCCGCCACCTCTTCCTGGCCGGCGGCATCGGCATCACCCCGATCCGCCCCATGGTCCGGCAGGCCGAACAGCGGGGTGGAGACTGGGAGTTGGTGTACGGCGGCCGCAGTCTCGCCACCATGGCGTTCCACGCGGAACTGCGGCAGGCGTACGGCGACCGGGTGCGGCTCGTCCCCGAGGACCGGGAGGGACTGCCCGACCTCGACGCCCTGCTCGGCACCCCGCGCCCCGGCACTCTCGTCTACTGCTGTGGCCCCGAGGGCCTGCTGCGGGCGGTCGAGGAGCGCTGCGCCTCCTGGCCGGCCGGTGCGCTGCGCGTCGAGCGGTTCGCACCCAAGTCCGCTGTCCATGCGACGGAGGGCGAGTTCGAGGTGGAGCTCGCCCGCAGCGGCCGGACCCTCACCGTCCCGCCCGGCACGTCCGTGCTGGACGCCGTCGAGCGGGCCGGGGTCCAGGTGCTGTCCTCCTGCCGCGAGGGCACCTGCGGCACCTGCGAGACCACGGTCCTCGCCGGGACCGTGGACCACCGGGACTCGCTGCTCACCCCCGACGAGCAGGCCGCGCACGACACGATGATGATCTGCGTCTCGCGCGCCGCCTGCCCCCGCCTGGTCCTCGACCTGTGAGGCCGCTCAGCCCTGCTGCCCGGTGATGTTGACCATCCACGCGATGCCGAACCGGTCCTGGCACATGCCGAACACGTCGCCCCACATCTGCTTCTCCATCGGCACGGACACCGAGCCGCCGGCCGACAACTTCTCCCAGTAGCCGCGCAGTTCGGCCTCGTCGTCGCCGCTGAGGCTGATCGAGTAGGCGTTGCCGCGGCTGTAGTCCTCGCCGGGCGGGGTGTCCGCGCCCATCAGGGTGAACCCGCTCGGCGTCTCCAGCATGCCGTGCATGATCTTGTCGGCGTCGGCGCTGCCCGACTGGCCGAAATCACCGTAGGTGTTCAGCGACAGCGTGCCGCCGAAGACCTCCTTGTAGAACTCCAGCGCCTGACGGGCGTCGCCTTCGAAGACGAGATAGGGGTTGAGCCGCGAAGCCATGAAAACCTCCCGAAGGGAGCGGACGGTCATTGCTCCGCACCCTAGGCCTGTCCGGCGGATCATGCCGCAGACGCGGGGGCTGGGAGGCGTGGACGGGGATGTCGCGGACCGTCACTAAGGCTGCGCGTTGGGTCACGGCGCCGTCGCGGACCGTGTCGCTGTTCGGCCGAACGGGTGACATCGCGTAAGAATTGGCTGGTGCAGGTGATGAGTGCGAGGCAGAGGGGGGAGCCGGTGAACAGCCACGACGTCACCGATGAACAGTGGGAAGGGCTCGCCCAGGTCGTGCCGCTGCGGGGTCGCGACGCCTGGCCGTCCGCGGTGGGCCACCGTGCCCTGCCCGACGCGGAGACCGAGACGCGCCGCCGTTTCGTCGTCCTGCGCGTCAATGTCTTCGCGGACGCCCGCGAGGTCGCCGAGACCCTGATGGCCGGCATCCCGGTGCTCCTCGACCTCACGGGCGCCGAGACGGAAGTCGCCAAGCGGGTCCTGGACTTCAGTACGGGTGTCGTCTTCGGCCTGTCCAGCGGGATGCACCGCGTGGACCGCAACGTGTTCCTGCTCACCCCGGCCGGGACCGAGGTCCAGGGCCTGATGGAGGGGGCGACGGGCGTTCCCGGTGTGTGAGGGGTACGCCGCCGTCGCCCGATCGTAGGAAGGTCCGACCGGCGGAACGGTTCCGCCGGGGCGCGGTCTTCTACGGTCCGGACATGGCCGCGCTCCCCATCACCGCCCCGCTCCCCATCACCGCCCCGCCCCCCGTCCCCCTCCCGTCAGGACCGGGATGTCCGGAGCGGCCGTGTGTCACGGAGTTGCGGCTGTCCGCGTTCGCCGGGCACCGAGGGGCCCGGTTTCCGCTCGGGCCGTGCACGCTGCTCGCCGGGCCGAGCGGATCCGGCAAGACGACCGCGCTGCGGGCCTACGAGGCGCTGGCCCGGCTCGGCGGCGGCGCCCGGCTCTCGGACGTGTTCCCCGACCCGGCCGCCTGCGTGCCGGAGCGGGCACGGCCGGACGCCCAGCGGCGGCGCGGTTTCCGCATCGGGTGTACGGCGGACGGCCCCGAGGGGCCGGTACGGCTCGACGTCGCCGTACAGGCCGAGCCCGAACTGCGCATCGTGGGCGAGCGGTTGACCTCCGGCCGGCTCGTCCTGCTGGAGACGGCTCTGCGTGATCCCGGCCGGCGTGCCGTGCAGGCCGCCTGGCACACCGGGGGATCGGCGCCCGTGACGCGGGCCCCGCTGCCCGACGACCGGCTCGGCACCGCGCTGCTGCCGTTGCGGGTGGCGGGCAAGACCGACGGGCAGCGGCAGGTGCTCGCCGCCGCCGAGCAGATGGTGGTGGCGCTGCGATCGGTGTTCGCGTGCGATCCGCGGCCCGAGCGGATGCGCATCCCGGTGCCGACCGGGTCCCGGCGCCTGCTCGGCGGCTGCGACAACCTCGCCGACGTTCTGTGGCGCACACGCGAGGAGTGCGTGCGGCGGCACGGGCAGTTCGTCGCGGCGGTACGGGCCGGCTGCGCCGGGAACGTCACGGACGTACTCGCCGAACCGGCGGCCGACGGCACGATCCGGGGGAGCCTCGACCGCGGCGACGGGCACCGGACCGGCTTCGGGCGGCTCGGGGACGGGGAGTTGAGGTACCTCGCGCTCGCCCTGGTGCTGTTCACCGGGCCCGCTGTCCTGGAGGTCGACCCGGTCGGCGAGGTGCCTGCGGCGCTGCAGACCCTCACCGTGCTCGCCGACGGTTTCGACCGCGCGCTGGACATGCCGCAGCGCACCGAACTGCTGCGGCTGGCCGCACGGATGGGCGAGCGCGGGCACATCCGCTGGGTCGGCGCGGTGAGCGACGCCTCGTGGGCGGCGGGGGAGGAGGGGATCACGGTGGTACACCTGAAGCCGTGACAGCACAGTGCGAACATCCCGAACCACCGGACCTCGCCACCCTTCAGCGCCGGCTCGCCGCGTTCGCCGCCGCGCGCGCCTGGCAGCCGTACCACACGCCCAAGAACCTGGTCGCCGCGCTCAGCGTCGAGGCGTCCGAACTGGTCGAGATCTTCCAGTGGTTGACGCCCGAGGAGTCGGCCCGCGTCATGGCCGACCCCGACACCGCGCACCGCGTCAGGGACGAGGTCGCCGACGTGCTGGCGTATCTGCTGCAACTGTGCGAGGTGCTCGGCGTCGACCCGCTGGCCGCGCTCGCCGCGAAGATCGACCGCAACGAGGAGCGGTTCCCGGCGCCGGACGGTCCGTGAAGCGCGCGCCGGGCCTGGGAGGACGATGCTGCTCCGCTTTCACTCTACGTATCCAAAATCCGAACTGAATCCGAATTGTTGTCCGCAGATTTCCGTCTTCCACTGGCTTTTCGTCTCAGGCGCCCTCACTCTGGGTAGTGAACAAGGGAGAGCGGGCAGACGTGCGGAGAGAGCGCGTCGGGACAGACGGGGGCAGCGCATGGACGCGGTGCGACTCATCCTGACGAGCAGGCGTGCCCTGGCCGGAAGCGGAGAGGTACCCGAGATCCTGACGGAGGTGTGGCAGGCGCAGGCCCTGGCCCAGGCGATCGGCAGCCGCCTCGCCGTCTTCGGCCCGCCCGAACTGCGCGGTGAGGCCCTGGGGTTGACCGAGCTGGCGGGCCGCGGCTGCGGCGTGCTGGACGCCCCCGAGCTGGCGCCCGGTGAGCTGCGCGCGGCCCAGCTCACCGAACTGAGCGACGCCCGCCAGGCCCTGCTCCACCTGGGCAGCCTGCTCGGCGAGGTGAGCATCGCCCTCGTCGGCATCACCTGCGCCGCCCCCGACGAGGGGACGTACTGGCAGTGCATGGAGGCCATCGACGCGGCGGACGAGTCGAGGGACCGCGTCCGGGAGATGCTCCGCAAACTGACAGCCCGCGAACAGGCCGTCCCCGCCCGGGAGGCGGGCTAGGTGTGTTGTCCGGCGGATCAGGTCGCAGGAATTCGGCGGTGATTCGTCGTCGCAGGTGAGCGGGGGCGATGGGTGCCCCCGCGCGAGCGTGTTCGAGCGTGGGGGAGCGTCGAGCTGCAAGGCGGAGGAGGGAGTCGACGCGATGGGGGTCCCCCGCGCGAGCTCGATCGAGCGTGCGGGAGTCGGCGACCGACGACAACGCCGCAGATCGGCGTGCCAGACCCCGCGTCTGCGGCATGATCCGCCGGACAGGCCCCAGGCCCGCCGACGGATCGGGTCACGGGGAAGGCGCGGGGACCGATCGGCGCCGGTGAACGGGGTCATGCGTGTGGGGGCTGCAAGGCGGGGGTGGAGTGGGCCCCGACGCACCCGACCGCCGATCCGCCGCAGCCCGATCGGCGGCCCCGCCGCATCCGGCCGCCTCAAGCCCGACGGGCGGTCAGCCGCAGCCGGATCGGCAGATCGCCGCAACAGCCGGCCGGGTAGCCGGACGGGAAGTCCGCCGCATCCGGCTGCCTCAAGCCCGACGGGCGGTGCGCCGCATCCGGTCGCCGCTGCCGGATCGGCAGATCGCCGCAACGGTCGGCCGGGTGGCCGGACGGGAAGTCCGCCGCATCCGGCTGCCTCAAGCCCGACGGGCGGTGCGCCGCATCCGGTCGCCGCAGCCCCGATCGGCGACCCGCCGCAACCCCGCCGACGGTCCGCCGCAACCCCGCCGACGGTCCGCCGCAACCCCGCCGACGGTCCGACGCAATCCCGGCCGTGCCTGCCGTAACCGGCCGCCGCCCCGTCCCCTAGAGCCGTCCCACCCCTCCGGAGGTTCGACCCCCCGCTCCTCCGCCGCCGGCGGGGTCGATCTGTTCGTGCCCGCTGCCTGGAGGTCCGCGTCCAGGGCCGAAAGGTCCGCGTTCAGCGCCGCCATCAGCTCCTCCATCTGCTGCAGCAGCCCCTTCGGCTGGGCGTCGCCCCCGCCCTGCTGCGGCACGGTCTCTTCGGACATGACGGCCTCCTCGGCCCTGGGCCCCCCGGGGGCCGGTGCGGGTGTCACCCCGGCGTCGACTGCGTCGAACCGGCCGGTGCGGGCGCCGGGCGGTCCGGCTCCAGCCCAGCCAACGATCACCACCGGGGCGGGTCACTGGCACGGGCGCGCACCCGTGCACGGCGTTGACGTATTTCACCCTCGGCGGGGACGCGGCGGCGCCCCGCGCGACGGCCGCCGGGACCGATGGGGTGCCCGCGATTCCGAGCAGGCAGGATGGAGGCATGGATCTTCGAATCTTCACCGAGCCCCAGCAGGGGGCGACCTACGACACCCTGCTCACTGTCGCGAAGGCCACCGAGGACCTCGGCTTCGACGCCTTCTTCCGCTCCGACCACTATTTGAAGATGGGCTCCGTGGACGGCCTGCCCGGCCCCACCGACGCCTGGATCACCCTCGCCGGACTGGCCCGTGAGACCAAGCGCATCCGGCTCGGCACGCTGATGACCGCCGGCACCTTCCGGCTGCCCGGCGTGCTCGCCATCCAGGTCGCGCAGGTCGACCAGATGTCCGGCGGCAGGGTCGAACTCGGCCTGGGCGCGGGCTGGTTCGAGGAGGAGCACACGGCGTACGGCATCCCCTTCCCGAAGGAGAAGTTCGGCCGCCTCGAAGAGCAGCTGGAGATCGTCACCGGGCTGTGGGCCACGGAGGTCGGCCGGACCTTCGACTTCCGGGGCACGTACTACGAGCTCAAGGACTCGCCCGCGCTGCCCAAGCCCGCCCAGCCGAAGATCCCGGTCCTGATCGGCGGCCACGGCGCGACCCGCACGCCCAAGCTGGCCGCGAAGTACGCCGACGAGTTCAACATGCCGTTCGCCTCCGTCGAGGACAGCGAGCGCCAGTTCGGCCGGGTCCGCGCCGCCGCCGAGGAGGCGGGCCGCAAGGGCGACGACCTCGTCTACTCCAACGCCCTCGTCGTCTGCGTCGGCAGGGACGACCAGGAGGTCGCCCGCCGCGCCGCCGTGATCGGCCGCGAGGTCGACGAACTCAAGCTCAACGGCCTGGCTGGTTCCCCGGCCGAGGTCGTCGACAAGATCGGCCGCTACGCCGAGACCGGCTCCAGCCGTATCTACCTCCAGCTCCTCGACCTCGACGACCTGGACCACCTGGAGCTGATCTCCACGCAGGTCCAGGCACAGCTGGCCTAGGGCCTGCTCCCGCTCTCCCCCTGCTTCCGCGCCTGCTCCCGGGCCGTCAGTTCGGACGCGTAACCCGCGCCGACGGCGAGCAGCGCGGAGGACAGGGCGAGGAACGCGACGGCGGGGTTGACGTATCCGGGGACCCCGGCGGCGTAGCTCTCGCCCGTCTTCGTGTGGCAGACCAGCCGGATCGGGACGACCTGGACGTCGGCGCGCAGCGTCACGGCGGCCTTCTGCGGCCCCCCGGCCGCGAGGCAGGGGCGGATCGGTGCGGAGCCCGTGCCGCCGTCCTCCACCTCCACATAGGCTCCCAGCACATGCAGTGCCCCCCAGGCGTACAGCGCGGCGGCCGCGGCGCCCGCGAAGGCGGCGAGGGCGCGGAACCGCGTGGCGGTGTTCGCCCGCCGGACGCCGTGGGTGGACAGGGTGCTGAAGGCGTAGCCGCACAGGCCGAACGCGGCGATCGCACCGACCACGATCAGCAGCAGGAGCAGGAACCAGTCGCCCATCAGCTCGCCGGCCTCTCCGGCTGCTGGTCCTGCTCCTCCTTCTGCCAGGCGCCCACCCCGAGCTTCCCCGTCGTCCCCAGGTCCAGCTCCGGGATCACCGTCACGGGTGCGGCGCCGGGCTTCGCCCATATCCGCGCGTAGGGCGCGTTGACCGGCTCGCCGAACTCCGTGGTGTTGCGCCAGACCAGACCGGACTGGGCGCGCTCGCCCGGCGCCAGGGTCAGCGGCCGGGGCGGGGCGTCGGCTCCCGTCCCCATGGCGATGGCGTCGCCGCCCTTGAGGATCCGCACGCTGTCAATGGGCTCGTGCTCCTCGTCGAGGATCTCGACCTCCGGGTAGCCGTTGAGCCGGTACGGCTCGGTGCCGCAGTTCTCCAGGTGCAGCCCCACGACCCGCAGCCCCATCGCGGCATCGCCCTGATCGGCGTACACCCGCACCCCCGAGGCCGGGCACGCGCCACCGGCGGAGGGGGTCTCGTCGACGGGCACGCTCCTGACCTGGGCGATCGAGACGCGTTCCGCGCCGGTCATCATGACGGTCCGGCGTACCGGGCGGCCGGGCTCGACCGACTCCACCGTCTCCTCCCCGCTGGACATCGCCGCACCGGACTCCGACGCGAAGGTGAAGGAGACGGTGTACGTGAAGGCTTCGCTCCCGTCGTTGGTGACCTCGAACTCGACGCGGTCGCAGGCGGCGCCGCGCAGGCCGGTGATCCTGACCCCGCCCTCCTCCGCCCACGACGGGTCGGAGGGACAGGAGGACGCCGAAGCACCGCTCGACGAACCGGCTTGTTGCGTGCCGCACGCGGTGAGCAACAACAGGGCGGACGCGGGGAGAAGAAGGGAGCGCATCCGCCGAGTCGATCAGCACCGGCCCCGTCGAGCTGTGACGGAAGCCACCCCTCCGGTCACAGCCCTGTCACAGCCGAGCGGCGTCCGAGCGGCGTCCGGGCACCGGACGAGCACCGACCGAGCACCGGCCGAGCGGAAAATCCCAGGTGGTGTCGCTTTGTTGTCTGTACGTTGTCAGGGACCAGCGGGCGCGCATACCCGCACTTCAGACCCTTTCGAGGCAACCACCGTGTTCCTGACGATCAGTACCACCGGCACCCAAGAACGCCCCGCGACCGACCTCGGGTTCCTGCTGCACAAGCATCCCGAGAAGGCGCAGGCGTTCTCCACCTCCTACGGCAAGGCGCACGTCCTCTACACCGAGGCCGACGCCGAACGCTGCACGGCGGCGCTGCTGCTGGAGGTGGACGCGGTGGCACTGGTCCGGCGCGGCAAGGGCAAGGGCCGGGGCGGCGCACCCGACGCGGCCCTGGCGCAGTACGTCAACGACCGCCCGTACGCGGCCTCCTCACTGCTCGCCGTGGCGCTGAGCGGCGTCTTCTCCAGCGCGATGCGCGGGGTGTGCAACGCCCGCCCCGAGCGCGCCGCCGAGCCGCTCCCGCTGCGCATCGAGGTTCCCGCGCTGCCCGCACGCGGCGGCCCGGAGCTCGTACGCCGCCTCTTCGAGCCGCTCGGGTGGACGGTCACGGCCGAGCCCGTGCCGCTGGACACGGAGTTCCCGCAGTGGGGTGACTCGCGGTACGTGCGTCTGGTCCTGGAGTCCGAGGCGCTGACCCTCGCCGCCGCCCTGCGCCACCTGTACGTCCTGCTCCCCGTCCTCGACGACGCCAAGCACTACTGGGTCTCCTCCGACGAGGTCGACAAGCTGCTGCGGGCCGGGGAGGGCTGGCTGCCGGACCACCCGGAGCAGAAGCTGATCACCAGCCGCTACCTCTCGCGCCGCTGGTCGCTGACCCGCGAGGCGATGGAACGCCTGGAGCTGGTACGGCTGGCCGAGGCCGACGACAGCGAGGTCGAGGACATCGACAACGCCGTCGAGGCCGAGACCGAGCAGGAGGAGAAGCCGACGCCGCTCGCCGTGCAACGACGGGAGGCGATCGTGGCCGCGCTCCAGGAGTCCGGCGCCGCCCGGGTCCTCGACCTCGGCTGCGGGCAGGGCCAGTTGGTGCAGGCGCTGCTGAAGGACGTGCGGTTCACCGAGATCGTCGGTGTCGACGTGTCGATGCGCGCGCTCACCATCGCCTCCCGGCGGTTGAAGCTGGACCGCATGGGGGAGCGGCAGGCCGCGCGCGTCAAGCTCTTCCAGAGCTCGCTCGCCTACACCGACAACCGGCTCAAGGGCTACGACGCCGCCGTGCTCAGCGAGGTGATCGAGCACCTCGACCTGCCCCGGCTGCCCGCCCTGGAGTACGCGGTGTTCGGCGCCGCCCGACCCCGCACGGTCCTCGTGACCACCCCCAACGTCGAGTACAACGTCCGCTGGGAGACCCTCCCGGCCGGGCACGTCCGGCACGGCGACCACCGCTTCGAGTGGACGCGGGAGGAGTTCCGCCAGTGGGCCGGGGCCGTCGCCGAACGGCACGGCTACGAGGTGGAGTTCCGACCCGTCGGACCGGACGACCCCGAGGTGGGGCCGCCCACCCAGATGGCCGTGTTCACCATGACCGGCACCGCGAAGGAGGAGAAGGCCGCATGACCGTCGACACCCAGGGGCGCACCCTGCCCGTCACCGACCTCTCCCTCGTGGTCCTCGTCGGCGCCTCCGGCTCCGGCAAGTCCACCTTCGCCCGCCGCAACTTCAAGCCCACCGAGGTCATCTCCTCCGACTTCTGCCGGGCCTCGTCTCCGACGACGAGAACGACCAGAGCGCGACGAAGGACGCCTTCGACGTCCTGCACTACATCGCGGGCAAGCGCCTCGCCGCCGGCCGCCGCACGGTCGTCGACGCGACCAGCGTGCAGTCGGACGCCCGGCGGCAGCTGATCGACCTGGCCAGGCAGTACGACGTGCTGCCCATCGCCATCGTCCTCGACGTGCCCGAGGAGGTGTGCGCCGAGCGCAACGCCGCCCGCACCGACCGGGCCGACATGCCGCGCCGGGTGATCCAGCGGCACATCCGCGAACTCCGCCGCTCCATACGCCACCTGGAGCGCGAGGGCTTCCGCAAGGTGCACATCCTGCGCGGAGTGGCGGAGGCCGAGAACGCCACCGTCGTCACCGAGAAGCGCTTCAACGACCTCACCCACCTCACCGGCCCGTTCGACATCATCGGCGACATCCACGGCTGCGCCTTTGAACTGGAGTCGCTGCTGGGCAGGTTGGGCTACGTCGAAGGAGCGCACCCCGACGGCCGTACGGCGGTCTTCGTCGGCGACCTCGTCGACCGCGGCCCGGACAGCCCCGGTGTGCTGCGCCGCGTGATGTCCATGGTGAAGTCCGGCAACGCGCTGTGCGTGCCCGGCAACCACGAGAACAAGTACGGGCGGTATCTGCGCGGCCGCAAGGTCCAGCACACCCACGGACTCGCCGAGACGATCGCGCAGATGGAGGGCGAGAGCGAGGAGTTCAGGCAGGAGGTACGGGAGTTCCTCGACGGGCTGGTCAGCCACTACGTCCTCGACGGCGGCAAGCTCGTCGTCTGCCACGCCGGTCTGCCGGAGAAGTACCACGGCCGCACCTCCGGCCGGGTCCGCAGCCACGCCCTGTACGGCGACACCACCGGCGAGACCGACGAGTTCGGGCTGCCGGTGCGCTACCCGTGGGCGGAGGACTACCGGGGCCGGGCGGCCGTGGTGTACGGCCACACACCGGTCCCCGAAGCCACCTGGCTGAACAACACCATCTGCCTGGACACCGGCGCCGTCTTCGGCGGCAAGCTCACCGCGCTGCGCTGGCCGGAGCGGGAACTGGTCGACGTGCCGGCCGAGCGGGTCTGGTACGAGCCGACGAAGCCGCTGCGCTCACAGGCGCCGGGCGGGCAGGACGGGCGGCCGCTGGACCTGGCGGACGTGCGGGGACGGCGGGTCGTGGAGACGCGGCACGCCGGGCGGATCGCGGTGCGTGAGGAGAACGCGGCGGCGGCCCTGGAGGTCATGAGCCGTTTCGCCATCGACCCGCGGCTGCTGCCGTACCTCCCGCCGACGATGGCGCCGACGGCCACCTCCCACGTCGAAGGCTATTTGGAGCACCCGGCCGAGGCCTTCGCGCAGTACAAGGACGACGGTGTCGCCCGAGTCGTGTGCGAGGAGAAGCACATGGGTTCGCGGGCGGTGGCGCTGGTGTGCCGGGACGCGGAGGCGGCGCGCAAGCGGTTCGGGGTCGACGGCCCGACAGGCTCGCTGTACACCCGTACCGGCCGCCCGTTCTTCGACGACGAGACGGTCACCGAGGAGATCCTCGGGCGGCTCAGGTCGGCCGTCGAGTCGGCGGGCCTGTTCGCGGAACTCGACACCGAGTGGCTGCTGCTCGACGCGGAGCTGATGCCGTGGTCGTTGAAGGCGTCCGGGCTGCTGCGCAGTCAGTACGCGGCGGTCGGCGCCGCCTCCGGGGCGGTGTTCCCGGGCGCGGTGGCCGCCCTGGAGGGCGCGGCGGCACGCGGCGTCGACGTCACCGACCTGCTCGCGCGCCAGCGGGAGCGGGCGGCCGACGCGGCGGCGTTCACCGAGGCGTACCGGCGCTACTGCTGGACCACGGACGGCCTGGACGGCGTACGCCTCGCCCCGTTCCAGATCCTGGCCGTGCAGGGCCGCAGCCTCGCCGCACTGCCGCACGACGAGCAGCTCGCCCTGCTCGACCGCCTCGTCGAGCACGACGGCACCGGTCTGCTCCAGACCACCCGGCGGCTGTACGTCGACACCGGCGACCCCGAGTCGGTGCGGGCCGGTGTCGACTGGTGGCTGGAGATGACCGGCCGGGGCGGCGAGGGCATGGTCGTCAAGCCGCTCGGCGCGGTGGTGCGCGGCGAGCAGGGCCGACTGGTGCAGCCGGGCATCAAGTGCCGGGGCCGCGAGTACCTGCGGATCATCTACGGCCCCGAGTACACCCGCCCGGACAACCTGGCCCGACTGCGCTCCCGGTTCCTGAACCACAAGCGGTCGCTGGCGCTGCGCGAGTACGCGCTCGGCCTGGAGGCCCTGGACCGGCTGGCCGAGGGCGAGCCACTGTGGCGGGTGCACGAGGCGGTGTTCGGGGTGCTGGCGCTGGAGTCGGAGCCGGTGGATCCGCGGCTGTGAGCGGTGGGCGGCGATGCGGTGTCGCCCACCCTTGCCCAGTGGCCGTTGACGTCGAGCAGCCTGCTTTGCCGCGAGTTGACGTGCTGGCTTCGCTGGTCGGTCGGGTTGCCGGCTCATGGGGGAAGGTCGGTGGAGACAGCGGCGGGATTAGGTGAGTTCGGGCGCGCGTCGGCGAGAGACCTGCTGTTCCGCCTGACCGAGGCGCTGTGCGGGTTGAGTTGCCTCGAGGACCAGGCGGGACGCCAGTACTTCGCCGGCGTCCTCTCGGAGCAGCTGAACGTCCCTGTCGACGTGCGGGGTGTGAAGCAGCGCGAGGACGTTGTCATCCTGGTGCGGACCGCCCTGAGCGTGCCCCAGGGAGAGCGCGTCCTGGCCGACGTGGTGCGGGTCGCCTGCTGGCCCGCCCCGAACTGCTGCTGCCGCAACCCAAGGGCTCACCTGAGCGCCCCCGGAATGATCGAGGCGCCCTGGTCGAAACGGGGGTGAACACGCGCCCGAATGGTCAGGATGGAGGCATGGGATTCCACGTCGACTCCGAAGCCGGGCGGCTGCGCCGCGTCATCCTGCACCGGCCCGATCTGGAGCTCAAAAGGCTCACCCCCAGCAACAAGGACACCCTGCTCTTCGACGACGTCCTGTGGGTGCGCCGGGCGCGCGCCGAGCACGACGGGTTCGCCGACGTGCTGCGCGACCGCGGTGTCACCGTCCACCTGTTCGGCGAGCTGCTCACCGAGGCCCTGGAGATCCCGGCGGCCCGCGCGCTCGTCCTGGACCGGGTCTTCGACGAGAAGGAGTACGGCCCGCTGGCCACCGACCACCTCCGGGCGGCGTTCGAGGCGCTGCCCACCCGGGAGCTGGCCGAGGCGCTGGTCGGCGGAATGACCAAGCGGGAGTTCCTGGACGCGCATGCGGAGCCGACCTCGGTGCGCTTCCACGTCATGGATCTCGACGAGTTCCTGCTGGACCCGCTGCCGAACCACCTCTTCACCCGGGACACCTCCGCCTGGATCTACGACGGCGTGTCCATCAACGCCATGCGCTGGCCCGCCCGGCAGCGCGAGACCGTGCACTTCGAGGCGATCTACCGGCACCACCCGCTCTTCCGCGACGAGGGGTTCCACATCTGGTCGGAGGGGCAGGCCGACTACCCGTCGACCATCGAGGGCGGGGACGTGCTGGTGATCGGCAACGGTGCCGTGCTCATCGGCATGAGCGAGCGGACCACCCCGCAGGCCGTCGAGATGCTGGCGCACAAGCTGTTCGCGGCGGGCTCGGCGGAGACGATCGTGGCGCTCGACATGCCCAAGCGGCGCGCGCTGATGCACCTCGACACCGTGATGACCATGGTCGACGGCGACGTCTTCACCCAGTACGCCGGACTCGGCATGCTCCGCTCGTACACCATCGAGCCGGGCGTCGGCGAGAAGGAGCTGAAGGTCACCGACCACCCGCCGGAGCACATGCACCGCGCGATCGCCGCAGCGCTCGGCCTGAGCGAGATCAGGGTCCTCACCGCCACCCAGGACGTGCACGCGGCCGAGCGCGAGCAGTGGGACGACGGCTGCAACGTGCTCGCCGTCGAACCGGGCGTGGTCGTCGCCTACGAACGGAACTCCACCACCAACACCCATCTGCGCAAACAGGGCATCGAGGTGATCGAGATCCCGGGCAGTGAGCTGGGGCGGGGCAGAGGCGGCCCGCGGTGCATGAGCTGCCCGGTCGTACGGGATGCTGTATAGGCATGCGTGATTTCGTATAGAATTCCAGCGTCCGTGTCCCTGTACCTCTGGAGCGCCCATGGCGACAGTCCCGACCGCCCTCGCAGGCCGCCACTTCCTCAAGGAGCTCGACTTCACCGAGCAGGAGTTCCTGGGGCTGGTCGAGCTGGCCGCCGAGCTGAAGGCCGCCAAGAAGGCCGGGGCCGAGACCCAGTATCTGCGGGGCCGCAACATCGCGCTGATCTTCGAGAAGACGTCGACGCGCACGCGCTGCGCGTTCGAGGTCGCCGCCGCCGACCAGGGCGCCTCGACGACGTATCTCGACCCCTCCGGATCGCAGATCGGGCACAAGGAGTCGGTGAAGGACACCGCCCGCGTGCTCGGCCGGATGTACGACGGGATCGAGTACCGCGGGGACAGCCAGGCCAAGGTGGAGGAGCTGGCGGCACACGCCGGCGTGCCCGTCTACAACGGCCTCACCGACGACTGGCACCCCACCCAGATGCTCGCCGACGTCCTCACCATGACCGAGCACGGCACCCGGCCGCTGAAGGAGACCGCCTTCGCCTACCTCGGCGACGCCCGCTTCAACATGGGCAACTCCTACCTGGTCACCGGCGCCCTGCTCGGCATGGACGTACGGATCGTCGCCCCCAAGTCCTACTGGCCCGCCCCGGAGATCGTCGACCGGGCCCGCGCGCTCGCCGAGACCAGCGGCGCCCGGATCAGGCTCACCGAATCCCTTCAGGAGGGCGTCGCGGGCGCCGACTTCGTCGCCACCGACGTCTGGGTCTCCATGGGCGAGCCCAAGGACGTCTGGGACGAGCGGATCACCGCACTCGCCCCGTACGCCGTGACCATGGACGTGCTGCGCGCCACCGGCAACCCGGACGTGAAGTTCCTGCACTGCCTGCCCGCCTTCCACGACCTCGGCACCAAGGTCGGCCGTGAGATCCACGAGACGCACGGGCTGGACTCCCTGGAGGTCACCGACGAGGTGTTCGAGTCGGCCCACTCGATCGTCTTCGACCAGGCGGAGAACCGGCTGCACACCATCAAGGCCGTCCTGGTGGCGACCCTCGCCTGAGCATTCCTGGTCCTGACCGTGCCTGATCAGGCTTTATGCTGTCCGGCGGCCCGGAGCCACCCCTTCCGAGCCGACCGACTCGACCCACCGGTCGCACCCGCACCACCAGAAACGAGCACCACCGGCATGCCCCGCACCTTCCGGGTGCCGCTGTATCCCGTGGTGCCCCTGCTGGGCGTCGGCTTCTGGATCACGTCGCCGGACGCGGACGCCAGTGCGGCTGACGCTGACGCGGTACGACGGGCAGTCTGAACCACACCGCCTTGCCCGACTCGGTGGGGCGGTGACCGCAGGACGCGCTCAGGGTGCGGATCAGCAGCAGCCCGCGCCCGTGCTCCTGCCAGGGGTCGGGCTCGCGCTCGGCGGGCCGCGTGAGATTGCCGGGCGGCGCCGGGTCGGGGTCGTGCACCTCGACCTTGCAGCCCGTCGGCAGCAGCTCCACGACCAGCTCTATCGGGGCGTCGCCCGCCGTGTGCTCGACGGCGTTGGCGACCAGCTCGGCCGTCAGCAGCTCGGCGGTGTCGCAGTCGGCGCCGTGCTCCAGCTCCGCGAGCGCCGTACGGACCAGTGCGCGGGCCACGGGCACGGCGGCCGCGGAGTGCGGCAGCGCGACGCGCCAGGAGGCGGGGGCAGAGGGTCGTTCGTGCACAGCTAGTCCGTTCATGGAGCAGGCATGTCCTGAGTGCCGAGAGTCTCAGGCTGTCCTGCTTTCAACCTTAGGAATGGTACGGCGCCCCTCGGCAGAGTCCCACGACGGGCACCGCCCGGACCTTCGGCCCGGTGCGTGCGGCTTACCCGGGTGAACGGACGGCCGCGCAGGGGTGCTCCCACTGTTACCGCGTTATTGATGTCCGGTGACGTGTGTGACCGAAGACACCCCTGTGACCAGGGTGATCTCCCGCACTAGGCCTATCGCGTAGTCCTGACGACAGTCACGAATGAGTGATAGTTTCATGGGGTAGAGGTCAGTGAGGCAGTGCCCGCCCAAGGAGGCCGCACCCCATGAGTCCCTTCACCGGCTCCGCCGCCCCCACCTCGCCCTGGCGCCATCTGCGCGTCGACCGCGCCGACGGTGTGGCCACCGTCACCCTCGCCCGCCCCGACAAGCTCAACGCGCTCACCTTCGGCGCCTACGCCGACCTGCGCGACCTGCTCGCCGAGCTGTCCCGGGAGCGGTCCGTGCGCGCCCTGGTAATGGCCGGCGAGGGGCGCGGCTTCTGCTCGGGCGGGGACGTCGACGAGATCATCGGCGCCACACTGTCCATGGACACCGCCCAGCTCCTCGACTTCAACCGGATGACCGGCCAGGTGGTGCGGGCCGTCCGGGAGTGCCCGTTCCCGGTGATCGCGGTGGTGCACGGGGTGGCGGCGGGCGCCGGGGCGGTCCTCGCGCTGGCGGCGGACTTCCGGGTCGCGGACCCCACCGCACGCTTCGCGTTCCTCTTCACCCGGGTCGGCCTGTCCGGCGGCGACATGGGCGCCGCCTACCTGCTGCCCCGCGTCGTCGGCCTCGGTCACGCCACCCGCCTCCTCATGCTCGGCGAACCGGTCCGCGCACCCGAGGCCGAGCGCATCGGCCTGATCAGCGAGCTGACGGACGAGGGCCGTGCGGACCAGGCCGCACAGCAGCTGGCCCGCCGCTTGGCCGAGGGCCCCGCCCTGGCCTACGCCCAGACAAAGGCCCTCCTCACGGCCGAGCTGGACATGCCACTGGCGGCAGCGGTGGAACTGGACGCCTCGACGCAGGCCCTGTTGATGACAGGCGAGGACTACAGGGAGTTCCACAAGGCATTCACAGAAAAGCGCCCCCCGAAGTGGCAGGGGAGGTAGGGGGATGTTCTCCTCTCAGGGGACTGTCCCGACTCCAGGGGCGCGGGGCTGCGTTGAATTCGCGGCTACCGCCGCGCGGGCGCGACCAGCCACCAACAGCCCGCAGCCACCCAAGAAGGCCAGCCACCCCCTACGCATCGCGATCACCGGCGGCGGCCCCGGCGGCCTCTACGCGGCAGCCCTACTGAAACGCCTCGACCCGGACCGCCGGATCACCCTCTGGGAACGCAACGCCCCCGACGACACCTTCGGCTTCGGAGTAGTCCTCTCCGACGAAACCCTGGGCGGCATCGAACACGCCGACCCAACCGTCTACGAAGCCCTGCAACAACACTTCGTCCGCTGGGACGACATCGACATCGTCCACCGAGGAGCACGCCACACCTCCGGAGGCCACGGCTTCGCAGCCCTGGAACGCAAACGCCTCCTGGAGATCCTCCACACCCGCTGCCACCACCTCGGCGTCGACCTCCGCTTCCGCACCGAGGCCCCACCCCCCGCCACCCTCTCGAACTCCTACGACCTCGTCATCGCCGCCGACGGCGTCCACAGCGCCACCCGCGAGACCTACGCCGACGCGTTCCGCCCCCGCATCACGACCCACCGCTGCCGATACATCTGGCTGGCCACCGACTTCCCCTTCGACGCCTTCCGCTTCGAGATCGCCGAGACCGAGCACGGCGTGATGCAACTGCACGGCTACCCCTACGCCCCCGACGCCTCGACCGTGATCGTCGAGATGCGCGAGGAGGTCTGGCAGGCGGCCGGTTTCGACGAACTCGGCGAGCACGAGTCCATCGAACGATGCGCCAAGATCTTCGCGGAGACGCTCGGCGGCCGCCCGCTGACGTCCAACAACTCCACCTGGACCACCTTCCGCACGGTCGTCAACGAAAGCTGGTCGCACGGCAACGTCGTCCTCCTCGGCGACGCCGCTCACACCGCCCACTTCTCCATCGGCTCCGGCACCAAACTCGCCGTCGAGGACGCCCTCGCCCTGGCCGCCTGCATCCAGGAGCAGCCCTCGATCGAGGCGGCCCTGACCGCGTACGAGGAGGAGCGGGGGCCCGTCGTCGCCTCCACCCAGCGGGCCGCCCGGGCCAGCCTGGAATGGTTCGAGAACCTCTCCCTCCACCTCGGCCAGCGCCCCCGCCAGTTCGCCTTCAACCTGCTCACCCGCAGCCGCCGCGTCACCCACGACAACCTCCGGCTGCGCGACGCGCACTTCACCGAGGCCGTGGAGCGCGAGTTCGGCTGCCCGCCCGGCACACCCCCGATGTTCACCCCGTTCCGGCTGCGCGGCCTGACCCTGCGCAACCGGGTCGTGGTCTCGCCGATGGACATGTACTCGGCGGTCGACGGCGTCCCCGGCGACTTCCACCTCGTCCACCTCGGCGCCCGCGCGCTCGGCGGCGCCGGGCTGGTGATGACCGAGATGGTGTGCGTGAGCCCGGAGGGCCGGATCACGCCCGGCTGTGCCGGCCTGTACACCGGCAGGCAGGCCGAGGCCTGGCGCCGGATCACCGACTTCGTGCACGCCCAGGCCCCCGGCACCGGAATCGGCGTGCAGCTCGGCCACAGCGGGCGCAAGGGCTCGACCAAGCTCATGTGGGAGGGGATGGACGAGCCGCTCGACGACGGCAACTGGCCGCTCGTGGCCGCCTCCCCGCTGCCGTACAAGCCCGGCAGTCAGACCCCGCGCGAGCTGTCCCGTGCCCAACTGACCGACATAAGAGAGCAGTTCACCGCCGCCGCCTGGCGTGCCGCGCGGGCCGGCTTCGATCTGCTCGAACTGCACTGCGCCCACGGCTATCTGCTCTCCGGTTTCCTCTCCCCGCTGACCAACCGGCGCACCGACGCCTACGGCGGCTCGCTCGCGAAACGGCTTCGCTTCCCGCTGGAGGTCTTCGACGCCGTACGGGCCGTGTGGCCGGAGGAGAAACCCATGACCGTGCGGATCTCGGCCGCCGACTGGGCCGAGGGCGGCACCACGCCCGAGGAGGCCGTCGCGATCGCCCGGGCCTTCGCCGCGCACGGCGCCGACGCCATCGACGTGTCGACCGGGCAGGTGGTGGCCGAGGAACGGCCGGAGTTCGGGCGGTCGTACCAGACGCCGTACGCGGACCGGATCCGGCACGAGGCGGGCGTCCCGGTGATCGCGGTCGGCGCGATCTCCTCCTGGGACGACGTCAACTCCCTGCTCCTGGCGGGCCGCACGGACCTGTGCGCGCTGGCCCGCCCGCACCTGTACGACCCGCACTGGACGCTGCACGCGGCCGCCGAGCAGGGGTACGACGGTCCGGGCGTCGTCTGGCCGGCGCCGTACCGGGCGGGCAGCCGGCCACCCCGGACCGGACGCACCGACGCCCCCAAACCCCGGCTCACCCTGGGGAGCTGAGGTCGACCATCCCGGCCGTGAGGGTCGCGCCGTCCGCCGGGTCGATCAGGATGAACGCACCGGTGCGGCGGGAGACGGCGTAGTCGTCCAGGGGCAGCGGCTCGGCGGTGCGCAGGGTGACGCGGGCCAGGTCGTTCGCCGTGAGTTCGGTGGCGCCGGCCAGGTCCTTGACGATCGCCTTGACCGTCCGGGTGGTGTGCCGGAGCAGCACCCGGTCGCCGGCCCGCAGCGGGCGGTCGGCCAGGTGGCAGACGGCCGCGCGGACATCCTGGGTGAGCGCGGGGACGCCGACCCCGGCCGTGATCATGTCGCCGCGCGAGACGTCCCGTTGGTCGGCCAGGCGCAGGCTGACCGACTGCGGGGCGTGGGCCCGGTCGGCCGGTGTGCCGAGGACGTCGATGCCGGCGATCTCGGAGGTCTCGCCGGTCGGATGGATGGTCACCCGGTCCCCGACGCACAGCGAGCCGGACGCCAACTGACCGGCGTAGTGGCGGACTTCGCCGTGCCGGATGACGTACTGCACGGGGAAACGGGCGGGCGCGTCGGCCGGGGCGGTAGTGACGGGCACGCTCTCCAGGAACTCCAGCAGGGCCGGACCCTCGTACCAGGCCATGCGCGTCGAACGCTCCACCACGTTGTCCCCGGCCAGCGCCGACACCGGGATCGGCGTGAAGCCGGGCAGGCCCAGCTCGGCCGCGTGGCCCGCGAAGTCCTCGGCGATGTGCTCGAACACCGGTTGCTGGTATCCGGTGAGGTCCATCTTGTTGACGGCGAGGACGATGTGGGGGACGCGGAGGAGGGCGGCGATGGCGGCGTGGCGGCGGGTCTGTTCGACGATGCCGTTGCGGGCGTCGACGAGGATGACGGTCAGCTCGGCCGTGGAGGCGCCGGTGACCATGTTGCGGGTGTACTGCACGTGTCCTGGCGTGTCGGCGAGGATGAAGCGGCGTCGGGGTGTGGCGAAGTAGCGGTAGGCGACGTCGATGGTGATGCCCTGTTCGCGCTCGGCGCGCAGGCCGTCCGTCAGCAGGGCGAGGTCGGGGCCGTCGCCGCGGGAGGCGCGGGTGACCGCTTCCAGCTGGTCGGTGAGGATGGACTTGGAGTCGTGCAGCAGTCGGCCGACGAGGGTGGATTTGCCGTCGTCGACGGAGCCGGCGGTGGCGAGGCGGAGGGTGTCGGTGGTCATGGCTAGAAGTACCCCTCGCGCTTGCGGTCTTCCATCGCGGCCTCGGAGAGTTTGTCGTCGGCGCGGGTGGCGCCGCGTTCGGTGAGGCGGGAGGCGGCGATCTCGGCGATCACCTTCTCGATGGTGTCGGCGTCGGAGTCGACGGCCCCGGTGCAGGACATGTCGCCGACAGTGCGGTAGCGGACCTGCCGTTTCTCGACGGTCTCGGTGTCACGGGGCCCGCCCCAGTCACCGGCGGTCAGCCACATGCCGTTGCGCTGGAAGACCTCCCGGTGATGCGCGAAGTAGATGGCGGGCAGCTCGACGTCTTCGCGGGCGATGTACTGCCAGACGTCCAGCTCGGTCCAGTTGGACAGGGGGAAGACGCGGACGTGTTCGCCGGGGGCGTGCCGTCCGTTGTACAGGTTCCACAGCTCGGGGCGTTGCCTGCGTGGGTCCCACTGGGAGAACTCGTCGCGCAGCGAGAAGACGCGCTCTTTGGCCCGCGCTTTCTCCTCGTCGCGGCGTCCGCCGCCGAACACGGCGTCGAACCGCTCGGCCTGGATCTTCTCCGTGAGCGGCAGTGTCTGGAGTGGGTTGCGGGTGCCGTCGGGGCGTTCGCGTAGCACACCGCGGTCGATGTAGTCCTGTACGGAGGCCACATGGAGGCGCAGCCCATGTGCGGCCACCACACGGTCGCGGTAGTCGAGGACTTCGGGGAAGTTGTGGCCGGTGTCGACGTGCAGCAGCGAGAAGGGCACCGTCGCGGGCGCGAAGGCCTTGAGTGCCAGATGCAGAATGACGATGGAGTCCTTGCCGCCGGAGAACAGGATCACCGGCCGTTCGAACTCGCCCGCCACCTCGCGGAAGATGTGCACCGCCTCGGACTCCAACGCGTCCAGGTGCGACAGCGCGAAGGCACTCACACGAGCCCCCGCTCCGCCAGCACCGCGTACACCGCGTCGGCCGACTCCTCGGGCGTCTGGTCCTGCGTCTTCAGCACCAGCGCCGGGTCCGTCGGCGGCTCGTACGGGTCGTCCACGCCGGTCAGTCCGACCATCTGACCCGCGGCCTGGCGGGCGTACAGCCCCTTCACGTCGCGCTCGCTGCACACCTCGACCGGCGTGGCGACATGCACCTCGACGTACGGCGTCCCGCTCGCCTCGTGCCGTTTGCGGACCGCTGCGCGGCTGTCGGCGTAGGGGGCGATGACCGGGACGACGGACAGGACGCCGTTGCGGGCGAGCACCTCGGAGACGAGACCGATGCGCTGCACGTTGGTGTTGCGGTCCTCGCGGGAGAAGCCGAGGCCGGCGGAGAGGAAGCGGCGGATCTCGTCCCCGTCCAGGACCTCCACGCGATGTCCCTGGGCCTTCAGCCGTTCGGCCAGGTGACGGGCGATCGTGGTCTTACCCGCGCTCGGCAGCCCCGTGAGCCAGACCGTGGCCCCGGGAGGCCTTCCGGTGGTGGTCATGCGCAGCATCCTCTTTCTCTCCTGGCGTGCGGCTCAACGGACGCTAGGTAAGAAACTTGAGAAGAGGGGAAGAACAAGCTGAGGGTTCCGTTAGTGACCGCTGATGTGATTGAGGTCACGTCGTGCGCGGTCAGAGGCCCGCGAAGACCGCCCCCGCGTCCCGCAGCCGCTCGTGCAGTCCCCGGAACACCGCCGCCGACCGCGCGCCCGGCCAGTTCGCGGGCAGCAGGCTCGCCGGCAGGCCCGGGTCGGTGTACGGCAGATGGCGCCAGGAGTCCAGGGCGAGCAGGTAGTCCCGGTAGGCCTCCTCGGGCGGGGTGTCGGTGCGCCGCTCCCAGTCGTGCAGCACGCGCTCGTGCCGGTCGAGGAATGCCTCGTGCTGCTTGGCGATCGCGGCGAGGTCCCACCAGCGGGCGACCGCCTCGACGGTCGGCGCGAAACCGAGATGATCGCCGCGGAAGAGGTCGACGTACGGGTCGAGGCGCAGCCGTTGCAGGGTGTGCCGGGTCTCCTCGTAGAGCCGGGCGGGGGCGATCCACACGCCGGGTGAGGCCGTGCCGAAGCCGAGCCCGGCCAGACGGGAGCGCAGCACGTGCCGCTTCTGCCGTTCCGACTCGGGCACGGAGAACACCGCCAGCACCCAGCCCTCGTCCTCGGGCGGCGCGGTGGCGTAGATGCGCCGGTCGCCGTCGTCGAGCAACTGGCGGGCGTCCGGGGAGAGTTCGTAGCCTGCCGCGCCCTGCTCGGTGCGGGCGGGGACGAGCAGGCCGCGCCGCTTGAGGCGGGACACCGACGAGCGCACCGAGGGCGCGTCCACCCCGACCGCGGCGAGCAGCCGGATCAGCTCGGCGACCGGTAGCGGGCCGGGCATGAAGCGGCCGTACGCGCCGTAGAGCGTGACGATGAGAGACCGGGGGGCGTGCTGGTCGGACACGTTGATCATCTTAGGTCGTACGGATCACTGCTGGTCACCTTCGGTGCGCAGGCGGAACCTCTGGAGCTTTCCGGTGGCGGTGCGCGGGAGGGCGTCCAGGAAGACGATCTCGCGGGGGCATTTGTAGGGCGCGAGCTCGGAGAGGACGAAGGCGCGCAGGGTCGCGGCGTCCCGTTCGGCGCCCTCCTTGAGGACGGCGTACGCCACCACCGCCATGCCGCGTGCCTCGTCGGGCCGGCCGACGACCGCCGCCTCCACCACGTCCGGGTGCCGCAGCAGCGCGTCCTCGATTTCGGGTCCGGCGATGTTGTACCCGGCCGAGATGATCATGTCGTCGGCGCGGGCGACGTACCGGAAGTAGCCGTCGGGCTCGCGGACGTAGGTGTCGCCGGTGATGTTCCAGCCGCCGCGTACGTACTCCCGTTGGCGTGGGTCGGCGAGATACCGGCAGCCGACCGGCCCGCGCACGGCCAGTAGTCCCGGCTCGCCGTCGGGCAGTTCGCGCCCCTCGTCGTCGACCACGCGCGCGTGCCAGCCGGGGACGGGCATCCCGGTGGTCCCGGGCCTGATGTGCTCGTCGGCCGCCGAGATGAAGATGTGCAGCAGCTCGGTGGCGCCGATGCCGTTGATGACGCGCAGCCCGGTGCGTTCGTGCCAGGCCCGCCAGGTGCCCGCGGGCAGGTTCTCGCCGGCCGAGACACAGCGGCGCAGGGACGTCAGGTCGTGGCCGTCGAGCTCCCCGAGCATGGCGCGGTACGCGGTCGGCGCGGTGAACAGCACCGACACCCGGTGCTCGGTGATCGCGGGCAAGAGCTGCTTGGGGCCCGCCTGTTCGAGCAGCAGCGCGCTGGCGCCGGCCCGCAGCGGGAAGACGACGAGACCGCCGAGGCCGAAGGTGAAGCCGAGCGGGGGACTGCCCGCGAAGACGTCCTCGGCGTGGGGGCGCAGCACATGCTTCGAAAAGGTGTCCGCGATCGCCAGCACATCCCGGTGGAAGTGCATGCACCCTTTCGGGCGACCGGTGGTGCCGGAGGTGAACGCGATCAGCGCCACGTCGTCGGCCGCGGTGTCCACGGCCGGGTACGGCGCGCCGGGCGCCGGGAGGTTCAGGAGGTCGTCGGGCGCGTCCCCGCCGTACGTCGTGATCCGCAGGCCCGGTATCTCCGCCTTGGCGAGGTCGTCGACGGCCCGGATGTCGCACAGCGCGTGCTTCACGCGGGCGATCTCGCAGATCGTGCTCAGCTCGTGCGGGCGCTGCTGGGCCAGCACGGTGACGGCGACCGCGCCCGCCTTCAGCACCGCCAGCCAGCAGGCGGCCAGCCACGGCGTGGTGGGGCCGCGCAGCAGGACACGGTTGCCGGGGACGACGCCGAGGCCGGTGGTGAGGATGTGCGCGAGCCGGTCCACGCGGGCGCGCAGGTCGCCGTAGGTCCAGGTGGGGCCGCCCGGGGTGTGGAACGCCGGGCGGTCGTCGGGCGGGCCGTGCAGGAGCTCGGCGGCGCAGTTCAGCCGTTCGGGGTAGCGCAGCTCCGGCAGGTCGAAGCGGAGGTCGGGCCACTGCTCGCGCGGTGGGAGGTGGTCGCGCGCGAAGGTGTCGACGTGGGCCGAGCGGATCGGACGGTCGTCCATGGTGGTTCGCCCCCTTGCCTGGTGGGCGTCGTGGTGGGCTCGCACCAGGAGCGTATCGTGTTGGTGACGGCAGTCAACGGGGCGCGATACCGTCGGGTGAGACCGCTCCGGAGGGAGGACCGGCAGTGCCCGCATTCTCGCTCGAACCGGAACAAGCCGCCTGGTGTGCCGAGCTGCGCACCCTTGCCGCCGAACGGCTGCGCCCGCTCGCCGAGAAGGGCGAACCCGGCCACGTCAACCGCCCGCTCGTCACCGAACTCGGCCGCCTCGGCCTGCTGGACCGGCTGTTCACGTCCGGCGCCCTCGACCTGTGCCTGATGCGCGAGTCCCTCGCGTATGCCTGCACCGAGGCCGAGACCGCCCTCGCCCTCCAGGGCCTGGGCGCCCACCCGGTCCACGCACACGGCACCCCGGAACAACGCGACCGCTGGCTGCCGGGGGTACGCGAGGGCAGCGTGGTGGCCGCCTTCGCCCTGAGCGAGCCGGGCGCGGGCTCGGACGCGGCGGCACTGTCCCTCGCCGCCGACCCCGACGGCGGCTCGGGCTGGCGGCTCAGCGGTGAGAAGTGCTGGATCTCCAACGCGCCCGAGGCCGACTTCTACACCGTTTTCGCGCGTACGACCCCGGATGCGGGTGCGCGCGGAGTCACCGCCTTCCTCGTGCCGGCCGACCGGCCCGGCCTCACCGGCACCGGGCTCGACATGCTCTCCCCGCACCCCATCGGGGCCCTCCACTTCGACGCCGTGCCCGTCACCGCCGACGACGTGCTCGGCGAGGTCGACCGGGGCTTCCGGGTCGCCATGGGCACGCTCAACCTGTTCCGGCCCAGCGTCGGCGCCTTCGCCGTCGGGATGGCACAGGCCGCGCTGGACGCCGGCCTCGCGCACACCGCCCGCCGGGAGGCGTTCGGCGGCAAGCTGAGGGACCTTCAGGCCGTCGCCCACCAGGTCGCCGAGATGGCCGTACGCACGGAGGCGGCCCGCCTGATGGTGTACGCGGCGGCGACGGCGTACGACGACGGCGCGGACGGTGTCCCGAAGCGGGCCGCGATGGCGAAACTGCTCGCCACCGAGACGGCGCAGTACGTCGTCGACGCGGCCGTCCAACTGCACGGGGCGCGGGCGCTGCGCCGCGGCCATCTGCTGGAACACCTCTACCGCGAGGTGCGCGCCCCCCGCGTCTACGAAGGGGCGAGCGAGGTCCAACGCGGCATCATCGCCAAGGAGTTGTACGGCGCCCTGGAGACCCTGGAGACCCTGGAGACCCTGGAGACCCTGGAGACCCCGGAGACCTCGGAGACCCTGGAGAACACGGAGACCCTGGAGAACACGGAGACCCTGGAGGCCCGACCGTGACCGCCGAGCGCATCACCCCGCCCGACCTCTCCCCGGCCACCGGCTTCTCGCACGCCGTTGTCGCCACCGGCTCCCGGCTGGTGTTCCTGGCCGGCCAGACCGCCCTCGACACCGACGGCAAGGTCACCGGTGACACCCTGCCCGAACAGTTCGAGAAGGCACTCGGCAACCTGCTGACCGCCCTGCGCGCGGCCGGCGGCACCCCGTCCGACCTGGCCCGCGTCACCGTCTACGCCACCGACGTCGCCGCCTACCGCGCCCACGCCCCCGAACTGGGCCGTATCTGGCGGAGCCTGGCCGGACGGAACTATCCCGCCATGGCGGTCGTCGAGGTCGTACGGCTGTGGGACGAGGCGGCGATGGTGGAGCTGGACGGGTTCGCCGTGCTGCCCTGACGCCAGGGCGCGACCACCCGGCCGTCGGGCTTCGAGCACCAGGGCCCGCCCGGTCGGTTCCCGGACGGCCGGGTGGACTCGCCACCGAAGGAGTGACGGTCACGCCACCGGACGCGGGTGGCCGGTACCAGTGGAGGCCCCACTTCAGGAGGTCCTTCCATGACCATGCGTCCCGCACTCGGCGCGGCCGCCACCGCCGTCCTGGCCCTGCTCGCCGCCGCGCCCGCCACGTCGGCGGCCGCCGACTCGCACCAGTCGGTCACCGTCGACCCCAAGGGCCGGGTCACCCCGGACGGCACGATCACCCTCACCGGCACCTACCGCTGCGAGGGCAACAGCGGCCCGGTCTTCGTCAGCTCCTCCATCGCCCAGGGCGACCCCACGATCCGGTACGGCCTCGGCGCCGCACGTGCCGTCTGCGACGGCAAGGAGCACCGCTGGGAGAACACCGGCAAGCCGCGCAACCACGTGCTCAAGGAGGGCGCCGCCCACGCCGAGGCCACGCTCATGGAACTGCGCCCGCAGGGCGCCCTCGGCCTGCCGCTGCCCGACTTCCACGCGGCACATCGGGGGGACATCAAGCTGGCCAAGAGCTGACCCCGCGGTCCCAAGGCAAGAGCCCCCGGGGATACCGGGGGCTCTTGGACGTGGTGACGGGCGCGGGCCCGTCCGGGGAGCTAGCGGACCACGTAGCCGAAGCGGGCGCCCGCGTTGGGCAGGCCGCCCTGGCCCGGCTGGTACGTGGTGACCGGGGCCACCGTGCCGCCCGGGATCACGTTGGACATGGGCAGGGCGTGGACGGCGCCGTAGGTGGCGGGGCCGTAGGCCATGCCCACGTACAGGTGAGTACCGGTGAAGTGGATGCTCTTGCCCAGGTACTGGTTGGCGCCCGCGGGGCCGGGGATGCCGTTGCCGTTGCCGGCCTCGATCCACTTGTCGTTGTCACCGGCGGCGCCGATGAGCGAGAAGGTGTGGATCGCGCCCGCCTTGGCCGTCGTACCGATGGCCTCACTGGGGGTGCCGACGGCCAGCTTCATGGTGGCGGCGGTGCCGACCGAGCGCGGAGCGGTGTTGACGGCGGTCAGCGACTCGCCCATGCGGTCGCCGGCCTCGACGGTGCCGACGACGGTGTCGTCAGCGGTGCCCTGCTGGAGCTCGCGCAGCTCGGCCCACGTGCCCGCGGCGGTGACACGGCCGAGGACGACGCGGCCCGCGTTGGCGCGCTGGGTGGCGCCGCCGTCGATGGACACGGCCTCACCGGGCGAACCGATCGCGAGGATCGACTCGTTGGCGGTCGCGGCACCCGAGGGACGGTAGTCGACCAGGGCGAGGGAGAAGCCGAACTGGTCGCCCGCCTCGGCGCCTCCGGAGACGTTGGTGAGGTCCTGGTCCAGACCGAACTGCGGGGTGGGCATGCCCTCGGAGGTGAGCTTGTGGCTCAGGACCGCGAGGTTGCCCGCGGCGTCGTCACCGCCGATGTTCTCGTTCGGGGCACCGATGACGATGTGGTTGGAGTCGCCCGCCACCGCGGAGCCGAAGCCGTCGTTGGCCTCCGCCGCGCCGGGGACGTCCGCCTTGTCCTGGTGGATGGAGGCGTTGGTGGTGCCGCGCACGTAGAACGCCTGGCCCGCCTTGGCGATGGAGCCCAGCGCCTCGCCCGGGGTGCCGATCAGCAGGTACGGCTCACCGGCGGCGGTGGTGCCCGCGGCCACCGCGTGGCCCATGCGGTCGCCGGTCTCGGGGGTGGAGGCCTTGATGGCCCCGGCGCCCGAGCCCTGCTCGAAGTGGGCGTTCTTGGTGGCGCCGGTGCCGATGCCCTGTGCCGCGCCGTAGAAGACGTCGACCATGCCGGCGTCGGCGGCGGAGCCGATGGACTCGCTCGGCGTGCCGACGACGAGGTCGGTGTAGCCGTCCTCGTTGTAGTCGACGGTGTCGATGGCCTCGCCGAACCAGTCGCCCGGCTCCGCGCCGCCGGGCACCCAGTCGAGGTCCTGGTTGATCTCGGCGGTGCCCTTGCCGCCGCCGTAGACGATCCGGATCAGGCCCGCCTCGGCGTCGCCGCCCACGGTCGCCTTGGGGTCGGCGATCGCGACGTCCTCGACGCCGTCACCGTTGAAGTCGGTCCTGCGGACCGTGTTGACCTTGGAGTTGACCCAGGAGGCCAGGTCGTCGACGCGGGCCACGACGCCGCCGGTGCGGGTCTCGGCGGCGTCGATGCCGAAGCAGCCGCCCTGGAACGACTGGCTGTTGACGGCGACCAGCTGGTGGGTGGTGCCCGCCACGCGGACCACGGGGCCACCGCTGTCGCCCATGCACGCGGCCGCGCCGTCCTTGCCGGTGACGGTGGCGGTGGTCGCGGCGACGGAGTCCACGCCGAACGCGCCGGTGTGCAGCTTCAGCGGCGCCCACTCGGTCTTGGTCCGCCCGTACCCGGCGAACTTCAGCTCCTCGCCCGCGGCGGGCAGCGCGGTCGCCAGGGCGATCGGGGCCACGTTGGTGACCGGGCGGTTGAGGCGGGCCAGGACCACGTCGCGGTCCGAGCGCGGGACGAGCTCGACGACCTCGCGGACCGAGCCGCCGGTACCGGACAGGTCGGCGCGGCCGATGGTCGCGGTGGTCTTCAGCTTCGGCTTGCCCGCCGGGACCGCGAGGCTCGCCGCCGGGTCGTCGGCGAAGCAGCTGGCGGCGGTGAGCAGCCACTCGGTGTCGACGAGGACAGCGGAGCAGCCGCGGGTGTGGTCGCCGATGATCAGCTGGGCGGTGTAGGCCTGGCTGGTGTCTCCGGCGGGGGCGCCGGAGACGGCGGAGGCGGGCGCGGCGCACAGCGCGACGGGGCCCGCGACCAGACTCGCGGCGAGCGCGGCGAGCCGGAGGGGTCTGGTGGGATGCATGACCTTTGCTTCCTTCGTACGAGGTCTGCGCGTCCGGCGGTGGCCGGAGGGCGGCAGGACCGACAACGGGCTTGGCGCGGGAGTTACTTGGAGGAGCGGATCTCCACGAGCATGTGCTCGCGACCCTGCTCGTCCGCGCTCTCGCCCACCGCGGTCCAGGCGTTCTTGGCGATGTCGAAGGACTTCTCCTCGGTGCCGACGGTCATGTCGACCTGCGTCGCGTAGTCGTTGCCCTTGACGCCGTAGACGGAGGGGATCTCCATGGTCAGCCAGCCGGAGTTGCCGGAGACCTGGAAGCAGATCTTGTCCTTGCTGCGGGCCCAGACCTCCAGGAAGCCGGTGCCGCTCGCGCAGTCGACGAGGGTGATGTGTCCGTCGCCGCGCTTGAGCACGATGTTCTTCTCGGCCAGGATCCTGTCGGCCTGCGGGTAGTTGTAGTCCTCCACGGCGTAGCCCGGGTTCTCGCCCGCGACGGCCGCGAGGGCCGCGGAGTCCTGCGCGGTGGGCGTGCCCGTCGCGCCGCCGGTCACCGCGATCCATGCCAGGGCGCCCGCCGCTGCGGCCGCGCCCAGAGTGCGCACTATTGCGCTACGTGCCTTCATCACATTCCTAGGAGTAGGTCCCGGTCGCATTGCCGGAACGCGTGCAGGGCGGGTGTGAAGGCGACCGGAATCAACAAATCAGCCCCCCAACTCCCGGCCGGAACATCAGCCGTACTTCCGGGAGTCACGTCGGCCACACATGGAATCCCCTTGCTCTTTACCTTGTCCAGTCGACCAGTCACTACAAACTGGGCGGAACTTACCATTCCGCCAGTGATCTCGATCATGTCGGCAGATGGTTGTACGGACTTTGATAAAGAGTCGAAAAACAAGGGGAGTCGAAGGCGTAACGCCCTCCTGACCTGTGTGATCCTGCTTCGGCGAATTCCGTCGGTGGTCCGCGCCGACACACAAGGGAGCCCATTTCTGTGATATTCCCCCGAAGACTCCACCGGCGGCATGCCCCGGGGCGAGGCCGTGCCCTGTTGCGGGCCGCGGTCACCTGCGTCACCACGCTGACGCTGACCGCCGGAACGCTGAGCCTCACCGCGAGCGCCGACGACATCGCCCCCGCCGGCCGTGCCGAGGCGCTCGCCCTGTGGCGCACCGGAGGCAAGGCCACCAAGGCCGCCGCGGCGCAGGCGCTCGCCGGCACCGACGCCGACGTGCAGAAGTTCCTCAGCACCGAGCGGGCCGCCGTCGTCGAGGAGGACAACCGACTCGCCGTACTGCGGCTGCTCAACGACGCCGGCCCCGGCGTGCGCCAGGCCGCCCAACTGGCCCTGGGTGGCACGCCGGAGGAGATGGCGGCGTTCCTGGAGACCGGCTGGAAGGCGCCCCACCAGGACGACCAGCGCGTCGAGGTGCTCCGCGTCATGAACGCCGGCGGCACGGCCGTGCGGCGAGCGGGACAGACCGCGCTCGACGCCGGTACCGAGCAGGCGCTCGCGGACTTCCTCACCACCGGCCGGTACGTCGCGCGCGCCGAGGACGAGCGCGTCGAGACCCTCTCGATCATGAACCTGGGCGGGCCGCAGGTGAAGGCCGCCGCCCAGACCGCGCTCGGCGGGACGGACGCCGACATCCACGAGTTCGTCGAGTCCGGCCAGCACGTCGCGCGCGCCCGCGACCAGGAGATGATGTCGGTCGCCGAGCTGGCCTCCCTCGCCAAGAAGGCGGGCAACAAGGCCAAGGCGGAGACGGAGAAGGCCAAGGAGACATCCGCCCGCGCGGTCCTCGCCGCCCAGAAGGCCAAGGAGGCCGCCGAGAAGGCGGCCCAGGAGACCGCGGCCGCCAAGGACTCCGCCGCCAAGGCGTCGGCCGCCGCCGGACGCGCCGCCGACGCCGCCAACGCCGCGGCCAGTGCGGCCAGCACCGCGATCCGCGCCGCCAACGAGGCCACCAACGCGGCCCGCACCGCCGCCAACGCGGCTTCCGCCGCGGCCGCCGCGGCCGCCGCCGCGGGCCAGGCCGCCGCCCGCGCCTACAGCTCCGCCACCGCCGCCTCCAAGGACGCCGGCCAGGCCGCCGCCGCGCGCAAGGCCGCCGCCGACGCCAACAAGGCCGCCGACAGCGCCCGCAACGCCGCCACGGCGGTCGGCCACGCCCTCGACGCCGTACTCGAAGCGGTGAAGGCCGCGCTGTCCGCGGCCAGTGCGGGCCAGCACGCGGCCGCCGCCGCGACCGCCGCCGCCGAGGCCGGACAGCAGGCCAACGTCGCCGAGTCCGAGGCCCGTCGCGCCTCGGAAGCGGCCGCCCGTGCCCGCAGGGCCGCGGCCACCGCCACCAACGCGGCCAACGCCGCCGAGGCCTTCGCCAACCAGGCGGCGAGCGCCGCCCGCGAGTCGCGCGACGCCGCCAACGAGGCGGCCGCCCACGCCCAGGCCGCCGCCAAGGCCGCCAACGAGGCGGCCGACAACGCGGGTCTGGCTCTCGACTACGCCAACAAGTCCACCGCCCACGCCAACGCCGCGCTCGCCGCCGCGAAGGTCGCCACCGCCGCCGTGGCCAAGGCCCGCGCGGTCGAGCAGACCGCACGCGCCACCGAGCAGGCCCGGCTGCAGAACGACACCGAGCACGCCCTCCAGGTCGCCGAGGAGCGCAAGCAGGCCTACGACGCCGAGCAGCAGCGCAAGGACGCCGAGCGGACCGAGGAGGACAAGCGGGACGCCGAGACCAAGCAGCTGCTGCAGGAGGCCGCCGCGCCGGGCACCGAGCGCGCCGTCGCTGTCGCCAAGGGCCGCAAGGCCGCGCTGCGGCTCCTGGAGAAGGGCGGCTCGTGGACCCAGCGGGCCGCCGAGGCCGCGCTGACCGGCACCGACGAGGACGTCCTCGCCTGGGTGCGCACCGGCCGGGCCGACGCCGCCGAGATGGACGACCGCAGCACCGCCGCCCATCTCGCGCAGACCGGCCCGGCGGGGCTCAAGGAGGCCGCCACCGCCGCGCTCGCCGGCACCCACCAGGACGTCGTCGCCTTCCTGGAGCAGGGCCAGCACACCGCGCAGGCCGACGAGTACCGGGTACGCGTCCTCGAACTGTCCGAGCAGGGCGGCCCCGCGGTGAAGCGGGACGCGAGCGCGGCCATCGACGCGGGCACCACGGCCGCGCTGCGCGAGTTCCTGCTGGTCGGCCAGTACAAGGCCCGCGAGGAGGACGACCGCGCCACCGCCCTGTCGATCATGGACAACGGCGGAGCGCAGACGGAGGCCGCCGCCCGGGTCGCGCTCGCCGGGCCGCGCCCGATGCTGCGCGACTTCGTGGCCTCCGTGCAGTACAAGACGGCCCGTCAGGACTACGAGCACGCCACCCACGTGGCCGGTGTGCAGAAGCTGATCGCCCAGGCCGCGAAGACCGCCGCGACCGCCAACGAGAACGCGGCCGTCGCGGCCGAGGCCGCCGCCAAGGCCCGCAACGCCGCCGCGGAGGCCGCCGAGTACGCCGAACAGGCCAAGCGGTCGAAGACGGAGGCCGCCGGATACGCCACCGAGGCCGACAACTTCGCCGACCAGGCGGAGGCGTCCGCCGCGCAGGCCCGCCAGTCCGCCGACCGCGCCAAGAGCGCCGAGGCCACCGCCTGGCAGGCCGCCGCTTCCGCCAACGCCTCCGCCAACGCCGCCGCCACGTCGGCGACCCGGGCCCGTGCCTCCGCCGACTACGCCTACCAGCAGGCCGCCGACGCCCAGGCCTCGGCCATCGCCGCGGGCCAGGACGCGGCCGCCGCCTTCCAGGCCGCGTCCGAGGCCCTCGCCTCGGCTCTGGAAAAGATCATCGAGGAGCTCGCCACCGAGGCGCAGGCCCCGGCGCAGGAGGGCGACGGCACCCAGGCCTACCCCGACTCGGGCGACGACCTGGCCGGCGAGGGCGGCCTGTCCGCCTCCGACAAGGCGCAGCTCGTTCTCGATGTCACGGGCCTGTTCGACCCGACGCCCGCGAGTGACGGCGCCTCCGGCCTGCTGAGCCTGTTCAAGGGCGACTGGTCGGGCGCCGGGCTCTCGCTCGCGGCCATGGTCCCGTACGTCGGCGACGCGCTGGCCAAGCCCGCCAAGTTCGCCAAGTACCTGGAGAAGTTCGAGTACCTGGCGAAGCACGTCGACGACCTGGGCTGGGTCGAGCGGGCCGCCAAGAGCGTCAAGCACCTCCAGCCCACCCAGTGGCACGACGCCCTGACGAAGATCAACAAGCTGGCCAAGGACTCCGCGAAGGCCTACGGCAACAAGCAGTGGCTGGCCACGGCCAAGAAGCACGGCCTGCCGACGTCGGGCCCCATCCCCTTCGTGCCGCCGAAGAAGTGGGACCCGAAGCGCCCGCAGGTCCCCGGCGGCGGATTCAAGGACGCCTACGACAACATCTGGACGCGGGCCAAGGACGGCAAGCAGGAATGGGACGTCCAGATTCCCAAGGGGAAGGGCTTCGAGGTCTTCGCCGGCAGCAAGAACCAAGGGAAGGACTACTCGCATGCCAACATCTCGCCCGATGGGCACGTGACGCACTGATGGAATACACCAAGGTGTTCGACCCGGACCAGGTGGTCTTCCGGATCGATCTGAACCTGCCGCGGGTCCGCGTCCCGGACGAGGCCGTGCGCGCCTGGCTGCCGCTGGTCACCGAACTGCGGCCGGTGGCGATGGAGTTCAGCGAGGCGCACCCCGACGGGCTGCGCGAGGGGTTTGTGGCGCAGCTGCTCGTGGCGGTCCCGCTGCCCGAGGGCGGGCCGGGCGATGCCTTGCGCTCGCTGCTCGGGACCCTCGGCGCCCCGGACCTGCGGGTGACCGAGGACGCGTGGCTCGAAGGCGGTCAGGCGCAGGCCGAGGCGACCGGCGTCGGCACCTCGGGGCCCTACGGCGCGTATCTCGTCCTCGCCGCCGTGGGCCACGACCCACTGAACCCGGAAGGGGACCGCCAGGACTACCCGGACTCGGGCGACGACCTGTAGGCCCGCGTAGCCCCTCCCGTTGGGAAACGCGCCTGCCGCCGGATCACACGGCGGCAGGCGCGGAGGCCGTGCTCCGCCGGGCGATGCCCTGCCCGAACCGGCGCAGCAGCAGCGCCGCCGTGGTGGCGAGGCCGGTGAGCAGGCCGAGCCAGATGCCGAGGGTGTCCAGGCCCAGGGCGAAACCGAACAGTGCGGCGGCGGGCAGCCCGACCAGCCAGTAGCCGACGAGGGTGACCCGGAAGCCGCCCTTGGTGTCGTCCAGACCGCGCAGCAGGCCCACGCCGATGTTCTGTGCGCAGTCGAAGAACTGGAGTACGGCGGCGACCAGCAGAAGGTTCGTGGCGATGTCCGTCGTGGTCGTGTCGGCGGTGTCGAAGAACGGGGCCAGGACCAGCCGGGGCACGGTCACATAGACGACCGCCACCGCCGCCATCACCGTCGCGGCCATCGCGAGCGCGGTCGTCTGCAGCCGCCGGGCCGCGGCCGTGTTGCCGAGGGCGAGTTCCCGGCTGACGCCGAGGGACGCGGCGTGCGAGAGGCCCACCGCGATCTGGAACACGATGTAGACGAGCTGGTTGACGGCCGTGTGCGCGGCCAGCGCGGCCGTGCCGAAGCTGCCGACCAGCAGGGCGACGACGGAGAAGAACCCCGCCTCGGAGCCGTAGGTCGCGGCGATCGGCGTACCGAGTGACGTCAGCCGGCGCAGGGTCGCGGGCCGGGTCTTCCAGATGCTCAGGGACAGCAGCGGCGCGAGCCGCGCATCGCGGCGGGCGGAGGCGTACAGGGCCAGGAACGACAGGGCGTACACGGAGGTCGTGGCCAGGCCGATGCCGGGCAGACCCAACTCGGGGAAGAACCAAGTGCCGTGGATGAACGCCCAGTTGAGGCCCGCGTTGACGGCGATCGAGGCGAGCGTGATGCGCAGCAGGGCCTGCGGGCGGCGCATGCCGACGGTGAACTGCCGGATCGCCTGGAACCACAGACAGGGCAGCAGCCCCGGCGCCATCGCGTACAGCACCGGCTTCGCCGCGTCGACGACGTCCGGGTCCTGGCCGAGCCAGACCACGGCGTGCCCGATGGCGACCATGAGGACGGCTCCGGCGGCACCGGCGAGCGTGGCCAGCAGCAGGCTCGCCCGGACCAGGTCCCGGACGTCCTCCTGCGCCGCGTCCGAGTCGGCCTTCTCGCCGCGCGCGTCGGCGGCGGCGACCTGGTTGCCGACGGCGGTGACCAGGCCGACGCCCATGGTGCGCAGCTGGTTGAAGATGACCATCGCCAGACCGCCGGCCGCCAGGGCCTCGGTGCCGATCAGGCCCATCATGACGGTGTCGGTGGTGGTCAGCGCGACCTGCGCGAGCTGGGTGAGCGCGAGCGGCACGGCGAGCGTGGCCAGGGCGCGGCTGTCGGTGCGAAGACGGGTGAGGGCGGGAGGCATCGAATCTGGGCGTACTTCCTCTAGGCGTGGCGGAGTTTGGTCAGCAGCGCGTCGACCTCGCGTTCCACGTCGGGGTCGACGAGATCGCGCGCGGCCATCCAGTCGTCGTCGAACACCGTGTCCAGGTACTTCTCCCCGCCGTCGTTGACGAGCGCGACCATAGTCGTTCCCGGTGGCAGCGACGAGAGCCGGGCCAGCGCCTCGTACACCACGCCGCCCGCCGAGCCGCCGATCAGCAGTCCGGTGCGCCGGGCGACGACCCGCGCGGTCGCGAACGCCTCGACGTCGCCGACCTTCACGCCCTCGTCGAGCAGCTCGTAGTCGACCATCGCCCCGATCGTGGCGCCCTCGGGCGTGCCGGTGCCCGACTGGTAGTAGTCGTGGGCGGGCGGCCCGAAGGCGATGGACCCCTCGGGTTCGACGCCGACGATGCGCACGCCGGGGACCGTCTTCCGGAGTTCCCCACCGGTACCGAAGAGCCCACCGCCGGTGCCGACGGCTCCGACGAGGATGTCGATACGGCCGTCCAGCGCGGCGTCGAGTTCATGCGCGACCGGGCGGTAACCGTCCCCGTTCGCCGGGTTGTTGTGCTGCTCGGTGAAGTACGCGTTGTCGCTCTCGGCGGCCAGTCGCTCGGCGAGTTCCTCGCGGGCGGCGGTGGCCAGCTCCTCGTCGCCCTCGGCGGCGACATAGATCAGCTCGGCGCCCAGCGCCTTCATGGCGCGCAGCTTGTCGGCGGCGGCGTGGTGGTCGACGACGGCGGTGAAGGTGTAGCCGCGCTCGGCGGCGACCACGGCGAGGCCCAGGCCCGTGTTGCCGGAGGTGGACTCCACGATCCGGCCGCCGGGCCGCAGCAGCCCGCGCTCCTCCGCGTCGAGGACCATCTGCCGGGCCATGCGTATCTTGGCCGTGCCGGTCGGGTTGTACTGCTCCAGCTTCAGCAGCAGCCGTACGTCGGCGTCGGTGCGGCAGAGCTCGAACAGCGGGGTGGCTCCGATGAGTTCGCAGACCTGGCGGACGATGGCCGGACGGTGCAGGGGGTGATCCATGGACATGGTGCGAGAACTCCCTACGGGTGGCGGTCGAGACGCCAGCGGGGGCGGACGGCGGAGCCGGGGGCACGCTCGATGACGACCTTCGGCGGCAACGGCAGCTCGTGGAACGGGGATTCGTTGGAGTCCATCTGGTAGCCGGCCGTGTTGAGGTAGACCAGCAGGTCGCCGATGTGCGGGCGGCTCGGGAAGGGCACCTTGCGCCAGGTGAGCAGGTCGGACTCCAGACAGGTCGCGGCGCCCACACAGGCCGGGAAGACCCCGGGCGCCCGTGCGGTACGGGGCACCAGCACCGGGTCCGGCAGGAACTCGCTCTCGAACCACTGCTCCGACAGGCTCAGGCTGCTCCCGTCCACGGTGAGGATCCCGTACCCGTCGCGCTCCTTGACGCCCCGCACCCGGAACACCGTGCACCCGGCCTGGTCCAGCAGCGCCCGCCCCGGCTCCACGAGCAGCGACACCCCGGCCGTGCGCAGCAGTTCGGCCAGCGGCGCGCTCTCCCCGGCGGGCACGGCCGCCAGGATCCCGGCCAGGGCGGCGGCCCCGGCGACGGGGGAGTGGTACGGGTAGAAACCGCCGGAGAACGTCTTTTCGGCGTGATAGTGCTCGGGCCGCTGCTCCTCGGTGAACCGGCGCCAGCTCTCCGCGTCCGTGTAGTCGACCGGGAAACCGCCTCCGATGCTGATCGCGTCGGCCCGCAGGCCCAGCGTCCGGGCGTACCGGCACAGCCGGATCAGCTCACCGGCCGCGTCGGCGCGCGCCTGGACGTCGTAACCGGAGAGATGGAAGCTGAAGCCCGCCACCTCGACGGGCCCGCCCGCGCAGCGTCGCAGCGCCGTCTCGATCTCGTCCGCGTCCATCCCGAACCGGCTGTGCGGCTGCCCGGTCGGCAGTCGGCGCAGCAGCACTCGTGCGCTCCGCGCCAGTTCGGCGGCCAGTCCCAGGACACGCTCCAGTTCGTCGAGCGCGTCCACGGCCACCAGCGCCCCCTGGAGCACGGCGACCCGCAGCAGCTCGTCCGCCTTGGCGGGACCGGTGACGACCAGGTCGGCCCCGGGCACCCCGGCGGCGAGCGCCTCGCGCAGCTCCCCGTGGCTCGCGACATCCACGCCGAGCCCCAGCACGGCGGCCCGCTCGGCGTAGACGGCGGCCTTGTTGGCCTTCTTGGCGTAGTAGACCCGCCCGTCGACGCCCGTCTGCGTGAACACCTTCCGGAACGCGTCGGCGTTGGCGTCGAAGCGGTGGGGAAACAGCAGGTGGAACGGCCCGCCGAGGCCGTGACTCAGCTCGTGCAGCAGCGAGTTGTCCGCGAGCAGTGACCGCAGTTCCTCGCTGGTGTGTCCGGGCAGGGTCGGTA